>NZ_AP024652.1:4200000-4554426 GCF_019977315.1 Arthrobacter sp. StoSoilB22
ATGAGCCGCTGAAGCAGCGAGGAGAACCCCCGGAACAAGGTCCCCAGCACAATCCCCACCAGCAACAGCAGGTGCAGCGATCGCGTGGCACCTGTGAACATCCACCGGTACAGGATGGCGCTGAACCCCATCATCAGCAGGATCTCCACCCCGAACTTGAGCGTGGACGGCGCCGTGGCCAGCGTTGCAGCTCCGGCCACGAAAGCCAAGCCGGTCTGCACCAGAATGTACAGCGAATCGAAGCCCATAATGGACGGCGTCAGGATCCGGTTCGCCGTCACTGTCTGGAACAGCAGCGTGGACACGCCCACCGCGACGGCCACCAGCAGCATCGCGGAGACCTTGATGACCCGACGCGGCAGGACGTACGCGATGTTCCCTTTGAGGTCGATTGTCAGGAAAACAGCAACCAGCACGACGGCGGCAATCGCCACTACGGCGATCACCAGTCCCGGCGGGGTGCTTCGGACGGCATCACGCCAGCGCGACGGCGACCATGGCCGCGGACCCGGCCTGCCGCCGTCGGGCATTGGACGGATATGGGAGGCCGTCGCCGGGGTCACAGGAGTTTCAGGCATTGCGTTTCCTCAGGAGCAGGAAGAGGAACAGGATGGCGCCGAGCACGGACATGACCATGCCAACCGGCACCTCGTAGGGGAACCTGATGGTCCGGCCGATGATGTCGCAAACCAGCACGAAGGCAGCACCGAACAACGCGGTCCACGGAACGGCCCGGCGGAGGTTGTCTCCGAACAGCAGGGACACGATGTTGGGGACCACGAGTCCCAGGAAGGGCACAGCTCCAACCGTGGTGACCACCACGGCGGAGATCAGGGAGACGATCATCAGGCCAAGCCGCATGGTGCGGGCGTAGTTCAGGCCAAGGTTGGTGGTGAAGTCCTGGCCCATGCCTGCCACCGTGAAGCGATCGGCGGCGAAGAGGCCCACCAGGACAAGAACAGCAACAATCCACAGCAGCTCGTACCGGCCACGGAGAACACCGGAGAAATCGCCGATCATCCAGTTGCTGAGTGTCTGCAGGAGATCAAAGCGGTAGGCAAAGAACGTGGTAACTGCCGCAATAATGCCGCCCAGCATGATGCCCACCAAGGGAATGAGGAGGGTGTTGCGGGTCGGGAGCCGCCGCAGGATGGCCAGGAACAACGCTGTGCCGAGGATCGCGAACACAGAAGCCACCACCATCTTGGTGAGAATTGGAGAGTCCGGAGCCAGCACGGTGACTACCAGGATTCCGAGCGTTGCGGATTCAACCGTTCCCACGGTGGAGGGCTCCACAAAACGGTTCCGGGCCATGAGCTGCATGATCAACCCGGCAACGGCAACAGCCATCCCGGCCAGGACCACAGCCACGGTGCGCGGCACCCGCGAAACCCAAAAGATTTCCCAAGCGCCGGCGTCGTTCGCCAGCAACGCGGGCAGTGAGACGTCACTGACCCCAACGAAGATGCTGCCAACAGCGATCACCAGCACCACGGCAGCAGCCGCAACCAGGCGGGCGGTCTCGCCAGCCCGGTTGCGGCTTGCTGGTGCCGTGGGGCGCACGGCTGTGATTGTCACTTCAGTTAGGGGCTAGGCGACGGAGTCGGCCACTGCTGTGACCATGGCTTGGACGTTGTTCAGTCCGTAGCCCACGATGTACCAGCCGGCAGGATCGAGGTTGACGATCTTGTTGTTCTTGGCGGCGTTGGTGGACCTGACGAGCTCGTTGTCCAGGATCGGGTTTGCCGTGGAACCGGCGGTGCCGATGGCGGTGTCGCGGTTGATGACGTAGAGGATGTCCGGGTTGGTTTCCTTGATGTACTCAAAGGAAACGGCCTCGCCGTGGGAGCCTTCAGCCTTGACCTCGGCGGCCGTCGGAACGCCCAGGACGTCGTGGATGATGCCAAAGCGGGAGCCCGCGCCGTACGCGGTGACTTCGCCGCCGGAGGTCAGGACGATCAGGCCCTTGCCGGCGGTGGCAGCCTTGGTCTTGGTGTCCGAGACAACCTTGTCTACCTCAGCAAGCTTGGAAGTAACTTCGTCTTCCTTCTTGAAGATCTTGCCGAGCTTCTCTGTCTGGGCCTTGAAGCTTTCCATGGGCTTTGCGGCGTCCACGGAGAGATCAATGGTGGGGGCGATCTTGCTCAATTCTTCATAAGCACCGGCGGTGCGGCCCGAGACGATGATGAGGTCCGGAGCTGCGGAGCTGACGGCTTCGAAATCGGGCTCCTTGAGGGAGCCGACCTTGGCGTACTTGGCGTCGGAGAACTTCTTCAACGCTTCCGGGTAGCTGGCCTCGGGAACACCGGTGGGTTCGACGCCGAGCGCGTTCATGGTGTCCAGAACGCCCAGATCGAACGTGACAACCTTCTCCGGGTTCACGGGAACGTTGGACGTGGAGCCCTGGGCGTGCTCGATGGTAATGGTGCTGGCTTCCTCGGGTTGCGAAGACGCCGTTGCCCCGCCCCCACAAGCCGTAACAGTCAGCAAGGCAGCCCCTGCAGCCAGTGCCCCAATGTAGCTCGACAGCCTCTTCTTCACGCCAGTACTCCACTCACTAATAAGTCATAGATGTGTTGCCTAATTGCGCTTTGACTCTATTAGTTAGGTGAGGCTAACTTCAAAGCCGAAAGGCCCTCCAGCGGGTAAAAGTGAGCTATCTCACTGGTTTTTCTCCCGCTGGAGAGCCTTTATGACGATCGGTGGTTAAACTTACGCTTCGGCCTGCCGGTCCTCCACAAGCTTCTGGACGGCGGCGAAGAGCGGGTGCGGCGGCGTCAGTTCCGTGATGCGCTCGACGGCGGTCGCTGCGTCCAGCTCGGACAGAAGCTTTGCCAGTTCCACCGCTTCGTCGTCGTTGCCGTCGTCGAAACGGAGGGCTGCGGACATCGCCTCAAGCAATGCCACCGGCGTGACACCGCGTTCGGCCAACTCCGCCGCCGGGCCAACGAATCGCTCGTGGCGGCTGAGCTTCCGCAGAGGCGCCCGGCCCACGCGGTTCACGGTATCCGGCAGGTGTGGGTTGGTGAAGCGGGACAGGATCTTCTGCACATAGGCTTCCTGCTCAGCCTCCACAAACCCATGCTTGGCCACCAGCAGTTCCTTGGTTTCCTCCAGCACCGCCCGGACCTTCGCTGCCACAGCCGGATCCGCCATGGCATCGGAGATCTTCTCAAGCCCTGCTGCGTAGCCGAAGTACGCAGCAGAAGCGTGGCCGGTGTTCACCGTGAACAGCTTGCGTTCGATGTACGGCCCCAGCTCGTCCACGAAGGTAGCTCCGGGAATCTTCGGGGCGTTGTCTCCAAACGGCGTACGGTCAATGACCCACTCGTAGAAGGTCTCCACCGTGACGTCCAGGCCTTGTCCCGCCGCCTGATTGGGGACGATGCGGTCCACGGCCGTGTTGGCAAAGACCGCGACTGCCCCCAAGTCACCCGCGGATTCGTCCCAGGCAGCCTGGATCTCCGTGTGCAGGAGGTCCGTGGCGTTGATGGCATTCTCGCAAGCCATCACTTGGAGGGCCGGCAAGTCCGCGGGACGGGCCGCCAGCCCTCGGGCGATTACTGGTGCCACGAACTTCAGGATGTGTGGCCCCACCGCAGTGGTGACCACATCCGCCGTCGAAATTTCCTCAA
Organism: Arthrobacter sp. StoSoilB22; assembly: GCF_019977315.1. Lineage (NCBI taxonomy): Bacteria > Bacillati > Actinomycetota > Actinomycetes > Micrococcales > Micrococcaceae > Arthrobacter > Arthrobacter sp. StoSoilB22. The sequence continues at coordinate 4,203,636 of NZ_AP024652.1, forward strand.
CAACGGCGGCTTCCTGTGACGCTGAGTTGAAGGCGCGGAAACCGGTCACGGTCTTGACCGCCGGGTTCTCGCCTACCTCGTGAACGTCGTAGCTGCTTGCCGAGGCGAGCTGGCTGATCAGGGCGTCCGCTACGTCCGCGAACACCACCTCATAGCCGGCCTCGTGGAGCAGCAGCCCCACGAAACCACGCCCGATGTTGCCTGCCCCAAAATGAACTGCCTTCACTATGCGTTGACCTTTCCGAACAGCTCCAACACTTCATCAACCGTGGTGGCTTCCTCCAACTGGGCAACCTGCGCCTTGTTGGTGAAGATCTTGGCGATCGAGGACAGGATCTGGAGGTGCTCGTTATTGATACCGGCCACGCCCACCACAAACTTCACTTGCTTGCCGCCCCAGTCGATGCCCTCCGGGTAGCGGATGATGGACACTGCCGAGTGGTTGATGTGTTCCTTGGCATCGTTGGTGCCGTGCGGGATCGCCAGGAAGCTGCCCATGTACGTGGACACGGATTCCTCGCGCTCGTGCATGGCGTGGACGTAGCTGACATCCACGGCACCGCGATCCAGCAGGAGCTTTCCGGCTTCATCGATCGCGGCGTCCCGGTCAGTCGCAGTTCCGTTCAGGACCACGCTTTCGCGGAGCAGGACACCTTTACCTTCAACGGGTTGACCGTCTGTTGCTTTACCGCCTGCGGCGGGGGCCGGCTCAGCGGCATGCGCACCATGGGCGGGGGCTGCTGTTGTGGCAGCTGCGGCGGGCTGTACGCCGGCGCCGGGCTCCGTCGTCGTGCCTGAGTCGGGCGTTACGCCTGTTTCAGATGCCGCACCTTCGCTGTTGCTGCTCCGGACCAGGTCCACGATTTCGTCGTACTTGGGGCTGTTCATGAAGTTGTCCACCGAGTAGTGAACGGCGCTGGCCGTCCTCGGCTGGGCACGTTCGGTGAGGTCCTGGTGCGTGACCACAACGTCGTAGTTGTCGTTGAGGTTGGCGATGGCCGAGTTGGTGACCTTGACGTCCGGGAAGCCGGCCGCCTTGATCTTGTTGCGCAGGACCGAGGCACCCATGGCGCTGGAACCCATGCCGGCGTCGCAAGCGAACACGATGTTCTGGACCGGGCGGGTCAGGACAGTGCCCGGCTGGGCGTCTGCGCGGTCACCAACAAGTGCAGAGGAGACGGAGCTCTTCTTGCCCTTCATGGCTTCCATACGGGACGTGGCTGCGGAAAGGTCGTCCTCGCCCTTGTTCTTGGACGTGCGCAGGATGACCGCAGCGATGAGGAAGGACACGGCCGTCGCCAAAACAACCGCCAGGATGACGCCCACATAGCTGTCACGGGATGTCTGTGCCAACACGGCAATGATCGAACCCGGGGCAGCCGGAGCCACGAGGCCGGAATTGGTGACGGCCATAGTGGCAATGCCCGTCATGCCGCCACCGATCGCAGCGAGGATCAGGATGGGCTTCATGAGCACGTATGGGAAGTAGATCTCGTGAATACCACCGAGGAAGTGAATGATTGCTGCGCCGGGAGCCGAAGCCCTGGCTGCACCGCGGCCGAAGAACATGTAGGCCAGCAGGATGCCGAGGCCCGGGCCGGGGTTGGCTTCGAGCAGGAACAGGATGGACTTGCCCTGTTCCAGCGACTGCTGAATACCCAGCGGAGTAAGCACGCCGTGGTTGATGGCGTTGTTGAGGAACAGGACCTTGGCGGGCTCGATGAAAATGCTGGTCAGCGGCAACAGGCCGTTATTGACCAGGAACTCCACAACCTCGCCAGCACGGTCCGTGAACCACTTAACAACATAGGAAAGGCCGTAGAAACCGCCCAGCGCCAACACTGCGCCCCAAATACCGGCGGAGAAGTTGTTGACCAGCATCTCAAAGCCCGGACGGATCTTGCCGTCCCAGAGCCGGTCGATCTGCTTCATGGTCCAGGCACCCAGCGGGCCCATGATCATGGCACCGATGAACATGGGAGAGTCTGTACCCGCGATCACGCCCATGGTGGCAATGGCGCCCACCACGCCGCCTCGGACGTCATAGACCATCCGGCCGCCGGTGTAGGCGATCAGGATTGGAAGCAGGTACGTGACCATCGGGCCGACGATGCCGCCGTTGGGTTCGCCTTCGGCATTGGTTCCGAAGCCGCCCAACTCGGCTACGGGAATCCAACCCTTCTCAATGAACAGGGCAGTGATGAGGCCCCAGGCGATGAAGGCGCCAATGTTGGGCATGATCATGCCGGACAGGAATGTTCCGAACTTTTGGACACCAACGCGGGCGCTGGTGCGGGGCTTCGCAACGGTCTCTGTTGCCATGTGAATTCCTAACGTGTGTCCCGCTGCGGCGCGGGGTCAGTCGATATAGATCGAGAGAGAACAGCCTTAGGAGCTGCTGGAAATGCGGTGAAGCCACTCGAGGAACAGCTTCAATTCAGAGCTGGAAAGTTGGTCCGAATGTGAGGCCTGCAGTGCCGCATTCAGGGCGATTGCCGCAACAACCACGGACGACTTACCGGAGTCGTCCGCTGCGGCGCCACGGGCGGTGTCCGTGGAGACGGCGAAAATCATGGAGTCCCGGGTCATCGTTGAGAGCTCGAGGTTCCGTTCTTCCACCGGTTCTGCGATCAGCATGAGCGTGACGCCCACGTTGGCGGCCAGAATGCTGCGTGCCGCCTCGCGGGGCGGCACGTTGATCTGACCGGCGATAGCGGCTTTGTTCAGCATTTCTTCCAGAAGCGCTTCAGCATCGGCCACGATTGCCGGCCGGCTTTCCGGTCTGATATTGCCGAACATCACCAAATACAGATGGGGTTGGCTCAGCCCGAACTGGACGTGGTTGTCCCACATCCTCCGGACGTCTTCCAAGGGCTCCCCGGACGGTGCAAAATCCCGCTCCCCCGCCACATACTCTTCAAATCCGGCCGATACGACGGCGTCGAACAGGCCTTCCTTGTCGCCAAAGTGGTGGTAGAGCGTTGGCGCCGTGACCCCGGCAAGCTTGGTGATCTGGCGCGTTGAGACCGCTGACCCCTCCGAATTCGCCAGCAATTCGGCAGCTGCGCGAAGCAACCGAATTTTGGGCGGAAGCTGGTCATCGAAACTCATAACCGCTACCCTAGCACCTATAGCGTTGCTATATGAAGTGGCTCACAAAGGAATTTTGTAGGCTAGTTTTCGAGGCTCCCGGTGCCGTCGCCGGCGGGCCTGAACCAACAAGCAGGAACAGAGGATTCAGTGCAGAATTTCCAAGGAGTAGGGGTCAGCCCTGGCCGCATCATTGGTTCCGTCCGCCAGATGCCCAAGCCGGTGAGCGAACCGCCGTCGGGAGAGCGTTTGGCAGCGGACGTTAGTCCGGAAGACGCCGTCGCGGGTTTGAAAGCGGCTGCGCAGGCGGTGCATGACGAACTCAAGGGACGCGCGGACAGTGCTTCCGGCGACGGCAAAGCCGTCCTCGAAGCCACTGCGCTCATGGCCAAGGACACCATGCTCCTGAAGTCGGCCGCGAAGCTGATCAATGCCGGCTCCTCGGCCGAAAGGGCTATCTGGGAAGCCGGCGCTTCCGTCTCCGAAATGCTGCACAACCTGGGCGGCTACATGGCCGAGCGCGCCACCGACGTCCTGGACGTGCGCGCCCGCATCGTTGCCGAACTCCGCGGCGTCCCCGCACCGGGTATTCCCGCCTCGGACACGCCCTTCATCCTGGTGGCCGAGGACCTCGCACCGGCGGACACCGCAACACTGAATCCCGCCGTGGTCCTTGCTCTGGTGACCTCGGGCGGCGGCCCGCAGTCCCACACGGCCATCATTGCGCGCTCACTCGGCCTGCCCGCCGTGGTGGCTGCGCACGGCGTTGACGATATTGCCGACGGTTCCGAGGTTTACGTAGACGGCGCAGCTGGCTTCGTGGCCGTATCGCCCTCTGATGAACAACGCGCTGCGGCGACTGCCTGGGCTGAGACCTCCGCGACGCTTGCGGAGTTTGACGGAAACGGCACGACGGCGGACGGCCACCTAGTGCCGCTCCTCGCCAACGTCGGCGGAGCCAAGGACGCCGTGGCAGCTGCCGCTTTGGGCGCCCAGGGTGTTGGCTTGTTCCGCACCGAATTCTGCTTCCTTGAACGAGACACCGAGCCCTCCGTGGAGGAGCAGGCCGCGGCTTACAAGGCCGTTTTTGACGCGTTCCCGGGCAAGAAAGTTGTCCTTCGCACGCTCGACGCCGGCGCCGACAAGCCACTCCCCTTCCTCACGGATGCCACCGAACCCAACCCTGCACTGGGTGTTCGCGGCTACCGCACCGACTTCACCACACCAGGCGTCCTGGAGCGCCAGCTCGAGGCCATTGCCCGGGCAGCTTCGGAATCCGACGCCGACGTGTGGGTCATGGCCCCCATGATCTCCACCGCCGCGGAAGCCGGCCGCTTCGCCTCCCTCTGCGCTGCTGCCGGAATCAAGACGCCGGGCGTGATGGTGGAGGTCCCCTCTGCTGCGCTGACCGCCGCCACCGTGCTGCGCGAAGTCGGGTTCGCGTCCCTCGGCACCAACGACCTCACCCAGTACGCCATGGCCGCCGACCGCCAGCTCGGACCCCTCGCGGAACTCAACACCCCGTGGCAGCCTGCCGTGCTCCGGCTCGTGCAGCTCACCGTTGAAGGTGCGGCGCAGGAAAGCTCCGGCCGCGAAGGCGACCCCAAGCCCGTGGGCGTCTGCGGTGAGGCTGCCGCCGACCCTGCCCTCGCCGTCGTACTGACCGGGCTGGGTGTCACCACACTGTCCATGACCGCGCGCTCCCTGCCCGCCGTCGGGACCGTGCTGAAAACGGTGACACTGGAGCAGGCGCAGGAACTGGCCCGGCTCGCTTTGTCTGCTCCGAGCGCTCTTGAGGCCCGCGACTGGGTCCGCGCCAAACTCCCCGTACTCGAAGAACTCGGCCTCTAACTTTTCGCTTCCGACTTTTAGGAGAAATCCATGCCCGAACGCACAGCCACCATCGCCAGCCGCTCCGGACTGCACGCCCGCCCCGCCGCCTTGTTCGCCGAGGCTGCAGGCGAGCAGCCCGTGGAGGTCACCATTGCCATGCAAGGCGAACCCGCCGATGACGCGCTCGACGCCGCGAGCATCCTTTCGCTCATGACGCTCGGCGCTGCCAAGGGTGACGTAGTGGTGCTGCGGGCCGAGGGGGACGGAGCCGACGCCGCGCTGGACGCACTGGTCAAGCTGCTGGAGACGGACTTGGACGCAGAGTAGCTGCTCGCCGGGTTGGGCCGGTACGACGATTCGCTGCACCTTGGACGGTTGGAGTCGTCCAAGGTGCAGCGATCCGTCTCAATGGATGCTGGACGCGGTGTGCGACGGTCCAACGTGAGCCACGCGCTAGGCTTCTGCCATGGCATTGATAGCTCCCCGCGTCACTCCTGGCTTGCCCGCCGATGACGCCCGGAATCTGGCACGCTCCCTCCAAGACAGCGATGACATCACCGTGTTCGTAGATGGCACGGTCCACCGCCTGCCCACCGAGGCGAGGGACGCCGTCGTCGACCTCCTCGCCAGGCTGAGCCGTGGCGAAACGGTGACGGTGAGCAGCGTGGAGGAAATGCTCACCACCTCACAAGCCGCTGAGCTTGCCGGCATCTCCCACACCTATCTGCGCAACATGACCGATCGCGGCGAAATCCCGGTGGAGTACCGGGGAACGCATCGTCGCATCCGGCAGGCCGCCATCATTGAATGGCTGGCAACGCAGAAGAAAAAGCAGCAAGCCCAAGCGGCTACGGCAGACGACGTCACCGATTCCCAGAGCTAGCCAACCCACATCACCAGCATGCTGTTCAATAGCGGTATGGCAAAAAGCTCCCCTTCGACCGTTTGGCCCGTGGTGCACCAGGAGCGTCGTGCGCTGATCCAAGACCTCGAACCGCTTGAGCCAGCGCAATGGCAGACGCCGTCCCTGTGCTCCGGCATCCGCCGCGACTACCCCGCCCAGCACGGGGCCACCGTACTCAGCGCATTACTGCTTGCGGTGTCAGGGCGGCCGATCGGGAGCGATGAAGTGAGCGGACCCGGAGCTCCGGTGTTCCTGCAACGGTTGGGAAACGAGTGAAGATGCCAGGGGACACAAAAGGATTGCTTTCTGCCGACGTCCAGGCCTTAGGCCTGACCGGCAGGATCCATTGGACGAAAGGCTCGCCTGCGCCGGAGCCGGGCGCAGAGCCGGGGAGCGAACCCGCGTACATCTTGATTCACGGGATCGGGGTGTCGCATAGATACCTGGCGCGGTTGCATGCTGTTCTCGCGGCGAGCGCACCGACGTACTCGCTGGACCTGCCCGGTTTTGGCGGGACGCCCAAGCCCGGTCGCCAGCTCTCAGTGGAGGACTACGGCGCGTTCATTGCCGATACACTCGCGTCGTGTGGCATCGACTCCTACGTGTTGGTGGGGCATTCGATGGGTACGCAATTTGCCATCGAGGCGGCCCTGCGCGCCCCCGAGCAGGTCAAGCAGTTAGTACTGATGGGTCCCGTGGTGGATTCACGGCATAAAAATGTGTGGCGGCAGTCGCTGGCCCTGACCCTCGACGGAATACTCCGCGAGAGTCCCACGTCCAACGCGATCGTCATGTCCGACTACTTCCGCTGCGGCCCGCGCTGGTACCTCACCGAGCTGCCGGTGATGATGAAATACCCCACGGAGAAAAGGCTGGCCGGCATCCAGGTACCGTTGCTGGTCCTGCGCGGTAGCCGCGACCAGGTGGCGGGCCCGGATTGGTCACTGCGGTTGTCCAGGACAGTGGTACAGGGTCGCTTGGTAGAGATTCCGGGCGTCGGGCACGTGGCGCAGCACATGCGTCCCAAGGCTGTGGCGGATGCCATCCGGAGCTTCGTCACCGCTACCACTCCGCACCGCTAAACACTGACGCACGACGCCGGCACCTGGACTGGGTGCCGCTTGTCGGGTAGCCGCGTCCCGGCTAGGCTGACGGAGCAAGCGCATTAGTAAGTTTGCTTACGAAAGGGCTGATCGTGACTGACAAAGACTCAACTGAAGAGACACAGGGCTTCGGCACCACCGGCGCCACAGGACCCTTCGCCACAGGATCCTATGACACGACCTCCGATGCCGACAGCATCCACGAAGATCCCGATATGCGCCAGGACGAGGACGAGGATCCCGCAGCCTCCGCCAACCCGGACCCCCTGGACGGCAACGTCACAGGGTTGGAGCCCGGCGGTGGAGTTCCTCCGGGAGAAACCCCGCCGGCCGAAGGCAGCATGAGCAGCGACCAAGGCCACCACGAGTAACTACGCTGCAAGCCTCGCTGTTACGTTGCTAACCCGCTGTTTCGTTGCTGGCCAGCGACGTAACAGCGGGTTGGCAACGCCCTAGGTGTTCGGTAGCTTCAGGATCTCCCCGAGATCGTACTCAGCGGGCTCTTCCAGCTGCGCGTACGTGCAGCTCCCGGGGGTCCTGTCCGGCCGCCACCTGCGGAACTGCGTGGTGTGCCGGAACCTGTCCCCCTCCATGTAGTCGTACTTCACTTCGATCACGAGCTCGGGGCGCAGGGGCACGAAGGAGAAGTCCTTGCCCCCGCTCCAGCGGCTTTGGGCGCCCGGCATGCGTGAACCCCCGGCAGCCTCGTCCTGCTTGGCCCATTCGCCCCACGGGTGCTGGTCGAGTTCAATCTGATACGGCTCAAGCTCAGCCACCAGGGCCTCGCGCTTGGCCATGGGAAACGATGCCACCACTCCCACGTGATGTAGCCGGCCGGTGTCGTCGTGCAGGCCAAGCAGCATGGAGCCCACTACTTTCGCGGTCTTGTGCCAGCGGAACCCAGCCACCACACAATCGGCCGTGCGCTCGTGTTTGGTCTTGAACATCACCCGCTTGTTCGGGAGGTACGCCCCATCCAGTGGTTTGGACAGCACACCATCCAGGCCCGCGCCCTCCAGTTGTACGAACCACTCCCGCGCCCGTTCCAGATCAGTCACCGCAGGAGTCACATACACAGGCGGCTCGGCCTCGGCGAGCGCACGTTCCAAAATGGCCCGGCGCTCGGAGAACGGCTTGTCCATGAGGTTCTGATCGCCCAGCGCGAGGATGTCGAACGCAATCATGGACGCCGGGGTCTTCTCTGCGAGCATACGGACGCGGCTGTCGGCGGGGTGGATCCGCTGCTGGAGCACCTCGAATTCGAGCCGGCCACCCTCGATCAGGACGATTTCGCCGTCAATCACGCATTTGTCCGGCAGGTTCTTCCTGAGGGCATCCACCAGCTCCGGGAAGTAGCGGGTCATGGGCTTCTCGTTGCGGCTGCCCAGGACGATCTCGTCGCCGTCCTTGAAGACGATGGTCCGGAAGCCGTCCCATTTGGGCTCGTAGTGCCCAACATCGGGGATGGTCGGAACGGATTTGGCGAGCATGGGCGAGACGGGTGGCATCACAGGCAGGTCCATAGACAATGTCTACCCGCCGGTGCGCGCCGAAGCTAGTGTTGGCCAGGGATATCTTGGTCGAGCGGCCCAGCGAGTGCCGCCCAGCACCGGCCCCGAAGCCTAAGCGCCAGAAGCCTACCGCTTAGGCTGAACTACCGCCCGTTACATTAATGTGACTTTACTTTCCGGCTCATGTACCGTCGTAGGGCGACCCATATCTCCGCTGGGCCGCTTCCGGATTGACGCCGAGCTCTGCCGCAATCCGGGATCCGCCAGACCCGCGGCAGAGACGGGGGACCCAGGTTCCCGGGCTTGTTACCCACAAGCCCTTGGGGTGAAGCCGCCTTGCGCGGCCGGACGGCCTCGTCCGAACCCGACAGCTAACCTCGAAGGCGTTGAGAGGCAACCACCATGTCCCCAACCATGGATCAGCCGCGCCGCGCCCAGACTGAAGGCGAGCGCACCAAGCCAACCGGACGCCGTCGGGCCCAACCCAGCGGATTCCTTGACAACGCGCCGGCAGATTCCGCCGCCGTCAGCGGAACGTCAAGCACGACGCCGGAACCCGCCACGGCGGCCATGCCCGCCGCGGTGAAACCCACCACGCGTGCGGAAATCCGCGCAGCCGAGCGCGAGCGTGCTGCCCGGGCCGTACTCGCGCCCGAGGAATCGGCGGCAGCTCCGAAGTCCACCACACCGGGACCTCCTACCGCAGCCATCCCCATCGTTCCGCCGGCCAGCCAGGAACCCGCCACCACGGCTATTCCAGTAGTGCAGCCTGCAACGCCGGAACCCGCAACTGCGGCCATTCCCGTAGTCACTGCCCGCGATGAGTCCGCGCGCACGCCGGAACCCACGGAGTCCCCGCGCAAGGACGCTGAGTCCCCGCGCGGCAAGTCTCCGGCTCAGGTGGCCGCAGCCGCTACAGCCTCAGCATCCTTGGCAAGCCGCCGGGACGTTCGAAAGCCGGCCGCTGCGCCCACCACCAAGTCCGGTTTTGGCGCCACATCCTCGTTCGGCCGTGAGCCGTTCGGCCGCGAACCACAGGCCGCCCTGCGCAAGGCGGCTTCGGTCAAACACATGAGCCAGCGCATGGCCGTGGTGGCGGGGGCCCTTGGCCTCGTGCTGACAGCCGGCGCTTTGGGGCCGGCCCTTGAACTTCCGTTCTTCGGCCAGGAAACCCCGTCGCAGGAAGCCGGCGGGGGCGAAGGCCGCACCTCGGGTTCGGCATCGCCCGGGCCCAAGGCTTCCTACACCACGGCGTCATCACCTTCGGCCTCCACGCCATCCACAGCATCAGGGGCAACGGCTTCCTCCGAGGCCGGCCAGCCCGCGACGATCGCGGAGGCACCCGGGGCGGTGTCGCCGTCGTCGACTCCCACCCCACAGGTTTCGCTCGCGGACCCGGTATGGGTTCCGTCAGCGGGCTCGTCCGCAGTCCCGGCAGTTCCTGGCGCCACCAGCCCGGCACCCACCCAGCCGGCCCCCGCGCCGAGCGATGTGCCGCCCTCGGACACCATCACTACACCGCCTGCGCCGACGCCAACGGGCACTCCCACACCGACCCCGACTCCCACAGGAACTGCGACTCCCACACCGACTCCAACGCCGACGGATACTGCAACGCCGACGTCCAAGCCGAAACCGGGCAAGCCGACCGCTGCCTCAGCACCGCAGCCCAGTGAATCGGCACTTCAGGACATCCTCGATGCCGCACAGAAGGTATTCGGTTGAGCACCCGCCTGCCGCGTACGTCCACCCATGCGGGGTGGCATAGCCGGTACTGCAGCAGCAGCCGGACTGCCACGTTCCGTCGGCGGATGGGGCGCTGGAGCTGCCAGCGTTTGCGGCGCTCGTAAGGCAACACCGCATACTTCGTACTTACAAGGGGAAGCAGGCTCAGATCCGTGGCCGTACTGCCCAACGCCTGGCCTTCAGGGCCGCATGTAACTCGAGCCGGATCGCGCCACTCAACGGATCAGCACCGATGAGCTGGCGGATCCGGCCGAGCCTGTTGTAGATGCTGCTCCTGTGGAGATGAAGTTTGGCGGCGACGTCCTGAACCGAGCCGTCATTGTCATAGAGCAATTCAAGGACGGGCAGGAGTTCGCCGTTTTTGTCGTGGTCCTCGAGTGCCCTGAAATGCACAGATCCCGTGTCATCCCAACCGCCCGGTGCTACCAAACGATCGAACAGCTGGTACACGCCAACAGTTCGGCTGTCCACGAGCTCACCCAAAGGGAGGTCTACTGCGGCCGCTTGGGCAGCAACCTTCGCTTGCCGGTACGCACCGGACAGCTGCCGGATAACTTGGAATGGTTCGCTGATCCCCAAGATTACCCTGTCCACTTTGCGGCCTGCGCGTTTGGCGAGCTCCAGTTGATAGTGCACCAAAACCTGGGCATGGTCCGCCCGGCCGCCCGACTCGCGGAACAACACAACGGAATGCGTCTCCGTTCCGGCGCTGAACAACGCGGCGTTCACGCCAATGGTGGACTGCAGCGCGGCAGATCGATGCGTCAGGGTAGCTGCAATGGGATCGACGTCGGACCTCGCACCATAGGGGTCGAGGATAGTCACCAGCTGCCACGGACCGCGGCCCTGGATTTCCTTCCAACCCGCGACGGCGGCCACAGCGTTGGATTCGCCGCCGCAGGCTGACAGAAACTCCTGTTCACGCCGTCGCCGGAACTCCGATTCAGCCGTGTTGGAATCAAGGAGCAAGCCCGCCAGCAGGTCCAGCTCGTCCCGCACGCCTGGCAGTTCGGCGAGTATCGCCGTCGCGCTCTGTTCTTCAAGGTCAAGCTGCACCCACAAGTACCCCACGCGGAAACCGCGCACCAGCAAGGGGACACAGACGCGGCCCAACATGCCCAGTTCGTCGTTGGCTGGAACCACCACGGGTCGCACCGCCGTAGCAATGCCGTGAGCGAGCTGCCATGCGCTGACGTCGCTGGGTACCCGCTTGCTCAGGAGGAAGTTCACGCGGACGCGGTCGGCGTGGGACTGGTTGGAGCTGTAGGCGAGGAGAACGCCGTCGAGGTCTTCCAGGGAGAGCCCGCGGCCCAGCTTCAAAGCCACCCGTTCAACGATCTGTTCCACGTCCTGCTGCATCGGAAAAGCGTACCAACAGCAGGCGACACTTGACGCTTCAGTGCTCGACAAATGTCGAACTTGCCCGGCTAGGATCCTTGTATCCACAGGGTTTTCCTGTGCGGGCAGTTCTTGCTCCATGTCGCCTGCCTCACAGCCGGATTTATTCTGGAATCACAGCCCGCAACACATTTTTCGGCCGAAGAGGCCGCTAACGATGGAGCCCACAGATGATCATCGGTGTCCCCAAAGAAATCAAGAACAACGAGTTCCGCGTAGCCATCACGGCTGCCGGCGTCCACGAGTTCCGCACCCACGGACACTCCGTTCTGGTTGAACGCGGCGCAGGCCTCGGCTCGGGCATCACCGACGAGGAATACTCGATCGCCGGCGCAGAAATCGTCAACGAAGCCGACGACGTCTGGGCCCGCGCGGACATGGTCATGAAGGTCAAAGAACCCATCGCGGCCGAGTACCACCGCTTCCGCAAGGGCCTCATCCTCTTCACCTACCTCCACCTCGCCGCAGAGCCCGAGCTCACCGCCGAGCTCATCAACTCCGGCGTCACGGCCATCGCCTATGAAACCGTTCAGGAGGGCCGCACGCTTCCGCTGCTCGCCCCGATGTCCGAGGTCGCAGGGCGCCTGTCCGTAGTGGTCGGCGCTTCCTCCCTCATGGCTCCGGCCGGTGGCAAGGGTGTCCTCCTGGGCGGCGTACCGGGTGTGCGCCCGGCCAAGGTTGTTGTCCTCGGCGCCGGCGTTGCGGGAACCAACGCCGCCGCCATGGCGCTGGGCCTCGGTGCTGATGTCACCATCATGGACATCAACATCAACCGGCTGCGCGAACTCGACGCCCTCTACCAGGGCCGCCTGAAGACCGTTGCCTCCAACGCCTACGAGATCGAGAAGTCAGTCATCGACGCAGATCTCGTGATCGGCTCCGTCCTGATCCCCGGCGCCAAGGCACCCAAGCTGGTCACCAACGACCTCGTTGCCCGCATGAAGCCGGGCTCGGTTCTTGTGGACATCGCCGTTGACCAGGGCGGCTGCTTCGAGGACACGCACCCCACCACCCACCAGGAACCGACGTACAAGGTCCACAACTCGATCTTCTACTGCGTTGCCAACATGCCTGGCGCCGTTCCGAACACCTCCACGTACGCACTGACCAACGTCACCCTGCGCTACGCCGTGGCATTGGCCAACCTGGGCGTCAAGGCCGCCTTCGACCGCGATCCCGCGCTCGCCGCCGGCCTCAACATCGCTGCAGGCCACGTGGCACACCACTCCGTTTCCGAGGCACACAACCTGCCGCTGGTGACGGACTGGCACAGCCTGGTCACCGCATAGCGAAGCCTTCGCGGCGACAGAAACTCGTCCCTGGCCCGCTGTTCCGTTGCTGCCCAGCAACGGAACAGCGGGCTTCCGACGTTTCAGCGCGAAAAGTTCCGATGGGTGTCTCCACCTCAAGCTGCAGCACAGGCTCCTGGATGCCCAGCTTGTGGAGAAGCAGGCGAGTGCGTGTCTCCCCCACTGACTCGGATCGCTTATCCATTGCGGCGAGAACCTGACGCAGCCGCCGCGCACCCCGCGTGATCCTGCCGCTGTCCAGAAAATGTTGCAGGATTCCCGGATCAGCACCCCGCCTGAGGGCCTGGTCCGCGATAACCACGGCTGCTTCGAACGCCAACGTTCTCGCACAGTCGATCACTGTCCGTTCAAGGCTCGTGACTCTGACCCGGCCTCCCCACGGCGCGGGCACTTCCGTGATTTCTTCCGGGTTCAACGGCCCACCGTGGGCAACCACATCCGCACCCGAACTTGCCTGGGCAGGAGAGAATGGCGTGGTGACATGCACTTGAGGGCCACCTTCCCAGTCAGGGCACCCATGGAGCCGGGCAGCACTCAGGTGGCTATACGTTGCTTGGCCCGACGTGCTGCACGCCTGGGCCTGAATACGGAGTATCTCCCGTTCCCAGGGCTTGCGACGACGCCAGTCAACTGTCCGGACATAGGCACCGCGCCTCAGCCTCAGGAGCTTCCCCGAACGCACTCCTGCGGTCAGCGCGCGGTCCCCCAGGCCCGTGGCCGCAAGCTCGGGGGTTGAGGCAACAAGGGTGGACGGCCAATGCTCAGCGAGAAGGGCATCAAGCTTTGGTGATTGCATCTACCCATTTTTGGTGCAGGGGTGGCCGACAGCCATCGAGGATGCATCCTATGTGGACAACTACGTGCCGAGGCCGCTGTTCCGTTGAGGCCCAACAACGGAACAGCGGGCCGAGAACGGATTTGCGGTTAGGGCCTCGACGGGAGGGACGGAATCAGCTGCGATGGAACCGGCACAGGAACACCCGAGGGGCCAAGCTTTGAGGGATCGATCGTGGAGGGGTCGATCTCCGGCGGGGTCACGGGCAACACCGGCGGCGTGGGGATGACGCCGTTTCCGGGCTCCTGGTGCGACGGCGCGTTGGGGGTACGTTGCGATGGTTCGCCCCCGGGCTGCGGCTGGGGTTCGGGAACAACAGGACTGACGGGTGCCGACGGAGCAGGCTGGGGTTGGACAGTGGCAGAACCTTGCTGCGGCACGTCCGGAGCAGGCACCTGCTGCTCGGGGGTGGTGCCAGCGGGCGCATCGGGTTGGGGAGCGCTGCCCGAACCCGGGTTCAGTTGTGACACCACCGAACCGATTGCTGCTCCAAGATGCTGGAAAGCGCCCGGCAGGCCGCCCTCCGATGCGACGGCAGCGGTAGCCCCGCCTGCCAAGGACACGGCAACGGCAAGGCCCGCGATGGCGGCGCGGCGCTTCTTACGACGACGTGCAGCGAGTTCGTCCACAGGAGCGAACCCGGGCTGGGGCTCCGGCGCAACGGTGGCGAGTACCGCCGTGGGTGCACCCGACGACGCGAACGGTTTCTCCGCCGTCGAGGGCTGTTCGGTGACAGCGAGCCGTTCTGTGGCGGCTGGGCTGCTGACCATGAGCGCGCGGACTGCGTCGGACGGCAAAGGGGCAGTGCCAGCCAGTGAACGGAGCTCCAGAAGTTCCGTGCGGAGGGCTGCGTCGCCGGAGAGGCCGGAGTCGGCCAGCAAATGGTCGATGGCCTGCTGGTCGCGGCGTCCGCGAGGCGTGAATTGTTCGCTCATGATGTGCCGTTCCTTAGTAGTGCACGCTTCTTCAGTGCACCCAATGCCCTGCGCTGGAGTTGTTTGACGGATCCCTGGGACTTGCCCATGATGGCCGCCGTGTCTTCCACCGAAACATCTGCGACGACCCGAAGTGCCAGGACCTCCCGATAATCGTCGGGAAGATCATCCATAATCTCGGTGACTCCCAGGCCGGCGACTCGTCCAAAAGCCTGGTCTTCGGCCGATGGTGACCGCCGCGCGTCCAGGTCCACTTCATATGGCGTGGAATCGGGCGTTCGTTCCCGCTTGCGATAGTGGTCAACCATCCGCGCGTGCGCGATGGTGAACAGCAACGTCTTGGCACCCTGAAGCCCTCCACGGAGCGAATCCAGCTTGGGATACAGGGCCAGGAATACGTCCTGCGTCACGGCTTCGGGGTCGTCCACGCCGCGTGCCCTGAGATAGCCAAAAACCGGTCCGGCGAAGTTGTTGTAGGCAGCCGTGAAGAGCAGGGCGGGATCATCCTGATCCGCCTGCACGTATTCATCAGCCAAAGGGTCTAGCACCCGTGGATGCCTCCGTCCCACACCACACTACGTAGCGGGGCTCCTTGTCCTAAGCCAAGGAGCCCCGCCCTTAAACCGTAACCGCTGCTTGCTTAGCGGACAGAATCGAGGGGTGCGCCCGGAACAGCCGGGACCTCGGAGGGAAGCTGAGTGGGCAGCTCAGGAGTCGCGGGAACGGCAGGAACAGCCGGCGCGGCGGGAACGCCCGGCACTGCGGGGACAGCCGGTACGGCAGGGGTTGCAGGCAGTTCGGACGTAACGGCGGCGTCGACGTCAGCCTCAGCCTTTGCCGAACCGTCAGCCTTCAGGCCGGCGGCCTTACCGGCTTCCACCACGGACTCGCAATGCGCCTCCACCTTGGCTTCGCCGCCGGCAGCGATGGTCAAGGACTCGAAGCCCGGAACCTTCGTGTCGGACTCCAGGCCGCCGTTGAGGAAAGCGGTGCAGAGACCGAAAGCCTCCGGGGAGGTGGCATCTTCTGCCGCAGCTTTGGCATCGGACACTGCGTCGGCAGCCTTGGCCTGGCCGGCTTCGGCGGCCTCGGTTGCCGTTGCCTTCGCGGTCTCGACGGCGTCAGTGGCCTGAGACTTGGCGGTTTCGGTAGCGTCGGCTGCTGCAGCTTCGGCTGCTGCGACGGTCTTCCCGGCCACCGGGGCCGGCGCTCCAACGAGGTCGTGGGCGGACTGCTGAATATCAGTGGGAAGTGCGCCATTGAACGCAGCGACGCCGGTTCCACCGGCAGCTACAGCTCCGGCAGCCAGGACGCCCGCGGCGACTTTGCTGGTGGCAAGGACAGTGAACAAGGACATGAAACCCTCCGACAAACGATTTTGGGATTGCCCCGGCCGCGGTTGGGTCGCGACCGGATGATCAGCGTGCGGACGTGGCCCGCACACCCCCTACATCGTTCGCGACGCCGGTGAGGTTACGCCTTGTCCGAAATTCTTTTTCAAGAGCTCGGATACTGCTTCTTGGCCGTGCTGCTACTTATCCACATAACGCTCCTTTTCCACACTGGCTAGATGTCCCCATGGCCGGGCACGCTGGGGCCAACTATGCTCAAGAAACCGCCCGGCACCTTTGGACGCCCGGCGATTGACATGGCACTACGTTCAGGGGATACGTGATGGGGCTGAGAATCTGATGGGGCAGGGACTGGTAGGCGCTGATGTCGGGGATCTCCGGCGTTTGTCCGCTGTCATGGACGCCGAGGCTGAGAAGATCACAAGTCTTCAACAGCAGCTCACAGCCATGATCCAGGCAGGTTCGTACTGGCAGGGAAATGACGCCGACCAGTTCCGGAGCAGGTGGCAGAGCGATCTCCGCGGACGGTTGGGAGCAGCAGCCACATGTCTGCGGACCAACGCCCGCGCCCTAAAACTCAACGCAGACCAGCAGGAACAAGCCTCCACGGGCGGTCCCGGGGGATCCAAGGGAGGACCCTCAGCAGGGACGGGGAGGACAGCACCCGGGCCGCTGGAGTTCACTTTTGATCCCACTACCTACGGCCCGGTCACGGTGGAAGGCAGCGGCTCCTTCGACAGTAAAGCGTCGGGCGAAACGCACGGTTCCATAGGTCCGGCCGGCATCGACGTTGGCGGCTCCGGCGAGGCTTCCACCGGAGGTGAGATGACCTGGAAGGCAGGCTCTGAGTTCGGTCCGGTCAAGACGACAGTTACCAACGAAACGTTTGTGGGCGCGCGCGCCGAAGGCGAGTACGGGGCCAGTGTGCCGTTCGGGTTCGGACTGCCGAACGCCCACGCCAACGGCGAAGCATTCGCAGGCGCAGAGAACGTGACCACCGTACGATCCGATTTCTTTGACGGCTGGGTGACCGACACCTCCACCACGCGAATGATGACAGGAGTGGAGGCCAGCGCACACGCCAATGCCAGCAGCCCGTTCCTGTTTTCCGCGGGTGGGGAAGGCTTTGCCGGTCAAAAGGTCACCATAGATAACAAGACCGAGTTCGCCGGCGGCTTGTTCTCCGTGGGTCAGGGCGGAGAATTGCGGGCCGGAGCCTGGGCAAGCGCCGGCGAAGGCGAGGTCAGCGTCAAGGGCCGCGAGACCACCGGGACAGCCTTCAGCGCAGGTGCCGGAGCGGAACTGACTGGAAGCCGGTATGTAGAAGTTTTGGGCCAAACCGTAACTCTCAACGCAACGGTCGCCGCCGGAGCGGGCGAGGGTCACTTCTTCACGGCATCCGTTGACGAGGACGGGCTCACTCTGGGCGCGGGCGCCAAGCTCACCGCGGAACTGGGCCTGGGTGCGGGTGGCCAGATCACCCTCAGCCCCAAGGGGTTGGTGGATTCCGTCACCGGATTCGTCGATTTCCTGAACAACTGACATTCCTCACTCCAGTCCACTGCCGGAAAGGCTCCCATGTCGCAGCAGGTATTCCCGTCCACAGCTTTCCCCGCCTACCCCACCATCAAACTCAGCCCGCCAGCCGGGTGGACCCATCAGGTGGTCCCCGACGCCGTGGGCGCCTTGATGGCTCCTGCATCCGAAGGCCGCTACACGCCAAACGTGGTCATCTCCGTGTCCCGTCGATTGCCTGGCTACCAGCTGCAGGACATCGCTGCGTCCGTTGACTCGTTCTTGGACGCTTTGCCGGACGCCGTCCTGCTGGGCACAGAACCGGTAGTGATCAACGGAAGGGACTGGTACGTACGCGAGGCACGTTATACACACCCGCAAGCGGGCTCACTGACCCAGTTCACCGCCGTTACGGTGGTCCATCAGGACGCCGCTTCGGATATCGTCCAGCTGACTGGCAGCTGCCAGCCCAGTGAAGGCGAGGACCTGAAGGCCATCTATTCGTTGGTCGCCAGCGCTGACATTACGCCAGCGTCCTAGCCTGCTCGATCAGCTTCAGCACCTCAACCGAGTCCGCCGGATCCACAGGTAACGGAAGCGCGGATGCTGAGCCGCCGTCGTCGAGCTTTTCGGCGAGGATCCGGTAAAACTCAGGGTATGCACCGCGCTCCGTGGGGATAGCGGTGCGCTGCCCGTCTCCCTCCAGCGTGCCGTGGTTTTGGGGAGCTTCGACGCCGTACTCCGCATCCGTCGGCAGCCCGCCACCCAGCAGGTACGGCTCCTGCGGATCGGTGCCGAACTTTACGTAGCCGCCCTCTGTGCCGAGGATGCGAAAGCGTGGGCCATGGAGTTGGCTGTTGAGGTTGAGGGTGACATGGCTGATCACCCCTGACTCGTGCCGGAGAGCCAGGAACACGTCGTCGGCGGCGCTTTCCTGAGGACGACGAGCCTGTATTTCCGCGAAAGTGACGGTGGCCGGCCCAAAGAACCGGAGAGTGAGATCGAGGACGTGGGTGCCGAGGTCGAACAGGACACCGCCGCCGTCTTCGGCCGTGGCGCTGGCCTTCCAAGCCTTGGCGATTTCCGGCGCCCAGCGCTCCATGCCCACCTCGAACCGGGTCACGGTTCCCAGCGTCCCGGCGTCGAGCAGTTTCTTCACGGTGAGCGAGTCACCATCCCATCGCCGGTTTTGGTAGACGGTGAGGACACGGCCCAGTTTCCCAGCCAGTCGGATCAGTTCCTCACCCTCGGCGCTGCGCACCGTGAACGGTTTATCAACGACGACGTCGAGCCCGGCTTCCAGCGCAGCTTTCGCGAGTGGAAAATGGGTGGCGGGCGGAGTGCCCAGGACCACCAGGTCCAGTTGGTCCGCGAGAGCCAGGATGTCCTGTGGGGAACTGACGATGCGCGTTTCCGGGTACCGCTCTTTCGCTTTGGCCTGCCTTCCGGCGTCCGAGGTTGAAATAACTGCGAGCTCATAAGCAGGGTTGCTCGCGATGAAGGGCGCATGGAAGACGCTGCCCGAAAGGCCAAAACCTGCAACGGCGGTACGTATCGGCTGGGAAGTCATGTGCCTAGGCTACCGATCCTCTCTCACGTAATAGCCCTTTTTCGCCAACCCTCTATCACCGGGTGAGAGAGGGATCGGCTAAAGCCCGAGGGAAGTGAGAGAGGGTCCGGCTAAAGCCCGAGGGAAGTGAGAGAGCATCTGCGGTCGTCAAGTTTTTGAGACAGGTCTCGTTGTTGTTTTTGGTTAGGCGGCCAGGGGTTGCTGGGCGCGGGTTTGGTAGTTGGTGTGGGCTTTGGCTGGTGGTATGCCGCCGGCTCGGCGGTTGGGCCGGCGGCGGTTGTACCAGCCCTCGATGTATTCCATGACACCGGTTCGGGCGGCGAGTCGGGAGCCGTAGCGTTGGTGGTGGTAGAACTCGGTTTTGAGGTGGGAGAAGAAGTTCTCCGCGACGGCGTTGTCCCAGCAGACCCCGACTTTCCCCATGGACTGCGTCACCGAGTTATCGCCGCACCATTTCTGGAATTCATCCGAGGTGTATTGGGTGCCCCGGTCCGAATGGAACACCACCGAGGCCCCGGTCAGGTGGCCGTGGTTGCGGGCCATTTGCAGCGCCGCGGTGCACAGGCTCGCGCGCATGTGCCCGGCCATGGACCAGCCGATGACCATGCCGGAGAAAAGATCGATCACCGTAGCCAGGTAGAGCCAGCCCTCACCCGTGCGCAGGTAGGTGATGTCACCGACCAGGCGGGTTCCGGGCACTGTTGAGGTGAAGTCCCGCTTGCCCTCTGCATCGAGCATGTGGTTCTCGATGTGGGCTGTTTTGGCCTGCGGATCCTGGACGGTAGTTGCCTTCCAGGCCTGGGTGCGGACGGCCCGCAGCCCGTGCTCACGCATGATCGCCCCGACAGTGGGGGCCGAGACCCGCACTCCCTTCTCGTTCAAAAGCAGGGTCAGTTGGTCCCGGCCGGCACGGCCCTTCTCCTCCTTATACAGCTCGGTAACCGCGGCGGCGAGATCCTGATGCCGTACTGCCCGCGGGGATGGCCCGGCCGGGTTGCGCCATCGGTAGAACGAGGCCCTGGAAACCTTCAACGCCCGGCATAGCCAGGCCACGGAATGGTTGGCCTTCTCCGCTTCGATGAACTCGTAGAAGTCCTCTACTTTTGCTTCGCGGCAAAGAAGGCGCTGACTTTTCCCAAGAACTCGACCTCGGCCTTCAATCTCTCGTTCTCAGCCAAGGCCTTCCGGTGTTCATCCCAGGACACCGGGCCCGGGTCCACAGGCTCTAGAGCAGGACCGTCCTGATGTTTTCCCCGGTGCCGATGAAGCCAGTTCCCCAACGTGCTCTCCTTCACCCCGAGCTCGTCAGCGACTTGCTTCACTGAACGATCCGAGGACAACACCAGCTGCACAGCTTCCTCACGGAAAGCCGCATCATATTTTCTTCTAGGACCAGTCATTCTGAAGTCGATCTCCCATCAACCTGTCTCAGAAAACCATACGGCCGCAATCCGGCTAAAGCACGAGGGAAGTGAGAGAGGGTGGGCATGGCGAAGGCCGGGGACCTCCCCGAACCCGATTCAGGTTGAGGGAAGTTCCCGGCCTTCAGGAAACTACAGCTGGTCAAACTACAGCTGCGGGGAGCCTACTTCTTAGCGCCCTTTTCCCAGCCGATGGTGGTCCAGTCCGGAACGTTGGAGAGGCTCTTGAACAGGGACGGGCCGTAGTTGGCCAGGCCCGTGCGCACGAACTGGATCTCCGGGCCGTTCAGGACGGTACCCATGGAGAAGTACTTCTCCATGTGCTTCTTCTCTACTTCCATGGCGGCCTTGTTGCGCTCTTTGTCATCAGCGATGGTTGCAAGTCGCTTGATTTCAGCGTCGAGCTCAGCGTCGCCCAGGCCGTTTTCGTTGGTGGCGGAGTCGTAGTACTGCTTCACGGCGTCGGTGGCGTCCGGGCCTACGGTGTAACCGGAGATGGTCACATCGAACTCGCGGCTACCAATTACCTTGCCGAAGTCAGCGTCACCGCGCTGGTCGATGGCAACATCCATGCCTGCAGCCTGAAGCTGCTTCTGCAGGGTCTGCGAGGTGGCAGCCGTGGTGGGGTCATCACCGAAGTTGGTGATCTTGAAGGAGACAGGAGTGCCGTCCTTGGCCATGATGCCCTTGTCGTTGGCCGTGTAGCCAGCGTCGGTCAGGACCTTCTTGGCAGCTTCCGCGCCGGTGTCCTTCACGGGGTAGTTGTCCTGGTAGTACTCGGAGAACGGCATGAGCATCATGGATCCCGAGCTTTCTTCGGACCAGTTCAGGCCGTTGAAGCGCACATCGCGGATAGCTTTGCGGTCTACGGCTGTGAAGATCGCCTTACGGACTGCGACGTCGGTCAGTGCCGGCCGCTTGGCGTTCAGGTTCAGTCCACCAGCAAACAGGCGCTGACCGCGGCGGACCTCGGAGTTGGTGGTGCCTTCGAGCTGCTTGTAGCGGCCCAGTGTGCGGCCGTTGGCCGCATCGATTTCACCGTTCTTGAAAGCGGCAATGGTTGCGCTGGGTTCCATCTGACGCCAGATGACCTTTTCCAGAACCGGCTTCTGGCCCCACCATTTGTCGTTGGGAACCATGGTGACGGTCTTGGCCGTGGTGTCGTAGTTCTCCACCTTGAACGGTCCTGCCATCCATTCGGGATGCATGTTGCCGGCAAATCCGGTGTTGAAGATTTCCGGGGTGTTGATGGCCGGGTGGATCAGGCCGAAGAACAGGCCTTCCAGCGGGAAGACGGGCTGGGTGGTGGTGACAATGACTTCTTTGTCGTTGGCCCCTGCTTTGACGGAGTCCACAAAAGCGTAAGCACCGGCGCTCACGATGTCGATGGACTTGTCCTCACCGCGGAGCATCTTCCAGGTGTTCTCAAAGGTCTTGACGTCGATGGGGGTTCCATCGTTCCACGTCGCTTTGTCGTTGATCTTGATGGTGACGGTCTGCTTGCCGTCCTTGACTTCGCTCTTGACCTCTTCGCAGAAGTCCTTGTTGGGCTCTGCCTTGCCGTCGAAGTCCAGCTTCCAGCAACCGCCGATGCCACCGCTGTTGATGGACGCGGTGTTGATAGGCGTCATCAGCGCGGAGTTGTCGGCACTGTTGCCCACATTGGAGAACCCGTTGAAGTCGGGACCAATGCTGCCTACAGCCAAGGTGACGGTGCCACCCTGCTCCAGGTCTTTGGCTTCCTTGGCGTTGACGCTGATCAGCTTGCTGATGTCGCCGCCGCTCTCTTCGGCCTTCTGCGAGGCCGGACCCGACGGCGTTCCCCCGCCGCAAGCGGTCAGCATGAGCGTTGCTGCGAGCGCTACGCCACCGATCGTCGTGTATTTCTTCATGGTTTGCCCTTCATGTTTACGACTGAAATATCTTGTGCGAATTGAGACCAGGGATTCTTCAATGCTTCATATGTCGTCAGGCATGCACCACCAGCATGTCGGCATCTATCTCTCCGTCCGGGAAGAAGCAGGCGAAGTCCTGTGTGCCTTCCTTTTCCGAAGCCAGTGGCGGCTCCAGAGTAAGGCACTTTTCCTGCTTTGCGGCAGGGAGGGCGGCAAACACGGGACACCGGGTGGCGAAGTTGCATCCCTTGGGAGCATCAAGCGGGCTGGGAAGGTCACCCTGCAGGATGATGCGTTCGCGGGTGCGTTCCAGGGAAGGGTCCGGCACCGGGATCGCGGACAGCAGTGCCCGGGTGTAGGGGTGGCGCGGGTTGTCGAAGACGTCGTCCACGTCTCCGGTTTCCACAATCTTGCCGAGGTACATCACGGCCACACGGTCTGAAATGTGCCGGACCACCGAGAGGTCATGCGCCACCATCAGGTAGCTCAGGCCCAGCTCTGCCCGGAGCTTGTCCAACAGGTTGATCACGCCGGCCTGGACGGAGACGTCCAAGGCAGAAACCGGTTCGTCCAGGACCACGAGCTTGGGGTTGACCGCCAGTGCCCGGGCAATGCCGATGCGCTGGCGCTGGCCTCCGGAGAACTGGTTGGGGAAGCGGTTCACATGGTCAGGTTGCAGGCCCACCAGCTTCATGAGTTCCATGATGCGTTTCTTGATGGCGGCCTTGGGCATGCCCAGGTTTTCCAGCGGTTCGGCCAGGACCTCGTACACCGTGAAGCGCGGATCCAGGGCGCCCGTGGGGTCTTGGAAGACCATCTGCATTTCTTTGCGCATGGCCATGGTGGTCTTGTGGTTGGTTGCTGCCTTGTTGCTGACGCCGCCGATCACCACTTCGCCCACCTGGTCAGGGTGGAACTCCATGATTTCCAGGAGCGTGGTGGTCTTGCCGCAGCCGGACTCCCCCACAATGGAGACGCACTCGCCTTCGCGGATGTCGAAGCTCAGGCCGTCCACGGCCTTGACCGTGCCGATCCGTCGCTTGATCAAGGCACCTTTGAGCAGCGGGAAGTGCTTCTTCACGTCCTTGAGTTCCAGGACCTTGGTACGCTCGCCGCGCGCCACGCCGTCGAACTTTGAGATGGGCTTGGGCGGTGCGTGGAAGATCTTGTGCGCGTCCGCGTCGCCGGAGAGTTCATTGGACTTGATGCACGCAGCCTTATGCCCCAACGTCTGGCCCTCAACACCGGGGACGGTGATGAGCTCCGGCTCACCGTGCAGGCAGGCGTCGCTGACCAAGGGGCAGCGGGCGGCGAATGAGCACCCGGTCACTGGCAATGCGAGGTTGGGCGGCGTTCCTTCGATAGGAACCAGCGACTGCTTGGTGGCGGTGTCCACGCGCGGGACGGCACCCAGCAAGCCGAGCGTGTACGGCATCCGGGGGTTGTAGTAGATGTCCTCCACAGTTCCGGTTTCCACGGGCTTGCCGGCATACATGACCATGATGTCGTCGGCCATGCCGGCTACGACGCCGAGGTCGTGCGTGATCATGACGACGGCGGCGCCGGTTTCCTCCTGCGCGGTGTGCAGGACTTCCAGCACCTGCGCCTGGATGGTGACGTCCAACGCCGTCGTGGGTTCATCCGCTATAAGTACGCGAGGATCGTTGGCGATGGCGATGGCGATCATGACGCGCTGGCGCATTCCGCCGGAAAATTCGTGCGGGAATGCTTTGAGCCGGTCCTTGGGGCTTGGGATGCCCACCATCCGCAAAAGGTCGACGGCGCGGGCTTCTTTCGCTTGCTTGCTCATGGTGGGGTTGTGGACCGTCAGTGCCTCGATGATCTGGTTACCCACCGTGTAAACGGGAGTGAGCGAGGACAGGGGGTCCTGGAAGACCATGGCGATGTCGCTGCCACGGTGCTTGCACATGGCTTTGTCGCTGAGGCCCAGGAGTTCCTTGCCCTTGTAGCGGACGGAGCCGGTGATGTCAGCGGTTTCAGGGAGCAGCCCCATGATGGCCATGGACGTGACTGACTTGCCGGAACCGGACTCGCCCACAATGCCCAGGGTCTTGCCGGGCATGAGGTCGAAATCCACGCCGCGGACTGCGTGGACTACGCCATTCTCAGAGTTGAACCGGACGTTCAGGTCGCGGACGCTGAGGACGGCGTCACCGGGGGCGTAGAGTCCGGCGTCGCGGAGGCGTTCGGCGGGAGTGATGTTGGTGCTCATTTGGTGGTCTTCTTCGCAGTCTGGGGCTTGGCCTGCTTCGCCCGGCCAATTGAACTGGAGCTGGGATCGAAGGCGTCACGGAGTCCGTCGTTCATCATGGCCAGCGAGCCTGTCAGCAGGAACATGACGGTCAGCGGAACCCAGAACATCCACGGGAAGGAGGACACCTGCCCCGTGGCTTGCCCGATCAGGACACCGAGGCTGACATCAGGGAGTTTGATGCCGATCCCGATGAAGGAGAACGCGACTTCGGCCAGGATGGCGCCGGTGATGCCACGGGTGAAGTCGAGGACCAGCAGCGAGCCGATGTTGGGGACAAGGTGGCGCCACACGATGCGTCGGGAGGGGACACCCATGTATTTGGCGGCTTTGACGTAATCGCGCTGCATGAGGGACATGGACAGCGAGCGCACCAGGCGGGCGGTTCCCATCCAGCTGAAGAACAGGAGCACGACCACCAGCAGGAGCCAGCTGGGCAGGTCCTTCAGCCCACCGCTGCCGCTGGTTGCCACTGCCACCACCAGAATGGCGGGCATCATGATGAGCGCTTCGAGGATGAACAGCATGGTGGCGTCCACCTTGCCGCCGAAGAACGCCATGGTGCAGCCGTACACGGCGGAGATCAGGACGGATAAGCCGCCCACGATCAGACCGATGAGAATGGACGTCCGGGTGCCATCGACAATGAGCGCCATGAGGTCTATACCGGCCTGCGTGGTGCCGAGCAAGTGGTCCGGCGACGGCGGCATGCCAATGTTCAACGGATCAATGGTGTCCTTGTCCCATGAGGTGAGGAACCCGCCAAAGATCGAGAAAAGGAACAACGCGAGGAAAATGAACAAGCCGGCGACGGCGGTCCGGTTCCGCATGAAGCGGCGGAAGATGATTCGGGACTTGCCAATGACGACGTCCTGGTCGCCAACCCGGGATTCGTCGATTTCCGCAATGGGATCAATGATGTTTGTCATTACTGGACCCTCACTCGTGGATCGACCAGTGTGGTGGCGAAGTCAGCAAGGATGGCGCCGATCGCGAAGATCACTGACCCGTAGGCCAAGGTGGCCGTGGCCACGTTGACGTCCTGCAGGCTGATGGCCTGGATGCTCCAGAGGCCGATTCCTGGCCAGGCGAAGATGGCCTCGGCGAAGAAGCCGCCGGTGAAGATTGCGGGGATGGTGAACGCGATGCTCTGGGCAACCGGGATGAAGGACACGCGCAGCGCGTGCTTCCTGATGGCCTGGTTGCGGGTGAGTCCTTTGGCCCGGGCGGTGCGGACAAAGTCGGCATTGACGTTGTCCAACAGGTACTGCCGCTGGGCGATCTGGTAGCCAGCCCAACCAAAGACGGTCATCGCGAAGGTGGGCACGGCATAGTGGGCCACCATGTCAACGAAAGCGGGCCAACCGGGGTCGATTCCCGGCGTCGAAATTCCTGTCACGAAGAAGATGCGCTCCCCGACGGCCTCGTTGATGCCGATGGCCCCGAGCTGCACCAGGAAGTAGGCGATGGGCGCGGGGAGGATGTGGACAAGGTAGCTGTAGGACGTGATGACGCGATCCTGGAACTTGTACTGGCGTGCGGCGGAATAGACACCGAGGGCGACGCCGATCACCAAGGTCAGGATGATCGAGGCGATGAACAGCCGGGTGGAGACCAACACGCGGTCGGCGAACTCGGCGTTGACGAACGCGCCGTTGGGGCTGCGGCCCCAGTCCCAGCGGGTGACAATGCCCCAGAGCCATTGAATGTACCGTTCCCACGGGTTCAACTCCGGATCAAGACCGAGTCCCCTGAAGGACGCCGCTACCTGTTCGGGGGTTGGCCGCGGGATCTTCTCCTGCTCCAGAACTGCGGGCTTCAGGGACGAGACCGCCAGGAAGTACCCTGCACTCGTGGTCAGGAAGATCATGATCAGGTAGATTCCCGACCGCTTCATCAGATATTTCAGCATGTCGGGTAGCTGCCCCGAATCGTGGCAAAACTCAAAGCTCGTCCTTCCGCGGTTCCCGGCTGTGGCCGGCGTCAGCTGCGAAGTGGCGCAGCGGGTGGTTGGGTCCCCACGCCCCTTCAGTGATCACCAGCCCTGTATGGCATGCGTCACATTCAAGAGGAAACTACCACAATAACTGCTTCACGTTTTGCTTCACGGTGTCCAGTTTCGCGGCTGCAGCCAGATTGTTATGTGCAGGTTGCGTCATGTTTAGGACCCCAGCGATACTTATGGGCTCACCGAGGAGCGGGCAGGAGTGCCCTCACGGGCATATTCGCCGGCCCTTGGCTGTTTAGGCCGCGCGCAGGAGCCGCGTGATCAGCTCACGCCAGGAATCCGCAAGCCGGGTGGGTGAAATGCCCCGGACGCGGACGTCGTCCACGATTCGCTCAGGGTCCAGAGCGTACGTCAGGGACATCGCCATCACCCAAGGATCCGCGATTCCCGCCTCCCGCAGCAGGACCTCCATATGTCGATGCGAAAGTTTGGTCGCGGGAACATCGAACCTGTTGCGGGTTGCAGCCCCGGCGGCCTTCAGGAGTTCACCGTTTTCCAAGACGAAATAGATCCGCCCCTCGCCGAACGCCACCAAACGATCCTTCGGTGACGCCCCGGGACCCAGAGGGGGTGGGCCGAACATGAAACCAGCCTGGAATTCAGACTCCGAGTCACTCAGCAGCGTCATCATCAGCCCAGCGCGGCTGCCAAACCGGCGGAACACAGTCCCCTTGCCCACCTTGGCCTTGCAAGCGAGCGCATCCATGGTCAGCGCTTCGGCACCAAACTCGGCCACCAGATCCCGGGCAGCGTTGAGGAGGCGCTCGCGATTTCTCGCTGCGTCGCTGCGCTCGTGGGGCGCACCTAGGGGCACGTCCGGCCTCATGGGGATCGAGCTCACAGAAATATTCTAGACCCCGGGAATAGAAAGCGGACCATAGTCCGTTTAGTATCGATGAAGGCCACAAAGCCCACACAACGCAGGTCGGACCCGCAAGGCACCGGCCAGACACAAGGAGACACCATGTCCAAGAGCACAGTTCTTACCCTCGTCGGCAGCCTGCGCGCCGATTCCCACAACAAGAAGCTCGCCGAAGCCATCCAGCTGAACGCACCCGAGAACGTTGACGTGCAGATTCACGGCTCGCTGGGCACCATCCCCTTCTACAACGAAGACATCGACGTCGAAGGCCAGGTCCCCGCCGAAGCCGCCGCCCTCCGCGCTGCAGCAGCCGACGCCGACACCATCCTGCTGGTCACCCCCGAGCACAACGGCACCATGCCCGCCTCCCTGAAGAACGCCATTGACTGGCTGTCCCGCCCGTTCGGTGCCGGCGCCCTCTCCGGCAAGCCGACCGCCGTCGTCGGAACCGCTTTTGGCCAGTTCGGTGGCGTGTGGGCGCAGGATGAGGCCCGCAAGGCCGCCGGGATCGCCGGCGCCAAGGTACTTGAGGACGTCAAGCTTGCAGTACCGGGTTCCATGATCCGTTTCGCTGAACTGCACCCGAAGGACGACGCCGAGGTTGTAGAGCAGATCAAGGCCATCTTCGAGCCCCTGACCGCCGTTCAGGAAGAAGAAGAAGCAGCAGCCTGATCCCCCGCTTTTAATGCCCCCGTTCCGCTAGCCGCGGAGCGGGGGCATTCGCGTTCCAGCGGCCTGCCTCGGCGGACGTGATCAACTCTTGTCCGAACCGTCACCGGAACGGCATGTTGTGTTCGGCCATCCCGTCCTACCGTTGGAAGTACAGGTGGATGGACAGGAGCGCGGGGCTGTCATGCATGCCGGACGGGGAACAAAAAGCACGACGGCGATCACCGCTGCCTGCCTCATCTTCGGTCTGTGGGTGGCTGGCTGCACTACCGCACCTACCCCAGCTGCCGGTCCCACCCCCTTACCGACGGTTTCGGTCACCCCACGCTCCCCATCACCCAGCACCACGCCCACGGCATCCGCGCCCGCTGCGTCAGTTCCTGCCCCACCTACTCCTCCCCCTGCACAGTCCGGGACTCCCTCCGTTGCCGTCCCTGCCGCTCCACCCTCACCGGCAACACCCACTCCCGCGCCCTCGATCACTCCTTCCGAGGCCCCACCGACCCAGCCGACCGCCGTCGTCGAGCCCTCACCCCAGCCAGGCACCAGCGCGCCTGAACCAACAGCTACGCCCACCGTCATCCCCGTGGATGCTGACACCACCGGGCCGGCGGTCTACTACGTGGCAATTGACGACGGCGGCGCCCGGGGCGTGCGGTTCGGCTGCAACGACAGCCTGGTACCCGTCAGGGGCGTTGCCGTACCCGGCGATCCGCTGTCCGTTGCCCTCGGCCGGCTCCTGGAAGCCGGAATGCCAGTGGATAGCGATGCAGCCCTCTACGACGCACTGGCCAATTCGTCGCTGCGCTATCTCTCCGGCTACATGAACGGGGCCACGGTGGTGGTGAACCTCAGCGGATCACTGCGGCCCGGGGGTGTGTGCGACATCCCGCGCATCCAGGCGCAACTGACGCAGACCATAGTGCAGGCCAGCGGCGCTTCACGTGCCGAGATCTACGTGAACGGCCGAACACTGACAGAGGCGCTGAGCGTGCGGTGATGACGGGCTGCCGGTGGCCCCGCAACCCGTTGTGAAGCCGCTGTTCCGTTGTCGCCCGGCAACGTGATAGCGGGCTCGCAACGTGATAGCGGGCTCGCAACGTAGTAGCGGACTGGCGGGGCTTGGAGCTTCACGCCGTGGCGATTGCCAACACCCTCCGTAGCGCCCACCCCACGCGAAGAAGCGCCAGGACGGAAGCGAACGCCAGCAGGAAAGCCAGAGCCTCCGGGATCCACAGTCCCGTAACGGAGTCTCCCTCCAGAACCACCGTGACCAGGGCGGCAACCACCAGCAAGCCCAAACCAGGGATGGCAAAAAGGAACACCTCGCCGATCTGGCGCCGGTGTGTGGCGGACAGCTTCTCCAAGGGAAGTTCCCGCTGACCTGGTGCAGCTTTCTTTCCCAACACGTTGATCAACATGGACACGCTGGTGAGAGTCAGCCCCGCCGTGGCCCCGGCCAGGGTGGCGAGTGTCTGGAACAGTGTTCGCCGGGCCCCAGGGTCCACGCTCTCCAGCATCAGCGGTTGACGCGCAAGCAGCGATATTGCCAGCCAGATGATCACGGCAAGCGCAGCCCAAGCGAAGTCAGCACCGGGATGCAGGAGAAACCAACGCCACAGAGTCCTGCGGCGCCCGTTCCGCTGGACGTCAACCTCGTACAAGCTCATGGTCGCCACCACCTTGGCTCTCCCCTGCTGACTGATCCGCCTCTCCGGCCGCCTTGCCTGCCTTTCCAGCTACTTGACGGGCCCTTTCAGCTACTTGCCCGGCCCTTTCAGCGCTCTCCGCAGCCGCCAGTGCCGCCCGGACAGTGGCCATTCCACCCGCAACGATGTCCGGCACCAGGCCCGAGTCAGCCGAGCCCCTGATGTCCGGCAAAGTCCTGGCGAAAAACGCCTCGTTGTCCCTGGCTTGTTTGTTGAGGATAACGATTGCTTCTGCGGTGGATTTTTGAGGATCGTTGAAGACGTCCGGGTCCACTTCGATGTGCGAGATGAACCGCTCCTTGAGAAGGTCCACCACTTCACGGTCCCCAGTCAGGGAGTCCTTGCCCTCAGCCACCACGTAGTCGAAATGATCCACGGATCCGGCCCGGCGAAAAAGGTGGATCAGTTGTTGGATCCGCTCCCGAATCCGCTGCTTGTCCTCGGCCTTGCCGGACCTGCCAACGCTCAAGGAAATCCGGAACGTGCCCTGATTCATGAGACGGGAAGCGCTGTCCAGGACGTCCGCCCATTCGCCGTCCATGAGCTTTCCGGACAAACGTTCAGCAGGAAGCGCGAACTCGAAACGGCTCACCTCCAGCCGGGTCAGGATTTCCTCGATGTCCTCGCGGACTACCGGCACCAGGCTGGGCTCAAGTCCCAGCATTCCTTCGAGGTACTCGCCCAGCCTGGACGCACGTGGTCCGTTACCGCTGGTCAGCACCGCGATGACATTGCGCTTCAGGAAGGCAAAGTACGTGGTCTCCAGCAGGTGGTCACCGGGAGCCAAAGGCAGGGGCTTGCGGCGGCCAAGAGCATCGCCGACACTCGGCAGGTTGGTGTCCCTTACCCTGTCCAACAGCAGCACTGGAAACGGTGATGATGCGGCGGCCTGTGCGAGCAACACCGTGCCGTCGATGCTCGTGAAGTGCCTGTCCGTCCCCGTATCCTGGGCCTTCTTCAATACCTCGGCCACACGGCGGGCCGGAAACGGACGGCTGAGCTCGTCACCGTTCAGCTGTTCGATCCGCCAGAACTGCACACTGCGCCGTGCCATGGATTCTCCCCTCGTCTTCCGTGACCCACGCTAGTGGCGAGGTCTGACATTAAAGCCGCGTGCCGCCGTCGTGCCTCATCCGGTTCCCGGTGCAGCGAAAGGTCACAGGCTGTATTTGGGCCCCGGGGCGAAGAGCGAATCCATCTCATCGTGGCTGCGCGTGCCTGAGAGCCCGGCCCAGTTGCCATCGCCGAGGATCTCCTTCGCAACGCGGGCCACCTGGGCGTACGCCGCTTTGGCGGTGTTGCCACCGATGCTGACGCGCCGAACGCCGGCGTCGTGCAATTCCAGAGGCGACGGCGCACCGACTCCCGCAAGTGCGTTAAGCGGGGCGGGAATCCGGTTGGACAGCTCGTGGAGGACATGCAGATCCACCACGCCGGGAACGAAGATTCCGTCCGCACCCGCCGTGAGGTAGGCCTCGGCACGCCGCAGGGTCTCCTCGTAGGCGGTGTCCGGGAACTCGCCTGACAGGTACGTGTCCGTGCGGGCATTGATGAACAACGGAATGCCGCGCTCGTCAGCGACCAGGCGGATCAACGCGATCCGGCGCGATTGCTCGTCGATGTCAGTGAGCGGCTCAGTTGCGGAATCCTCGATGTTGATTCCCACTGCACCTGCGTCCAGGACGGCGTGGACGGTCGCCCGGAGTTCATCATCGGTTCGCCCGTAGCCCGTCTCGATGTCGGCCGAAACCGGCAATCGGGTTGCCCCCGCGATGCGCCCCAGTGCTGCCATGGCCAAACCCCACGGCACGTGGTCCCCGTCGCGGAACCCCAGGCTCCAGGAAACGGCTGAACTCGAGGTGGCAATCGCCGTCGCACCTGCCTCCTCCACAACCCTGGCGGAGGCGGCATCCCAGACGTTCACCAACACCAAGGGGGCGGGCCCGGCGTCGTGGAGCTTATGGAAGTGTTCGGCTTTGGTCACGGATCCCCGGTGCGCTGTCATAGCTACATTCCAGCCTTTCCCGATCCCCGCGTAAAGCGTGACCTGAGAAAGTAAAAGCGTTCGAAAACATATGTTGCCTCATTAGCAACATCGGGGAGTATCCTGAGACTGTGACCCACGAAACATTGGATGCCGGCGCAACGCTGCCCGCTGAAGCCATCGACGCCATTGAGCGGGCCGCCACGGCCTCTCACCCGCACGAGGAACTGTTCTCCGCGCGGGCCGCCAACATCAAACAGTCCGCTGTCCGGGACGTCTTCGACATTTCCATGCAACCAGGCCTTGTCTCCCTTGCTGGCGGCAACCCCTACTTGCAGTCGCTGCCGCTGGAAAAGCTCGGCCAGACCGCCGCCCGCATTATCGCGGAGGAGGGAATGACCGCCCTGCAGTACGGCGGCGGCCAAGGCACCGAAGAACTCCGCCAGCAGATCTGCACCATCATGGCCGCTGAAGGAATCACCGATGCCCACCCCGACAACATCGTTATCACCGCGGGATCCCAGTCGGCTCAGGACGTTGCCACCAAGGTCTTCTGCAACCCCGGCGATGTTGTGTTGGTGGAGAACCCCACATATGTAGGCGCCCTGAACACGTTCGAGGCGTACCAGGTTCAGGTGGAACCGATCGAAATGGACGACGACGGCCTGGTACCGGAACTGCTTGAGGCCAGGATCGCGGCACTCCAGTCAGAGGGCAAGAACATCAAGTTCCTCTACACGATCCCCAACTTCAACAACCCCTCCGGCATCACCTTGGCCGAGGAGCGCAGGCAGCGGATCGTCGATATATGCCGCACTGCGAATATTATTGTCCTCGAGGACAACCCCTATGGACTGCTGCGGTTCGACGGCCACCCGATCGCCCCCATGCGGGCCGCCAACCCGGACGACATCATCTACCTCGGCTCGTTCTCCAAGATCTTCGCTCCTGGACTCCGCATTGGCTGGGCGCTTGTTCCCGCACACTTGCAGCGGCGCTTCTACCTGGCCTCCGAGGCAGTGACGCTCTGCCCGCCGCCACTGAACCAGATGCTCGTCTCGGCATATCTCCGCGAGTACGACTGGCAAGGTCAGATCGACACCTACCGGGCCCTCTATGCAGAGCGCTGCAAGGCACTCCTGTCCGCGCTCCAGGAGTACATGCCGGCCGGACTCACCTGGACCCGCCCGGATGGCGGCTTTTTCGTCTGGGTCACCCTGCCTGAAGGCGTAGACACCTATCCCCTGCTCGGAAAGGCGATCGACGCCGGCGTCGTCTTCATCCCCGGCGCAGCCTTCTCACCAGCCGACGGGCCGTCCAATAAACTCCGCCTCGCATTCAGCGCCGTGCCGCCGGATACGATAGCCGAAGGCGTCCGCCGCTTGGCCCCCGTCCTGGCGGAAGCCATTGAAGCTACCAATGAAGGAGCACCGCAATGACCGGAGTTGTGATTGTAGGAGTAGACGGCAGCGAGACCGCAATGAGGGCAGCGCAGGCCGCCCAGCAGTTGGCGATCGGCCTCGGAGCCAGCCTTCGCGTGGTGAGTGCCTTCGACAGCAACCGGACAGAGGTTGTTGAGATCGGCACGGACAAGTGGATCGTCTCCGATGCCGCCGAGGCCGAAGCTGTGGCCCGCGCAGTAGCCGAGCGTCTGGCTGACGACCGCCTTGAGGTCACCTACTCTGCAGCCCGCGGCAAGCCCGGGGAAGCTTTGGTCAAGGAAGCTGAAGTGCATGAGGCCCGCCTGATTGTGGTGGGTAATCGTCGCATGCAGGGCTTGGGCCGCGTGCTTGGAAGCGTAGCCAACACCGTGGCACACACGGCACCCTGCGATGTCTACATCGCCAAAACCGACCAGCCGTAAAGCGAGCTGAATCACGCGGCCGGGTGGGGAGTCTCACCCGGCCTTTGGCGCCCTTTAAGCAGGATCCCCAACGTCATCGTTATAAAATCGAGATGCCCCCAATGGCGCGTGCCACCTCCACTTACTGACTTCAGGGGATCATCTTTTGCTTACTTTGCAGCCGCGCCAGCGCGTGGGACACGACATTCTGCTTGCCCGCCACGGCAACCACATCAGCACCATGCGCTACGACCGGGGCAACGATCGCATCATCGCCATGCTCGACGACGGCTCCTGGGACAGCGCCCCCAACATGATCTCCCCCAGCCTTGAGATGCCCGAAACATTCGGCAGCGTCTTCCGCAAAGATTGGCGCTTCCTGTCCCTGGCGTGCGTCGCCATGGTGACCGTGGCCGCCGTCGCCATGGGCATCAGTGTTGAGATGGCAAACCACATGTCGACGACGGAACTTCAGGCGCTGCTGGTCAGTTACCCGGCGTTCTAGCGCCCTCGCGTTCCCCGGACTTAGGTCCCGCCGGGACCGCAGCCGCGGCGACCATGCCGTCGTCGAACGTGAGAGCTACCTGCCCTCCGGACTTCCGCCTGCGCAGCAGGAAAATAACGGCTCCGACTGCAAGCCACGCGGCGCCCAGCAGGTACGTGAACCAGGCCAGCGAAGTCCATAGCCAGGCGATGAAGGCAAAACCCAGCACCGGCATGACCAGATTGCGCACAATCCCCGCTGCTCCCCGCTTCCGCAGGTCGAAAAAGACCACCTTGATGGTTGCCAGGTTCACCACGGCGAAGGCGACCAGAGCCCCGAAGTTGATCATGTACACCGCCTGTTCCAGCGTGATGACAAGGGCAATCAAAGACACCGCAGAGACAAGCACCGCTGCGAAGTAGGGCGTCCGGAAGCGCGGGTGCAGCCTCGCCAAGGCCTCGGGCAGAATCCTGTCCCTTCCCATGGCATAGATAACCCGGCTAACGCTCATCTGGGCAGCAGTCCCGCACAGAACCAAACCGCAAAGGTTCACGATCACGAAAACCACCATGAGCACATCCCCTCCTGCGCGCTGCATGAGTTCGGTCCCCGCGGCATCGAGGTTCATGATGGATCTCCAATCGGGAGCGATCAGACTACCGGCCACGGAAAACACGGTGTAGCCCAAGCCGGCAAAAAGCGTGGACAGGACGATGCCCCGCGGCACATCGCGTTGGGGATTCCGAGACTCTTCGGAGAGCGTGGAAACGCCATCGAATCCCAGGAAGGCAAAGGCCACAATGGCAGCAGCCGCCATCACCGGTGCGACCCCACCTTCCCCCGGAGTCAGCGGCCGGGTATCGGCTCGAATTTGCTGCGAACTCCATCCCGGAGCTTGTAGTAGACCGGCCCGCTCCTCTGCGGGTGGTGCGGGGCGGTGGAGCCGTGACCCTCGACGGTTGAGGGCACCGCACGCCTGAAGGTGCTGCGGCTACGAGGTGCTGCGGCTAGAGCATCCACTCCCGCAACAGCCACCACAGGCCGGCGATCACAATGCCTCCAAACAAGGAGCCTGCAATGACCTGCGCTAGGGTGTGGGCCCGCAAAACCAGCCGTGACCAGCCAACAGCCGGCACGAGGAGCAGCAAAGGGAGCCAAGCCGGCCCAAACATGAGGATGGCAATCACCACTGCGGCCGCCAGGGCCGAGGCGTGACCACTCATTTTCCAGAACGCACTGACGACGGCTAAAACCCCGATGCCCCCTATGAGCGCGATGATCATCACCGCGACTCCCACAGGGCCGTTAAGCAAGTGCAGCACCAGCAACCCAACCAGCACGGAAACAAGCGTCATCAGAAGCAACGCGGGCCGTTGACGGCGGTCGCTGACGTGATGGTCTGTGATCCTGCCCAGCTTCACCATCACCAGGACATAGGCCAAGGGCAAGACGCAGACGAACATCGCCGCGAGCAGCCCGAACCACATGGTCCCTGGGAACCCGGGTTCCGTAGCAGGGCTGATCATCAGAAGAACGAACACGACAACCGGTGGCTGGAAAACTTCCGTCAGCACGCGGGCCACCCTGCGCAACGGCCCAGTCACCACGTGAAGCTGTCCGCGGCCGGTTTCCTCCAGTGTTGCCCCGGCGCCAGAAGTAATCCCGGCGCCAGAAGTAGTCCCGGCGCCCGCTGTTGTCCCGGCTCCGGTACGGGCTTTCTCGTCAGTCAAGCAGAAGCGCCGGTTCTTCGAGTATGGAGGCTACGTCCGCCATGAAGCGTGCGGACAAATCACCGTCTACTACGCGGTGGTCGAAGGAACCCCCGAGCGTGGTGATCCAGCGGGGAATGACCTCGCCGTCCAGGACCCAGGGCTTCTGCTTGATGGTTCCGAACGCAATGATGGCTACTTCGCCGGGGTTGATAATGGGAGTTCCTGTATCAATGCCGAGTGCGCCGATGTTGGTGATGGTCAGACTTCCACCCTGCATCTCAGCCGGCTGGGTCTTCCCTGCCCTCGCTTTGGTCGCCAGTTCGTTAAGGGCCAGGGCCAGTTCCTTGAGGGACAGATCCTGGGCGTCCTTGATGTTGGGGACCATGAGGCCCCGAGGAGTCGCGGCGGCAATGCCCAGGTTCATGTAGTGCTTCACCTGGATTTCCGCACCACCTTTACCGTCGACGTTGTCCACCCAGGTCGCGTTGACGCTGGGGTTTCGTGCCGCGGCCCAAATCACTGCTTTGGCCAGGATAAGCAGCGGCGACACCTTGATACCTTCAAAGTCGCGGGAGACCTTTAGCCGCTTGACGAACTCCATAGTCCGGCTGGCATCCACATCCACGAAAATGCTGACGTGCGGAGCCGAGAAAGCCGAATCCACCATGGCCTTGGCGGTCGCCTTGCGTACGCCCTTGACCGGCATCCGCTCTACACGCTGGTCCTGCGGTTTCTTGGAAGCCCCCCAGAAGCTATCGGCCTGGTCAAGCTCGGCGTCGCGTTGGGCCTGGTAGCTCACCAGGTCCTCGCGGGTCACTTCGCCGCGTTGGCCGGTAGCCACCACATCTGCGAGATCGATTCCCAGATCCCGCGCGAATTTGCGTACGGGAGGCTTTGCCAGGACCTTGTTGACCAAGCCGCTGATGGTTCCGCCGATAGCGGCACCGCGGGAGGCCGCAGCCTGCGGCGCTTCGGGTTTGGCCGGCGTCCGGGGCTCCGGTGTACGGGATTCCGCTGTACGAGATTCTGCCGCGACCACGGCGGAGGCCGCCGTCGTGCGGTGTGCAACCGAAGCTTCGGCTGCTTTGGCTTCAACGGCTGCCTGATGGTCCTGTACGGTGCCCTCCGCGCTCTCGGCGATGGTGGCTGCCTCAACCACTGACCCGGCTGGGCGTTTGCGCGCACGTCGCTTGACGGCGTCGGCTTTGGGGCCGGAACCGACCAACGGCCCGCCGGCCGGACGGTTGTCATCGCCGTCGTCGGTAGGCAGCTTGCCGTAAAGGGGCGTCTCGACGACGGGGGCCTCCGGAGCAGCCGGCGTCACCGGTGCAGCGTCCCCGTCCTGTCCTTCCGAAACAGCGATGATCGCCGTGCCCACCTCAACCGTGATACCTTCCTCAACCAGCAGCTCGGTGACAGTACCCGCAAAAGGCGAGGGGAGCTCGACGAGGGACTTGGCGGTCTCGATCTCGCACAGGACGTCGTTGATGGCAACGACGTCACCCGGCTTGACCTTCCAAGCCACTACCTCGGCCTCGGTCAGGCCTTCGCCAACGTCCGGCAGGTTGAATTTCTTTACAGTCACAGTGGTCCTCGTTTTCCGGTTACCCGGCAGCGAAGCCGGGCTGGATCAGGGCGGTTAGTAGGACGGCGGTGAACAGGCGGTCCTGGTGGAACCGGCAGTTCTAGTAAGAGAAGGAGCGGTCGAGCGCCTCAAGGATTTTGTCGATGTCCGGCAAGTAGTCCTCTTCCACCTTGGCGACGGGGTACGGCATGTGGAATCCACCGACTCGGATCACCGGTGCCTCCAGGTGCAGGAATGCCCGTTCACTGATGCGGGCAGCGATCTCTCCGCCGATGCCACCGAACGTGGGGGCCTCGTGGGCTACGATCAACCGGCCAGTCTTCTTGACCGACGCTTCCACGGTGTCGAAGTCCAGAGGTGAGATGGAACGGAGGTCGATGACTTCAACGCTCCGTCCGTCCTCGGTTGCGGCGTTCGCGGCCGCTAACGCCACCGGCACCAGCGGGCCATAGGCCACGATGGTTGCATCCGAGCCTTCGCGGACAACGTGCGCTTTGAAGGGGTCCTCGGACAGCCCGGCGTCCTCTACATCAACCTCACCCTTGAGCCAGTAACGGCGCTTGGGTTCGAAGAAGATCACGGGGTCCTGGCATTCAATGGCCTTCTGGATCATCCAGTACGCATCGTGGGCGTTTGAAGGCGAAATGATGCGTAGGCCGGCAGTGTGCGCGAAGAGCGCCTCGGGAGACTCGGAGTGATGCTCGATGGAGCCGATGCCGCCGCCGTACGGGATGCGGATGACCACAGGAACGGTCAACTTCCCGAGGCTGCGCGCGTGGATCTTGGCCAGCTGGGTGGTGATCTGGTTGAAAGCCGGGTAGACGAAGCCGTCGAACTGGATCTCGCAGACCGGCGAGTATCCGCGCAGCGCCAAGCCAATGGCAGTGCCGACGATGCCCGATTCAGCCAACGGGGTGTCCACGACGCGTTCGTCGCCGAACTCTTTGATCAAGCCATCGGTGACACGGTAAACACCGCCCAGGTGACCGATGTCCTCGCCCATCAGCAAGGACTTGGGGTTGTTCGTCAGCGATGCCCGGAGACCTTCATTGATGGCCTTCGCAATGGTCATTGTTGCCATCAGTTCGCTGCCTCCTGGTCGCTCTCAAAGCCGGCCGAGTATTCCTCGAACCAAGCAAGTTCTTCCGCAATCAGCGGGTGTTGTTCGGCGTACACGCTGGCGAAAGCATCGCGGATGTCCGGGACCTCGAGGCCATGTGTTGTGCTGCGGACGTACTTGGCGAGTTCATCGCCGTCGGCCTTTACTTGGTCGAAGAACGCTTCGTCCGCCAGGCCTTCGGTGCGCAGGTACTTCTCCAAGCGGTCCAGCGGATCCTTTTCGCGCCAGGCAGCTTCTTCCGCGGATTCCCGGTACTTCGTGGGGTCATCGGCAGTGGTGTGTGCACCTACCCGGTAGGTGTAGGCCTCAATGAGCACAGGGCCCCGGCCCTCGCGGGCATGCTCGAGAGCCCACTCGGTAACAGCGTGGACGGCGATGACATCGTTTCCGTCCACCCTGATTCCCGGGAAACCGTAGCCCTTGGCACGGTTGGCCAACGGAACCTTGGTCTGGACCTCTGTGGGCACCGAAATGGCCCAGTGGTTGTTCTGGCAGAAAAACACCACAGGAGCGTTGTACGACGCAGCGAAGACCATGGACTCGTGGACGTCGCCTTCAGAGCTTGCGCCATCACCGAAGTAGGCGATAACCGCTGCATTGGGGTCCGCGGAATCTGTAGCCGCAGCGAGCTTCTGGTCTCTCTGGATGCCCATGGCATAGCCAACTGCGTGGAGTGTTTGAGCTGCGAGGACCAAGGTGTACAGGTGGAAGTTGTTCTCCCGGGGATCCCAGCCGCCGTTGGAGACGCCACGGAACTGCTTGAGTAGTTCGGCAAGGTCCACGTTGCGGACCAGGGCGACGCCGTGTTCGCGGTAGGTGGGGAAAATGTAGTCCTGCGACTGGCTTGCGTGGGCCGAACCGATCTGCGCGGCCTCCTGACCGGTCAGCGGTACCCACAAGGCAAGCTCACCCTGACGCTGCAGTGCCGTGGCTTCCTGGTCAAAGCGTCGGATCCTTGCCATGTCTGTGTAGAAGACACGGAGTTTCTCGGGGTCAATCCGCTTGGCGTAGTCCGAAAAGACGGGATCGGATCCCAATGTCCCGTCAGGTCCGAGCAACTGCACCATTTCCACTGGTTCGCCTGGCGCGGCTGCTGCCGCGGTGGTTGCCGCGAGAGTTTCTTCCGTCCCGGGGGGCAGTTGTGTCGAGCCCATTCCGTCTCCTTGCTTGCCGTGGCGAGGCGCCGGGCAATGTCTGTCGCTGGGATATATGCCCGTTCCGGAATGCATTCCGGAACGGGCATATACTTTGGCTTTCGTCCCTTACTTTATCGGCAGTAAGTAGCGTTGGCGCATTTGTTAACCGCTAGGAACCTTGCGGAGCCTTTGTATAACCTGCACAGAGATCCAAGAAGCGGGTGTTGGCTTCCACCTCGCCAATGCTGACTCGTACACCCTCGTTTCCAAAGGCACGGACTGACAGGGCCTGTTCCGCCGCCAAAGCAGCAAACTCCGCGCTGTGCTCCCCAAGATTCAACCAAACAAAGTTGCCTTGAGCCTCTGGAACAAACCAACCGAGTTCCCTCAGGCCAGCCGTCACGCGATCCCGTTCATCCACCAGGCTTTGTACCCTTTCCACAACCTGATCGAAATTCTCGATGGACGTAACGGCAGCTCGCTCCGCAATCTGGGAAACGGCGAACGGAGTGGCCGTCACCCGGAGATGCTGGGTCAGCAAGGGACCGGAGACACTG
Source organism: Arthrobacter sp. StoSoilB22 (assembly GCF_019977315.1). Taxonomy (NCBI): domain Bacteria; kingdom Bacillati; phylum Actinomycetota; class Actinomycetes; order Micrococcales; family Micrococcaceae; genus Arthrobacter; species Arthrobacter sp. StoSoilB22. The sequence continues at coordinate 4,243,995 of NZ_AP024652.1, forward strand.
TAGCCAACGCGCAGGCCAGCCAGTCCGTGCGCTTTGGAGAAGGTCCTCAGAACCACCACATTGGGGTATTTACGGTAGAGCTTGATGCCGTCCACAGCCTCCGCATCCCGGACGAACTCCTGGTACGCCTCATCGATGACAACCACCACATTGGGCGGCACCGCCTGGATGAAGCGTTCCGTTTCCTCGGCCGTAAGGATGGGACCAGTAGGGTTGTTCGGCGTACACAGGAGGATGACCTTGGTGCGGACGGTTACTGCGGCAGCCATGGTTTGGAGGTCGTGGCGCCCGTCTGGCAGCAGCGGAATTTGGACACTTGCTGCCCCGGCGAGGCCGACGCAGATGGGGTACGCCTCGAAGGAGCGCCAGGCGTAAATCACCTCGTCCTGCTTACCGTCGTCATTCTGCCCTGCAAAGGTGCCCAGGATTTGGTTCAGTGCCCCCAGGCTGCCGGCGCCCGTGACAACATCGTCAGCCGGAACATCAAGGAAGTCAGCCAAGGCGTTACGCAGCTTTGTGGCCAGCGGGTCCGGATAGCGATTGATATCGGTCTGATCTGCGATTGCCTGCAACACTGCAGGAATCGGAGGCAGAGGGTTTTCGTTGGACGACAATTTATAGCTGGTGAGGCCCGCAATCGCAGCAGGTGGTTTACCAGCTGCATATTTGGGGAGCCTGTCCACGACCGGACGAGGGATTACGCCCTCCGGTACGTTGTCAGTAGTAGTCATGGCTTCAAGCCTACTTGCCCACCCATGGCTGACACCGAGCTCCTTAACAGCAGCGTGTGAAAGCATGGGTCCATGGGTTCATTCATCATTCGTGTCTTGATCAACGGGCTTGCCTTGTGGGTTGCAACCTGGCTCCTGCAAGGCATGGACATCTCCACCAGCGCCACGGAATCGGCCGCGGCCAACGCCGGACTCACCCAGGGCGCAGACACCGCCGGCATCATCCTGGCGTACCTGTTCATCGGCCTGATCTTCGGAGTGGTGAACGCCTTCGTCCGCCCCTTGGTCAGGCTGTTGTCCCTTCCGGTGACCATCCTGACGCTGGGTCTGTTCACTATCGTGATCAATGCAGCCATGCTGTACCTGACGGCATGGCTGAGTACCTTCACGCCCGTGCACCTCACTATTGACTCCTTCTTCTGGACAGCAATCCTTGCCTCCATCATCATCAGCATCATTTCCATGGTGGCGGGCCTTATTCCGGGTGCCAAGAAGCGCTAACACTTCCCCACCCGGACACGTCCGTACGAGCCCTACCTTGTTGCAGCTCCCTGCTTAGTCTTCTGGATGGTAGGTGGCGAGGGAGGGTGTGGAGACGGCGGTTGGACCGGAAGCGGAGCTCTTTCCAGCTTGAACCGAGTCACCTTGGCAACGCCGCCCACGCCCACAACACCAACGAACGCTGCAGTCGAGGCTGCCAGTGACTCGTCATGGCTCGCGGTCACCAGCGCAGCTCCTGCAGCATAGTTCTCCTGGGAATGTCCGGGGCCGATGCCGGGATCCTGCCCGTCCGGAGTTTTGACCTCATTTGTCAGCGTCACCGTCACCCGGTCTTTTGTGTCGACGTTAACTCGGCCTTCGGCTCCAGGAACCCAGTCTTGGGTATGTTCCAAATGCAGTGAACTGATACCGGGCTCGGGGGTGATGCCTCCCACGGGCGATCCGGCCGTGAGCACATACTTAAGGTCGAATTCTTCGAGGAACGCCCTGTTCTGGCTGAGATTCATGGCGTGGAGACCTCCTTGGCTATGTCCTACTGCCACCACTTGATCGCCCGCCTCAGCTCCGGCTTCTCGGAGTGCCTGGCCAACGGCAGAGACAACTTCTTCAGAGTCGTATCCCAGTGCTTCGCCAATTCCCTGCGTGTCGAAGGGGTTGGAGCTGGGTGAATGAGGTTGGGTGCCCGGGATCAGTACCATCCAAGAAGGCGAGCCGCTGTTGTCGAGGCAGATAATCTCAATCTCACCGTCGTTGCGGGCATGGAGTCTCTCGAGACGACGAAGGCTTTCCGCCATGGACGGTTCCATATCCTCGACCGATTCGTCCATCTTTTCGATGCTGACGGGTCTTGGTCGCATGTCCGAAAGCCGGGGCACCTCAAGGATCTGGTGAACGACGCCCCCTGGAGTCGTCCAGAATGGAAGAAGACCTGAGGCCAGATAGTTGCTCATATCCCGGGTAGGCGGCCAGGCCGGCTTTATCTCGCTAAGGTTCGGGAGCAGCGGCAGGACGTTTTTGGCTTCCCCTTCCACATAATCCCGGTGGCTTGCCCGCACACTTGCGCTGACCTCCACCAGTTCCTGCCGGACTCTTCCCACTTCCTTGCGGCTCTCGGCCACAGCATTGAGGGCTTTGCAGCCTGTTTCATAGGAGTCGTACAGAAAGGGTTCCAGGCCGTCTTGGACCTGGCGGGCCTCGTTTTCTATACCCACTAGTTGTTGAACCAGTCCATCGAGCGTTCCCGCGCCGCGGAGGAGTTCTTCGAGCTGAAAAGACATTCCGCCCACACCTCCCCTGATACTGAGGATTCCATCGTTGGCCGGAGGGGTGGGCTGCGGCGCTGCGCCGGCCCCGACGGGAGCTGAATCTGCCATTACGGCCCCCGTTCGCTGGAGACGGAGACGTTCTGAGAGTGCCTGAGCACCACCGCCACTGCGGCCTCCAGAGACTCACGTGCTCGCATCAGCGCTGAAGCATGCAAGGCAAGGGTTATCCTGTATGCCCGCCCGGCAGGGGAAAGCCAGTCGTCTACCTGGGCTCTGCGCAGCGACGCAAGGACCACGTCCACTTGGTCCACGCACGATTGCATTCGCCAGGCCAACCTCTGTACTTCATGGCTTCGGGAAGCGCACTGCAAGGGATCAAATGTGGGCGGGTTGGGTGCAGGCATCAAGCCGACGCTCATTGTCTGTGTACTCCATTGATTGTTCTGCTGATCGATAAGGTCGACGCTACGGAGCAGCAGAACCCACCGGAAGTTGCTTTGTCGCTTATGTGGATAACCTGAACGGCCGTCCACATAGCCTCGTCATGGTCTGCATGACCCCTCGCGGAACATGAAAGAATAGGCATCATGGCTGAATCCCTCCGCGTGTCTCTCGCTTCCGAACCCCTCGCCCTTGGCGCCCTCGACGGGCGCTACCGTGCCGCCGTCGCGCCCCTCGTGGATTACTTGTCCGAGGCCGCGCTTAACCGCGATCGCGTTCACGTCGAAGTCGAGTGGCTCATCCACCTGACCAGCCAGTCCGTTCTGCCCGGCGCCGGGCCTCTGTCTGACCAGCAGGTGGCCCAGTTGCGTGCCATCGTTACCGAATTCAACGCTGCGTCCGTCAACGAACTCGCGGAAATAGAAGCCGTCACCGTCCACGACGTCAAAGCTGTTGAGTACTACATCGGCCGCCGCCTAGGGGCAATCGGCATCGAGAACCTCACCGCCATGGTGCACTTCGGTTGCACGTCCGAGGACATCAACAACCTTTCCTACGCTGTGGGAATCAAGGGTGCGGTGGAGGATGTGTGGCTGCCCAACGCCACCGCCCTAGTGAAGCAGATCGAGGCCATGGCCGAGGCAAACCGCTCCGTGCCCATGCTGTCCCGCACCCACGGCCAGCCAGCCACGCCCACCACCTTGGGCAAGGAACTTGCTGTCATTGCTCACCGTTTGAACCGCCAGTTGGCGCGCATCGCCAAGACTGAGTACCTCGGCAAGATCAACGGCGCCACCGGAACGTACGCAGCCCACGTGGCTTCAGTTCCCAGCGCTGACTGGGAAGCGGTCGCCAAGACGTTCGTGGAAGGCCTGGGCCTCACGTGGAACCCGCTCACGACGCAGATCGAGAGCCACGACTGGCAGGCTGAGCTGTACGCGGACATCGCGCGCTTCAACCGCATCCTGCACAACGTTTGCACGGACATCTGGAGCTACATCTCCATCGGCTACTTCCGTCAGATTCCGGTTGCCGGGGCCACCGGCTCCTCCACCATGCCGCACAAGGTGAACCCGATCCGCTTCGAGAACGCCGAAGCCAACCTGGAAATCTCCAACGGGCTCTTGGACACTTTGGGGGCCACCCTGGTGACCTCCCGCTGGCAGCGCGACCTTACGGACTCCTCGTCGCAGCGGAACATCGGCGTCGCATTCGGCCACTCGTTGCTCGCCATCTCCAATGTGGCCAAGGGTTTGAAGGCCCTCGACGTCGCAGAAGAGGTCCTCGCGGGCGATCTCGACACCAACTGGGAAGTCCTTGGCGAAGCCATTCAGATGGTCATGCGGGCCGAGGCAATTGCCGGCGTCGAAGGCATGGAAAACCCTTACGAGCGCCTCAAGGACTTTACCCGCGGACAGCGTGTGGACGGCGCCCGCATGCAGGAATTCGTGCAGGGTCTCGGCCTCTCCGCTGACGCCGAAGCCCGCCTGCTCGCGCTGACCCCGGGCAAGTACACGGGCATCGCGGACAAACTGGTGGACCACCTTCAGTAAGGATCATCTGTTGTAGTACAGAACGCTCGACGACGGCGGGCCGGGGCTGGGTGCCTCGGCCCGCCGTCGGCTTATCCAGCGATCGGCGATTAGGCTGGTGAACAGAAGCGCGTTCCATCCCGGTTGCTGCTACCAGCAGCTCAGCGGGGGCCCTGAGACACGGCGTGTCGGGCTATTCCGGTGCTCAGCCGGCTGGTTGGCTGGGAGTAACCGGGCAGGAGCGCGGGAGGCGAGCAAGGCCGAAACTGTTACATCGGAAGGAGCGGAGCACCCATGAAGCTCCTGTTGATCAGGCACGGACAGACACCCGGCAACGTCGCAGGCCAGTTGGACACTGCGTTCCCGGGCCCCGGGCTGACCAAGCTCGGTGAGCGCCAGGCGTCCGCCCTGCCGAAGGCTCTGGCCCATGAAGCAATCGAAGCCCTGTACACCTCCACCCTGCTGCGCACTCAGCGGACCGTCGCTCCCCTGGCGAAAGCTATCGGATTGGAGCCGGCAATCCTGGACGGAGTCCATGAGATCGAGGCGGGCTCACTTGAAAAGAAGACCGACCACGAATCTCACCGCCGTTACATGAGCACCGTCTTTGCGTGGACGGATGGCCACTTGGATGTGCGCATGCCCGGGGCTTCTGACGGACACGACTTCTTTGCCAGATTTGACGCTTCAGTCCAGCAGGTTGCGGCCGCAGGACATTCGACGGCGGCAATCGTCAGCCACGGTGCTGCTATCCGTTGCTGGGCGGGCCGTCGGGCGACAGACATCGACACCGTGTTCGCCGAAACGCATCAACTCCCCAACACTGGGATCGTTGCGTTGGAAGGGGACCCGGAAAGCGGATGGCGGGTGCTTCATTGGGACCAAATCCCTGGCGGAGGCACGGCGCTGGCAGACCACACCGCGGAGGACCCGACGGGCGAGGCACTTCACCCCTGATTCCGTACAGCCCATGCCGGCGCACCGTCCGCCTTGCACGCTGCGGGCCCTACTCTGCACGCTGCGGGCCCTACTCTGCACGCTGCGGGCCCTACTCTGCACGCTGCGGGGCCTGCTCTGCTCGGTAAAACCACCCATAAGGGCGCAGAGCGGGCCTCACAACGCAAGAAAGTCCCGCAATTCTCCCACCCCTTACGCGCAGGAAACACCGCGGTAACCGCAGCTCCCTAGGCTTAGTACGCATAGACCCCTCCCCGAAACCCGGCGAAAAGAGGCACAAATGCAGACAAACCCACGGCTCAACATCCGGCAGGTAACTTGGGCGAATCCCGTGGGCGCAGACCTCCGCGCCGCACAGCAGGCAGAACTCGACGCGAGGTTCGGCACCACGGACCATGAGCCTGGGCCACCGCCAACGGAAGCAGACACAGCAGTTTTTGTGGTGGCTTACGAAAAATGCTCGGGCCAGCCTCTGGGATGCGGCGGTTTGAGAATGCTGGATGAGAACACCGCAGAGATCAAGCGGCTCTATGTGGTCCCGTATGCCCGCGGCTCCGGAGTGGCGAGCTCCATCCTTGCCGCCCTTGAAGCGCAGGCTCATTCGCACGGTTTTACTGTGATCGCAGCTGAGGCGGGGTCGGCCCAGTCAGACGGGAGAAGCTTCTATGAGAGCGCGGGCTTTGCGGCCGTCCCGAATTTCGGTCCTTACGTCGGTGCCAGCGGATCGTTTTGCTACTCAAAACGGATCGACTCGCACAGTGCCTCGCACACCGCCATGGCCTAGCGTTCGGGCGCAACATCAAGCGCGGGTTGCTTCAGTTCGATAATCTCGGATTATGGAAAAAGCAGACATCACCTTCCGTACCCGCAAATGGGTGCGGCCCGAGGACCTTAACGCCAACGGCACGCTCTTTGGTGGCAGCCTGCTGAAGTGGATCGATGAAGAGGCCGCGATCTACGCCATCCTCCAACTGGGCAACGGCCGTGCCGTCACCAAGTACATTTCGGAGATCAACTTCGTCAGTTCCGCAGTTCAAGGTGACTTGGTTGAGATGGGCCTGACCGCGAAGCGCTTCGGCCGCACGTCCTTGACCATGCGCGCCGAGGTCCGCAACATGATCACGCGCGAAGCGATCCTTACCATCGAGGAGATCGTCTTTGTGAACCTCGGCCCCGACGGCCGCCCCCAACCTCACGGCTACACGGAGATCACGTACGACCGCGATCGCATCCCCACGCACCACCTGACTGAAACGCTCGACGAAGACTGAACCTGCCGCCGTCGGGCGCTTGATGACCGCTGGTACCCGAAGACCGTCTGTGAGAGGGAAGGCGGGACGCTAACCGGGATGGAACGTTCGGTGAAACCAACAACCGCACCGTTGAACCCACCTGCCCCAGCAGGGTAGAACGGGTAGATGAGCAACGACGTGAACTCCTGGATGGATCAGTACGAACGCGCGTGGACCTCGAATGATCCCGCAGAAATCAGGGCGCTTTTCACCGAGGACGCCGTCTACTACGACCGGCCCAACACGGCGAAACCGTGGAACGGCCACGAAGAGATCGTCAAAGCATGGGCTGACGCCGGGGACAAGCCGGAGGACTGGACGTTCGAATGGACGCTCTTGGGCAGGGACGACGACACGGCTTTCGTCCAGGGCCTGACCACGTACCTTAACGGCGACCCCACCTACGACAACCTGTGGGTCATCCGGTTTGCTGAGGACGGCCGCGCCCGCGAATTCACGGAGTGGTACATGGCCCGCAAATAGCTAGCGGGATTTATAGAGGACGTTGGGGTGGATCCAGGCGGACCCGCCAGTGGAGCTCTTGGCCGCGTAGTACTCCACGTCGTCGTACGTTGTCAGCAACCGGGCTGACCCGGCTTTGATGTCCGTATCCACACTGATAAGGCTCACGGTCCCCGGAAGTTCGTCCTCCGCCGTCGCTTCCCGCACCAGGACATCCAGGCCCGTCGGCGACGAACAACCAGCCACTCCGAGCATAGTTACAACAGCAAATACAGCTACAACACGACGATTCATGGCACTGTCCCTCAGGCTGCCTCGTTCATTCGAGCCTAACCCACGCGCAGGCCGCGGATACCAAAGGGTCAGTAGCTTTCGCGGTCAGCCGTCTTAGACACCGGAATGAACGTGGATGCAAAGCCCTCGGAAGCGCGGGCCAGCACCGCAACATCGGCGCCCACCAGGACAAAGGAGGCCCCGGCGTCGAGATAGGCCCGGGCGGTTGATTCGTTGAAGGCGTTCACGCCGGCGGGCTTACTTGCCGCTTTTGCGGCTTCAAGGCAATGCTCGACGACGGCCCTCACCAGGGGATTTTCCTGCTGTCCCAGCAAGCCCATGGAGGCTGCTAGGTCCGAGGGGCCGAGGAAGATGCCGTCCACGCCGTCGACCGCCAGGATCTCCTCCACCGCTGATGCCGCAGCCTCCGATTCGATCTGGACCGTCAGGCTGATCGATTCCGAAGCGGACGCCAAGTAGTCCGGGACCCGGTTCCAGCGTGATGCGCGGGCCAGAGCCGAGCCGACTCCCCGCACCCCGAGTGGCGGGTACCTTACCGCGGCCACTGCGGTGGCTGCCTCGAAGGCCGAGTTCACCATGGGGATCAGCAGGTTCTGCACACCGAGGTCCAGGTATTGCTTGATGATCACGGTGTCGTTGACGGGTGGCCTGACCATGACCTGCGGCGGGTACCCGCTGACGGCGTGGAGCTGCGCAAGGATGGATTCGAGCCCGTTGGGGCTATGCTCGGCGTCGATCAGCAGCCAGTCCAAACCGGAGCCCGCGCAGATCTCCGCCACGAGCGGACTGCCGGAACAGACCCACATGCCGGCCAACGGACGGCCGGCTTCGGAGAGGGCCGAATAGAAGGTGGGGCTCAGCTGAAGTGACATGTCACAACTCCCAACGGTCCGTAGTCCGCGTGCACGGTATCACCTTTGTACACCCATAGGGGACGTGTAAACGAGCCCGCCAGGATGATATCTCCGGCTTTCATCGAGTCACCGTGCGCGGCAATTTTGTTGGCCAGCCAGTGGACCCCGTTGGCCGGGTGATCGAGCACTCCAGCGGCCACTCCGGTCTCTTCCACGGTCTGGTTTTTGTACAGAATGGCGGAGACCCAGCGGAGGTCGACGGCGTCGGGCCGCACCGGGCGGCCGCCCACCACCATGGCGCCCATCGCAGCGTTGTCCGAGATGGTGTCCACGATGGTCCGGCCCTCCATTTCGATCCTGGAGTCCAGGATCTCGAGGGCCGGGACCACGTAGTCGGTGGCGTTGAGGACGTCGAAAATGGTGCAGCCAGGTCCTTTGAGCGCGTCTTTGAGGACAAACGCCAACTCCACCTCAACCCGCGGATGCGTGTACTGGTCCCACTCCACTGAGCAGCCGGTTTCCAGGACCATGTCATCGAAAATGGCACCGTAATCAGGCTCGGTGATGCCCGTGGCGGCCTGCATGGCTTTGGACGTGAGGCCGATCTTCCGCCCCACCAACGTGCGGCCTGCTTCTTCGTTCCGCCGCATCCAGAGCTGCTGAACGGCGTAGGAGTCCTCCACCGTCATATCGGGGTAGCGGGCAGTCAACCGCGGAACCGGCGTACGGGAACGGCCGGCTTCGAGGAGCTCGTCGGCAATGGCTTCGATCGTCTTCGCGTCCATCATGGTTTAGACCTGCGCTCCCAGTTTGAAGCCCTCGGCAGCTTCGCCGGAGGCAGCGTCGGCGCGGGTGTAGGAGAAGCCATCGGCGCCCACGGTGACGGCCATTTCGGACTTGTCTTCGCGTTCAATAATGGGCTGCGGGTTTCCGTCGAGGTCCAGGACCGGGGAGGCCTCCGTGTACCAGGACGGGACCACGGGGTTCCCCCACCAGTCACGGCGCTGGTTGTCGTGGACGTCCCACGTGACGGTGGGGTTGTCCGGGTCTCCGGTGTAGTAGTCCTGGGTGTAGATCTCCACGCGGTGGCCGTCCGGGTCCAGGATGTAGAGGTAGAACGCGTTGGACACGCCGTGGCGCCCGGGGCCGCGTTCGATCCTGTCAGAGATGCGCAAGGCGCCCATCTTGTCGCAGATCTGGATGATGTTGTGTTTCTCGTGCGTGGAGAACGCGATGTGGTGCAGGCGGGGTCCGTTGCCGCCGGTCAGGGCGGTGTCGTGCACGGTCTGCTTGCGGTGCATCCAGGCGGCGTACGTGACGCCGTCGGAATCTTTGATGTCCTCAGAGACGCGGAAGCCCAGATCCTCGAGATAGGCCCGGCCGCGCGGAACGTCCGGGGTGACCTGATTGAAGTGGTCCAAGCGGACCAGTTCACCGGCGGAGTAGAGGTCGTAGCGCTGGGTGAGGCGTTCCACGTGCTCCACGTCGTAGAAGAACTCGTACGGGAAACCCAGCGGGTCCTCCACGCGGACGGAGTCGCCCACGCCCTTGGTGAAGCCTTCCTTGCGGCGTTCCACCCGGCAGCCCAGCTCGCGGTAGTATGCCTCGGCGGCGTCCACCTCGGCCGGGGACTTCACCCGGTACGCGAACGCTGCAGCGGCGGCGACGGGGCCCTTGCGAAGGACCAGGTTGTGGTGGATGAACTCCTCGAAGGAGCGCAAGTAGATGGTGTTCTCGTCCTCTTCGGTGACGTGCAGGCCCAGGAGGTCCACGTAGAACGCGCGGGACTTCTCGAGGTCAGTGACCACGAGTTCCAGGTAGGCGCAGCGGACAATGTCCGGCGCGGGGACCGACGGTGTGGGGATGGGGCCGGTGAAGTTGCTCATGGGATTCTCTCTTCGTTGAAAGGGGTCAGGTGGATGGAGTTTTTGTACAGGTACGGCCCTTAAGAACGGGTTTTAGGGGCGTTATCTGTACAAAAACTCCGAGTTTAGGCGCCGAATTTGGGGGTGTGCACGGATCCGAGGGTGATGTGCACGGCCTGCTGGTCGGTGTAGAAATCGATGGAGCGGTAGCCGCCCTCATGGCCCAGACCGGACGCCTTCACGCCACCGAACGGGGTGCGGAGATCGCGGACATTGTGGCTGTTGAGCCACACCATGCCGGCTTCCACGTTCTGGGAGAAGTTGTGGGCCCGGGTCAGGTTCTGCGTCCAGATATAGGCCGCCAGGCCGTACTTGGTGTTGTTGGCCAAGGCGAGGGCTTCGTCGTCGTTCTCGAAGGGCGTGATGGCCACGACGGGACCGAAGATTTCCTCTTGGAAGATCCGCGCGTCAGGCGCGACGTCGGCAAACACCGTGGGTGCGATGTAGTTGCCCTCAGGGAGGTGGTCGGGTCGGCCGCCACCGGCCAGGAGCCGGCCTTCGGACTTGCCGATCTCCACGTAGGACGCCACCTTGTCGTAGTGCTCCGGGTGTACGAGTGCGCCCACCTGGGTCTTGAGATCGTGGGGATCGCCCACCACGATCTTCTTGGCCCGGGCGGCGTACTTCTCGCAGAATTCGTCGTAGATGGCCCGCTCCACCAGGATGCGGGAGCCGGCGGTGCAGCGCTCGCCGTTGAGCGAGAAGACCCCAAAGAGCGCGGAATCAATGGCTGCGTCCAGGTCTGCATCTGCGAACACGACACACGGGGACTTGCCACCGAGCTCCATGGACAGGCCCTTGAGGTTTTCGGCCGCGTTCCGGAAGATGGTCTGGCCCGTGGTGGTCTCACCGGTGAAGGAAATCAGCGGAACATCCGGGTGCTTCACCAGTGCATCGCCGGCTTCTTCGCCCAGGCCGTTGACCAGGTTGAACACACCGTCAGGCAAGCCTGCGTCCTTGAAAATCTGCGCCCACAGTGACGCGGACAAAGGTGTGAATTCGGCAGGTTTCAGGACCACGGTGTTGCCCGTGGCCAGGGCCGGGGCAAGCTTCCAGGACTCCAGCATGAACGGGGTGTTCCACGGGGTGATCAGGCCGGCGACGCCGATCGGCTTCCGGTTCACGTAGTTAATTTGTGAGCCCGGGACCTTCATGGCGTCGTCGAACTGGGCCACGATCAGGTCCGCGAAGAAGCGGAAGTTCTCCGCCGCACGGAGGGCCTGGCCCTTGGCCTGGGTAATCGGCAAGCCGGTATCGAAGGTTTCGAGTTCGGCGAGGCGTGCTTCCTGCGCCTCCACGGCATCGGCAATCTTGTTCAACACCCGGGCACGCTCGCGGGGCTTCATCTTCGGCCACGGCCCATTGACGAAGGCTTCACGGGCGGCGGCGACAGCAAGGTCGATGTCTTCCTTTTGGCCGGCAGCAGCGGTGGCGTAGTTGCCGTTGGATACCGGATCCAGGACGTCGAAGGTCTTGCCGGACACCGAGTCAACGAACTCACCGTTGATGAAGTGCTGGATGTGGGTGGGCAGGTCCTGGGGGACGTAGTGCTTGGTGGTTTCTGTAGAGGTACTCATCATTGAAGTCCTTACTGGTTCTTTGCTGTGGCGAGGTACGCGTCCAAGGTGGCGGCGCGGTGTTGTCGGGCTGCTTTTTCGATGGTGTCGGCATCTGCTCCGCCCTCGATGAGCTGGAGGAGTGCCTCGTGTTCGCGCACCGATTCCTGGGCGCGTCCGGGGACAAAACGGAAGGTGGACGATCGCAGGGACGCCAGCCTGTTCCACCCCCGGTGCACGAGGTCCAGGATGTGCGGGTTGGGGCAGTGCTCAAACAGGACGCTGTGGAAATCCTGGTTCAGCGCGGTGAAGCGGACGGGATCAAAATGCTCCAGGCATTCGCGCATCTCGGCGTTGACCGCACGCGCACGTTCTATGGCAATGGCATCGATCAGTGGCGCGGACAACGCGGTGGCCGCACCTTCCACGATGCTCAGCGTCTGCATGGTGTAGAGGTACTCGGTGGGATCAATGCCCGAGACCGTGGCGCCCACGTTCCGCTCGAACTTCACCAGCCCTTCGGCCTCCAGCCGGCGGATCGCTTCCCGCACGGGAACCACGCTAAAGCCCAGGTCCTCGGCGATCTTGGCGAGCACCAGCCGGTACCCCGGCGTGTAGGTGCCCTGGATGATCCGCTCCTTGACGGCGGCATACGCCTGCTGGGATTTACTCTCGACGGCGGCGCTCTCGACGGCGGTTTCAGGCACCGTGGGCTCCTTCCGCGGTTTGCTGGCGAGCGGACCACTCCTGGAAGCGTGCCTGCCATTCCTTGTTCATGGGGTAGAGCCCGTCAACGCTGTTGCCTTCCTGCACCATCTGGAAGATGAAGGTTTCTTCCTTCTCCTGGGCAATGCAGTCATCGGCAAGTTCATCGGCGATGGCCGGCGGGATCACCAGAATGCCGTCCGAGTCGGCCACAATGATGTCCCCCGGCTGCACGGTAGCGCCGCCGCAGGCGATGGTGATGTCCGTGTCCCACGGAATGTGGCGGCGGCCCAGCACTGCCGGGTGCGGGTTGGCGAAGTAGGTAGGCATGTCAAGGTCAGCCACGGCCGAGTAGTCGCGGACGCCGCCGTCGGTGATGATCGCGGCAGCTCCGCGGACCTGGGCCCGCAGCGCCAGGATGTCCCCCACGGTGCCGGTGCCCTTCTCGCCGCGGGCTTCCATGAGCAGGATTTCGCCCTCGTTCACGGAATCGATGGCACGTTTCTGGGCGTTGAATCCGCCGCCATGGGTTGTGAACAGGTCCTCGCGGTTGGGAACGTAGCGGAGAGTCCTGGCGAGGCCCACCACTTTGCGGTCCGGACGGGTTGCCTGCAGTCCGTCGATGCTTACATTGTTCAGTCCACGCTTGCGGAGTTGCGAAGAAAGGGTCGCCGTAGCAACGGATTCCAGCTTCGCCTTCAGCGCCGGAGTCAGCACGGAAACGGCAGGAGCCAAACCGGCAGCTTCGCGCGATCCGTAGGCCTCTTCCCGCTGGGTGTCATCAGTCCTGGGCCGGGCACCAAAGTCCGCGAACGGCGTCGTACCTTCCGTTACTCTGGTGGCCAGGCGGCCGCTGCTGAAGTCGCCGCCGGTGACTTCAATTTCGACGACGTCACCCGGCTTGGCAACAGAGGCGCCGGCCGGGGTGCCGGTGAGGATGATGTCGCCCTCTTCCAAGGTGAGCAGCTGGGAAAGGTCCGCGACGAGCTGCGCGAACGGGAAGAGCAGGTCCTCGGTGGTGTCGTCCTGGACCAGGTCCCCGTTGTGCCAGGTGCGAATTCGCAACTGGGCCGGGTCAACGGCGTCGGCCGGGATCAGCGCGGGACCAACGGGAGTGAAGCCGTCGCCGCCTTTGGAGCGGACATTGGAGCCCTTGTCCGCGTAACGGAGGTCGTACACGCCGAGGTCGTTGGACGCCGTGACCCACTCGACGTGGCTCCAAGCGTCCTCAAGACTGACGCGGCGGGCGGACTTGCCGATGACCAGCGCGATCTCACCCTCATAGCCAAGCAGTTCACAACCGGCCGGGCGCTCTACCGTGCCTGGAGCTTCAGTGGTGCCGAGCGCCAGCGAGGACGACGGCTTCAGGAAGTACGACGGCTGTTCAGGGGTGCGTCCGCGCTGTGCGGCGCGGCTGGGGTAGTTGATGTGGACGGCAATGACTTTGCGCGTCCGGGCCAGCATGTCCTGGCTGACTTCCTGGGTCCGAAACTCCAATGTCACGGCGCCTCCTCTTCCTCGAATACGATCAAGTACGAAATCGTATACGAATCACTATGACGTCGAACGTGACCTTCGTCAACCCCCCGTACGCACCCAACCGAGTAGCAGCAGAGCGCGTTTTCAGCGCTCACAACCGCTCTGCTGCGACCTAGTTGGGTGAGGGTGGAGTTGGGGGAAGCCTACAAACTGTCGGTGGGCTCCCGTAGGGTACCGGCATGGACATCATCCTTGTACCCGGATTCTGGTTGGACGCATCGTCGTGGGAGGAGGTGACGCCGCCCCTGGAAGCAGCTGGCCACACGGTTCATCCGCTGACGCTGCCAGGGCTGGAGTCGGTGGATGCTTCACGCGCGGGCATCGGCCTCCGCACGCACATTGACGCCGTGGTGACGAAGGTGGACTCCCTGGACGGCAAAGTCATCCTGGTGGGCCATTCTGGTGGAGGCGCCATCATCCACGGCGTGGCAGACACCCGCCCGGACCGGGTAGCCCACGCCATTTACGTTGACAGCGGACCGCTCGGTGAGGGCGGGGTCATCAATGATGAACTGCCCGACGACGGCGACGACCTCCCGCTGCCGCCTTGGGAACTGTTCGAAGACGAAGACCTGATTGACCTGACTGACGAGCTTAAGGAAGCGTTCCGTGCGCGGGCCATCCCCGAGCCCAAAGGCGTTGCCTTTGACCAGCAACACCTGAGCGATGTCCGGCGCTACGACGTTCCGGCCACCATCATTGCCTGCCAGTTCCCGTCCTCTCTCCTCAAGGAGTGGATGAATGCCGGGCATCCCTTCACCGCGGAACTCGCCAGGATCCATGACGTCGGGTACATCGACCTCCCCACGGGACACTGGCCGCAATTCACCAAACCCAAGGAACTGGGCGAGGCGATCCTGACTGTGGTGGAACGCGTCAGCTAAGGCTTGGGCGGCGTGTTAGTGGCCGGCCCTTCCGGTGCAGCGCCGCCCTCGCCGGTCCAGTCGCTTCCTGTGGTGTCATCAAGGGCGGGATCAGAGACGACATCCGACTTAATGGTGGGAACGGTGGACGTGCTGCTGGAAGTGGAGTCCGTGTGCTGGCCCGACTTGGGGGAAGTAATGCCCGGGAACATGGTCTCGGCCTTTTCCATCAACTTCTTGCCGGCCTCATACAGGTTGTCCAGAATGTCCGGAACCGACTCTTGGACCGCTTCCGTAGCTTGATGGACGTTCTCTTGCACGTCCGGGTTCTTCCAGACCTTCTCCGTGCCTCCGCGGATCCGCCGGTACACCTCCGGCCAGGACTTCGATCCCCACACGTAGCCGACAGCCACGCCAACTGCGAACAATGCTTTGCCTTTCACAGCGATCACTCCTTTCGAGGTGTTTGTATATCGACATTAGCCCCGCGCGCCGCACCCTGTCACCTCCACTTTGACGGCGGGGCGGCTTATTTGATGGCGGGGTGACTTAGCTGTGACCGCCAAAATAGAGCATTAAATTCAACTGCTTTGCCAACCATTGGAATTCCACAGAACTAACAGGATGACAACCCCATGGATGAAAACCCTGAGGACCGGGGCTGCGGGCCGAGGGCCTGAGGAGCATTCGGATGCAAACCCGAAGCCGTCGCGCGAGAAAGTTCAGCGCACTGCCAAGGGGTTCAGGGACTCCCATAAGGGCCAATGGAGCACGAATCCCCGGTGTTTGGAGGCCGCAAGCAAGGGCGAGCTAATAGTCAGGTTACTTGCTACTAGTCCCGGGAGCAGCTAGCGTTGCTGATGTAGCACCCAGTCCGACCCCATCGGCACGGGTACTTTGTTCGCTGTAATTCATAATTTCATCGGGGTTGCGCAGTTCGTTCCACTCCCCACATTCCATAGGGCCTTCAGGGCCCGCATTTGGTGCCTACATTTTGGAACAGGGCACCCGATGAACTGAACCTCTTCATAATGTTCATGGGATCTCCATCAACAAGAAAGTAGGAACAAAAATGGGTTTCTTTGGTTTTCTTCTGCTCGGTCTTTTGGCCGGCGCTATCGCTAAGCTTATTCTTCCCGGCCGTCAGGGTGGCGGCTGGCTCATCACTCTCGTGTTGGGCGTCGTCGGCGCACTCCTGGGTGGTTGGATCGGCAGCCTCATCTTCGGCACCGGGCTGCAGGAATTCTTCTCCCTCACCACGTGGCTCCTGGCCATCGGCGGCTCCATCATCGTGCTGCTGATCTACGGCCTGGTCACCGGCCGCAAGGCACACCATGGCTAACAGCCAGAACCACGACGCCAATGGCGATGAACTCGACGGCCAGTATGTCGAGGGCGATTACGGTGACGCAGGCGCGTCACCGGAAACGCTGAAGGAGGACGCCGGCGGTGATTACACCGAGGGCGACTACGCCGAGAAGACGGTCCCATCCGCGGACGCAGAGCTCGACGAGCACAACACGGAAGACACCCCAAAGGACCGGCCCTTCTCATCCGAACCGGATGAAGAAGCGTCAGGCTCCAGTCGGCCGTAACATCTGAATACAGTCAAGAGCCCGGAGAACTGCAGCTGCAGTCTCCGGGCTCTTGCGTTGCCCGGGACCTGATATTTTCGGGCACGGATTGTTGGGCGCTCGGCCTGGACACGCGGGTAGCGTCGAAGGAAAGGATGGAGGCAGGTGCAAGAGGGAGACGGGGTGCCGGACATGATGCACGGCTGGAACCGGGCAATAGGGCTGATCGAGCAGGACTTGACCACGGACATCGAAGTACGGTTTTTGGCCAAAGCCGCTTTGACGTCCGAGTATCACTTCAGACGGATGTTTTCCTCCCTGGCAGGCATGCCGGTTTCTGAGTACATCCGCAGGCGGCGCCTCACCGCAGCCACGGCGGAGATCCTGGAGGGCCTTACGGTCCTGGACGTGTCCGTTCGCTACGGATACGGATCGGCAGAAGCATTCGCCCGTGCCTTCAAGGCCATGCACGGACTGAGCCCCTCCGAGGCACGGCTTCCGGGCGCAGTTCTCCATTCCCAGCCTCAACTGAGGTTCCACCTCCGAGTCGAAGGGAACACCGACATGAAACACCGCATAGAAGACAAAGAAGCATTCCGCCTTATTGGCCTCAAAGCCCGCGTACCGCTGGTCTACGAAGGACCCAACAACGCCATCATCGAATTCCAGCGCGGCGTGGATCCTTCTGTCACCAAGCGTTTGCTGGAGCTTGCTGATATGGATCCGGCCGGACCTGTGTCCGTAACGGACAACCTCGAAGAACAGCGCACCGAGGGCAGCGAACTGGACTACTGGCACGCGGTGGCCTCTACCCAAGCGGCTCCGGAAGGTTTCGAGTCCCTTGAAGTCCCGGCAGGCTTATGGGTGGTCTTTGAAGCTGAGGGAAAGCTCCCGGAAGTCCTGCAGGGCATGTGGGCAGACGCCGCAACGGAATGGTTTCCTGCCAACCCTTACAGGTGGGCACCGGGACCCGAAATGCTCAGCGTCCAAGTGGGGCCCGGGGGCACACACGGCCGCGGCCAGTTGTGGATCCCCGTGGAAAGGGAAGAAGCGGGTTAAAGCCCCTTGCCACCCGTGACGGGAAGGACCGCCCCTGAGATGTAGGATCCTTCGTCGGATGCCAGCAGCACGTAGGCCGGTGCCAGCTCGGCCGGCTGGCCTGCCCGGCCCAGGGGCGTGTCCTGCCCGAACGTGGGCAGTTTGTCCGGCCATTCGGTAGCTGGGATCAGCGGAGTCCAGATGGGGCCCGGCGCCACAGCATTGACGCGGATACCCTTGGATCCCAGTTCCTCGGCCATGGCCTTGGTGAAGGCTACTTGTGCTGCCTTGGTCATGGCGTAATCGACCAACTGTGCGGAGGGGTTGAAGGCCTGTATCGAGGCCGTGACAATGATGGAGGCACCTGGACGAAGATGCGGAATGGCCGCCTGTGCCGTCCAGATGAGGGAATACAGATTGGTCTTGAAGACGCGGTCGAACTCCTCGGTGGGGATAGTCTCCAGCCCTTCGCGGTTCTTCTGGTACGCCGCGTTCAACACCACTACATTGAGCCCGCCAAGCTCCTGCACCGTACGTTCCACGATCTGCGCCGCGAAGCCTTCATCCCGTGCGTCGCCGGGCAGCAGCAGGACCTGCGAGCCGCACTCACGGATCCATTCCGCCGTCGACTGCGCGTCTTCTTCTTCCTCCGGCAGGTAGCTGATAGCCACGTTGGCACCTTCACGGGCGTACGCGATGGCGACTGCCGCGCCGATGCCCGAGTCACCGCCGGTGATGAGCGCGATCTTGCCTTGGAGACGCCCATGCCCCACGTAACTTTTCTCGCCGTGATCTGGTTGCGGATCCAACGGTCTGGTAAGTCCGGGCTGTTTCTGTTCCTGCTGGGGGAACTTGCCCGAGTGGTACCCGCTGCGGGGGTCCGATGGTGCGGAGGAGAGGCGGTTTCCGTCGGTTAGCGGCTTATCAGCCTGGTTCGGATCACCTTGCGTCATGGTTCTGCCCCTTTTCAGATTGCACTACACGGTTCCTGTGCCCTGTACCCAGCCTCCCAAGCTCCTAAACCCGGATAGCCCTAGGTCCGCAGCGTCCTCGCTTTGACCATGAGAAACAGACCGTAGGCAATGAGCCCCAGAGCCACGGCAGCCAACAGATAAGGCCCGTAGGGCTGCTCCTTCAGGGCTTTCAGGCCGCCGTCAAGCCCGGTTGATTGTTCGGGCTGGGCGCGGGCCGCGGCAATAACCACCAGCAGGCCAACCAGGAACAAAGCGATTCCTTTTGCGATGTAGCCCACCACGCCAACCCAGAGTTGGAACTTATGCACCGTCTGCTTGGACGACAGCGAAAGGTCTTTGGTGAACTTCTTCCGGAAGCCCCTGACCACAAACACGATGCCGGTAATGGCGATACCTGCACCAAGGGCAATGAGCAGGAATACCCCGAACGGCGCCTGCATGAGAGTCGCGGTGAAGTCGCTGCTGGACTCCCTGCTGTTCCGGCCTTGCCCCAGCACGAAGGACACGATGGTGGCAGCCAAGGCGGCGAATACCAAGGCCTGGCCAAGGGCAGAGAGCCTCTTGGTCAGCTTGTTGTCCGAGACGTTCCGATAACCAAGGATGGCGTTTCCCAATTGCCACAGAGCAAGCGCCGCACAGGCCGCGAAGCAGGCCCAGAGCAGGACGGGTCCGGCTGGCTTGTTGGCCAGCTCGGTCACTGCCCCGCTGACGTCGGCCTCGCCGCTGCGGCCCACCGCGAGCTGGATTGCGATGACGCCAATGAGGACGTGCAGCAGGCCGCTCACGGCGTATCCCGCGCGGGCAACGGCTGCGAAAGTCTGCGAATTAGCGGCTTCCTCGGCCACGTCGGCGGCCTTTCTCATCTCATCCTTGATGACAAGCCTCCTTGTTGAGTGGACTGGATTCCATGGTCCCTTAAACGACGTCGGGCAGGGTACCTTCCAAGGGAAAGGTCCCTGCCCGAATCACAAACCGTGGTGTCCTAGAACCCAACAACCGACTGCGGCCAGATGCTCCGGAGACCCGCGCCAAGGGGATTGAACTGCTCACGGATGGTCACCACCGCACGGGCCTGACCAGCGGCGTCCGCGGCATGGCCAGCGGTGTCGGCCGTGCCCGCAAGTGCTTCGGACTTCGTGTGAGCCGAGCCGGCAGTTACGGACTTGGCGGAGATCTGGTCAGTCATTTCGGTGGTCCTTCCTGGAAGTTCCCGTCAGCTAATTGGCTGATGTTTCAACCATCGGACGGGGTCCTCAAGAAGGACGCCGGGTCATCTCAAGATTCGCTCAAGATTTCGCACCAGCGCACCAGCGGGACTGCATGAGGAGACTCAAGGCATATCCAGCATCTTCCGGGCACAGGGCCCCAGGGCTACTCCTCCAGGCGCTCGTTCAGCAACTGCTCTATATCGGCAAAACCAAGTCCCGCCGCGATGGCAAGATCCGGAAGGCCCGCACCGGCCGCTGCGGCGGCACGCATTGCCGTAGCCAGGCAATCCCGCGCCTCGTCCATCTCCCATTGAAGACCCTCAACCCGCGCGGAGGCCGTCCACACTTCGTCCAGCAGGCTGGTCCTCACTGAGGGACTGGAGGTGGCACTTGGCGCCCCGGAGGTCACCGTAGGGAGAGCCTCGCCCTGTTCTTCACTCACAAGTACTGCAGTCATTAGAGCCCTCCCGTGTAAGAATGTGTCTCGACAAACTAGTTATATGGGAATCTAACTAAATAAGCCAGTGATGACCTTCGGACATGTGATGCACATCACATAAATCAACCGTGAGGAATGCCCCAGTCGTCACGTCCTATTCATGACGGCGCAACAAGCACCGCATCAAACCGAAAGGAGTGATCGTCTTGACGATCCAAACGCACACCCCCGCAGACGTTCCCGCCAAGAACTCCCAGGCGACCCCGGCACCCGTGCTGGACACCCCCAACAAGGGTAAAGACGGCCGCGGAGCCACCACCGTCGCCGACGGCGTAGTAGCAAAAATTGCGGGCATCGCCATCCAGGAAATTCCCGGCGTACACGCCCTTGGCGGTGGAGCAGCCAGGGCAATCGGCAATCTCCGCGAGAAGGTGGGCCAGAAGGACCTCACCCAAGGCGTCAGCGTAGAAGTGGGGCAGACCCAGGTGGCTGTGGACGTGACCCTGGTGGTCGAATACCCCCATCCGCTTCAGGAAGTCGCAGACAACGCACGCGACGCTGTCTACACCGCGATCGAAGACCTGGTGGGCATGGAAGTCACGGAAGTCAACGTCACCATCACTGACATCCACGTGCCGTCCGACGACGCAGACGTAGAGGACTCCGAGCGTGAACCGAGGGTGTCATGAACCCCACTATCGCCGGCGTAGCCATCGGCGCCATCCTGGCCGTGGCGGGGCTCGCCTTCGGGTTCTGGGGCCTGCTGCTCACGGCACTGTTCATGGGAATCGGAGCAGTGCTGGGCCGCGCAGCCGAAGGAAAGCTTGACCTTCGCGGGGTGCTGGACGCCTTGCGGGGCAAGCGCTCATCCACATGAACGGGACAAGATCCGCCACCATGAGTCCCCCCACGAGGCGGCCTGACGGCAAGGAAACACGGGGCCATAACCGGATCACCCATCACGCGATCCGGCAAACCGTGGAAGCAGTCACCGCCCGGGCCTTCCGCGTCGGCAAAGACAACGTCACCGCTGCTTTGGAGGACGACGCCGGCAAACTCGGCGTCAGCGTCTCCATCAAGTTGAGGCTCGAGCCACTTTTGGAACCGCGGAACAGTAGCGGCACCATCTTCGAACGGGCTCAGCAGGCCCGCGCTGAGATCACGTCCCGGGGTACCGAACTCACCGGACTGGAGATCGGACGGGTGGACATCCGCCTTACCGGCGGGAAACAGGAAGTGCCCAAGGAAAGGAGAGTGACATGAGCAAGGATCCACACATCCGGCGCCTGGTTCGCCGGGAAACGCACTCTTCCCGCGCCGTGCCCTCCATCCTGACGGCTTCTGTCCTGCTGGCAGCCTCGCTCTGGCTGAGCCTCGAATCCGTGCTGTGGTTACTCAAGGATCAACCCCTGCTCGCCAGCCCGGCCCAGATGCTGCGGTGGCTGGAGGAACTTCCGGGAAAGACTGTCCCGGCGGGCCTGATCGCGGCCGGCATCGGCGTGGCATTGCTCGGGCTGCTCGTCCTGGGACTCGGTGTGGGGAGGGGCCGTCGGCGCCGCCGTTCCCTGGAAAGCGACCGCGCAGCAGTAGTGGTGGACGACGACGTCATCGCAGCAGCCGTCTCCGGACGGGTTCGGCTCGCCGCCGGCCTTGCACCGGGCCAGGCGACCACCACCGTGGGCGGACGCTCAGTGCGAGTCCAAGTGCGTCCGACGTCGGGCCAACCGCTCGCGGTGGACAGGGTACGGGAAGCGGTCGACGGCGAACTGGCCGCCTACGGATTGGACCGCCGGATGACATCCGGCGTCCGGGTTCTGACGGAAGGAGCGGTGGGGCAATGAGAAACACACATCGGGGCCTCAACCGGATTTTGCTGACCCTCGTGGGGATCCTGTTGCTGGGTATTGGTGCCGCACTCATCGCGACCGGTACCCTCCCATCGGCGGCGGACATCTGGACCACCACGGCATCCTCAGTGCGGGACCAGGCCCGGAGCCTTGCCGGGACGGCACCTCTACCCGAACCCGTTCGGAGTTGGTGGCTGGTGCTGGGAGTTGCCCTGCCCTTGGTGGGCGCAGTCCTCAGCGTCGCCTGGCTGGCGAGCCAAGGCGGAGGCAAAACACCCCGCCTGGCCGAGCAATCCGAGGGTACCGCCGGACGAACTGTTGTTGACGCCGGGCTGGTCTCCACCGCTATCCGGGAAGCCCTCAACGGGAACAAGGATGTGCTCTCAACCTCCGTCTCCGCTTGGGAATCACGCCGTGGCACCGCGCTCCACATCCGCCTGGAGGCCCGCAAAGGGGCATCCCCCAGGGAGCTCACGCACACGGTGGAACACCTCCTCCGGAGCACCGACTCCTGGCTGGGACATCCATTGCCCGCGCTGGTCCGGATCACCAGCGGCCCACGCACACAGATTTCCGGAACCCGTCGCGCGCGGTGACCGTCTCTCAGAATTTCCACTAAAACACGCGCGACTCAGCAGAGACCGTGCACAACAAGAAAAGGGAACACCATGGGAATCAACGACAAGATCAACAACGCAGCCACCGAGCACCTCGGTGCAGCCAAGGAAGGCGCCGGAAAGCTCACCGGCGATCAGTCGCTGGAGCGCGAGGGGCAGCACGATCAGGCACAAGCCAAGATCCAGCAGGCAGGCGAAAAGGTCAAAGACGCTGCGGCCGATATCACCGAGAACATCAAGGATGCGGCGCAGAAGCTCAAAGAAGGTTTCTCCAAAAAGTAGCTTCCGGCCCGGGACGGTTCTGCTGGCCAGCGGGACCGTCCCGCCACTGAGCATCATCAGGACCACCGAGACCTTGGACGACCATAGATGGGGAAGGCAGAAAACGTGACTGGTTCACCCGCAGCGCAGCACCAATTGGATCTGGTGCCCGATGCTCTGCTGGCCGGCCGGGCCGCAGACGGTGACACCGCAGCCTTCGAGGCACTGGCGCGGCGCCACGGCCCGTTGATGCGGGCCACGGCCCGGCGATTGACCGGCTCACAAGCCGACGCCGACGACGTCGTGCAGGAAACACTCGTCCAAGCCTGGAAGCAACTGGACAACCTCCGCGACCCCGCAGCAGTCAAGGGATGGTTGCTCAGGATTGTCGGCAGCCGCAGCATCGACCACCTCCGGAGACGCCGCAATCATGCAGGCCTCGACGCCGTGGAGAACCAGGTGGAACACGACGCCAAGCCGCAGGCAGCGGACCCCGAGCACAGCGCAGTTATCACCTCCCGCGTGGAGGCCCTAAAAGCGGCGCTCGCAAAGCTTCCCGAGGAACAACGGCGATGTTGGGTTCTTAAGGAATTCAATGACCAGAGCTACGAGGAGATCGCACTGACGTTGAATATCAGCCAAGCCAGTGTCCGCGGCCGCTTGGCCCGGGCACGGATCACCCTTGCGCGCATGATGGAGGAATGGCGATGAACACCCCCGAAGACTCCTTGGACTGCGGGCACAGCCTTGCCGAACTAAGCACTTATCTGGACACCGGAGAGATTGCAGATCCCGCCCATCTCCACTCATGCCCTGAATGCCAAGCTGGCCTGGCATCGTTGCGCCGGCTATCCCAACTGGGCAGCGAACTGCTGACGTCGGATCTGGCCGATGCAGGCTCGGGCCATGACGACTGGATGCAGTCCATTCTGGACAACCTCCGGCTGGAGCTGCGTCCAGGCAGGAGCATTCCCCTGCAGGCCGGGAACCCGAAGGACACCCTTTGGGAAACCGAGGGTTCAATCTCAGCACTCATCCGATCCGTGGCTGACGCCCTGCCTGGCACGGCCGCCGGCAAGTGCCGGTTGCATGGCGACGTCACCACACCAGGAGCCGGAATTACCGTGGACGTGGAGATAGCCGTGGTGTACGGACACCCCCTGGATGAACGTGCCGAAGAGCTGCGCCGTGAGTTGGCGCAGACGCTCGCCTTCCAAACGGAGCTAAACATCGAGACCATCAACATCACCGTGAGGGACGTTCTGGAACCGCCTTCGGCCGCAGACCAGGTTCCCTCTCCACCCACCAGCCCCGCACCCACCACTCGGGAGGATCAGCCATGACGGAACATCTGGAACCCGGGAGCATCCAATCCGCAGGTGCTTCACCCGCAGTGGCGGAGGAACTGCTCGGTGTCATCCAAGGAGTGGAGGGAGTTTCTGCCGTATATCCGGCCCAGCCCTTATGGCAGTCGATAGCGGGTGCGGCCATGGCTGCCGTGACCGGGGAGATTCTTCCCTTGGTCTCCGTCACCGGCGATGGAGATGCGCTCGAAGTCAAGGCCCGGATTGGTGTGGGCACCCTTCGCCCCGCACCCAACGTGGCCCGCGAAGTAGCCGGCGCGGTCCGCACGCACCTGCTCCCCCGGGATGCCGCCGTCGAGGTATACGTGGTCAAGGTAGGACCCTGACCGTCTTCTCATCCACCCGGCGCTTAGGTCACCTGTAACTGCTGGACGGTTATGGCCCCTTTGAGTACCAGCCGAAGCGTCCCGCTCGCGGTCCAAGCCGGGAGAACGGAGGGGTCGACGTCGATTCCAACCTCGCCGCTGTAGCCCTCCTTCAGTTGGCACTGGCCAAGATCGAGCCAGGTGTCGGCTGGCCCGGAGGTCTGCACGCTGATGCTGCAGTCACCAAAGCCCTTCCCTGTCCTGGCGGACAAGACCTCACAGTTGACTGCAGTTATTGGCAGGCCGTCCCACTTGCGGTAAACCGCCCATGCAGGTTCGAAGGGATCTGCTGGAGTGATCGCTGTACCCGAGAGGGGCTGAGAGGGCACCAGGTCAATGTTTGATTTCGTGTCGTAAAGCCGCGCCGGCACCCACGTCCCTGCTATCCGCCGGGAACGCTGTCCGCGATCCGGGACCTGAATGGCCACGCTCACTGGCAGCCTCTGGGCGGAAGAGCCCACCAGGATCCGGTACTCCCCGGGTTCCACCACCATGGCCTCCGCGACGGTACTGAACGTGGCCAAACGTTCCACAGGGATGCGCAGGGTGGCCGTTATGCGAGCGCCTGGAGCGAGTTCAACCCGCCGGTGGGCAACTAAAAGCCGCCGCGGAAAGTGGTCCTGATGGGTGGGATCTGAGGCGTAGGCCTGCACCAACTCGTGGGCCACCCGATCTCCCTGGTTGGTGAGGGTGACGTCCACGCCGATGGTTTTGCTGGCAGGGTCGCTGCTGACAACGGCATTCGTGTACTGGACATCTCCATAGCTGAGGCCATGACCCAGCGGATAGAGCGGCTCCGCACGCGTGTACAGGTACGTGGATTCGGATCCGATGATGTCGTAGTCAAGAATGTCCGGCAGGTCCCGGTCCCGGGCGAACCACGTTTGCGGGAGGCGTCCCGTGGGTTCGGCGTCTCCGCTGAGCATGTCCACCACCCCCGGACCCAGTTCCTGGCCCCCGTGCGATGTCCAGGCGATAGCGGGGAGATCGGCCAAATCACCCAGTGCATAGGGATAAGAGGAGACAACAAGCAGGATGGTTTTGGGATTCGCATCCTGCACGATCCTGACGAGTTCCTGCTCGGACTGCGGCAGGTCCAAGGATTCCCGATCCTGGGTTTCCCTCCCGCCAAGGTGGGGATCGTTGCCTACTACTACCACTGCCACATCTGATGAAGCGGCCGCAGCATGCGCTGCATGGTGCCCGGATTTGATGGTTCTGACCACAAAGCGATCAGCGGCGGCTTCCACCCCGGAGGCCAGCACCAAACTCCCTGTCCCTGACTCGACGCGCACCCATTGGGAGGAGGCAACGTGCTGGATGGCAACGGTTCCGTCGTGGGAATGCACCAGGCGGAAGGTTTCCTGCACCACCCACCCTCCGATTCGATCCGCCGAAGCCCTGAGGTAGTTGTCGGTGCCGGCTGCGACAAAACGCCCGGTCAAACTTGACTGAAGACTGAACTCGCCGCTCCCCCAGTCCTTCAGCGTGAAGTGTTCCCCAACAGCTGGTGAGGTTGTGTCCGCGACCAGGACGCCGCCGTCGTCGTCGGTGGTTTCCGACGGCGACGGCAGCCCCAGGTAGGTGCCTGTACGGACGCTTCGCAGGGTTATAACGTCCAGGCCGTCCTCAGCTATGACGTCCTGGTACCGCCGGGAAAGAGCCTCTGCTATGCCACACTCGTTCTGCAAGGTGCCGCTGTACCAGTCACTCAGGACGCGCTGGCCCAAGGTTCCAATGACGGCAATGGACCCAGGGTTGTTCCCCAGTGGGAGCAGGTGGGGATCCGGCTGATTACGCAGCAAGACCACGGACTTCCGGGCAGCTTCGCGGGCCAGGGCCACGGTTGCAGCCGCATCGCTCTCCCCTGCGCTGGTCGAAGAAGAGCCGTGATGGTCGCCGAATTCTCCCGTCCTGGCGCGGAGCGTAAGGAGCCTGAGCACGCTTCGGTCAAGGTCATCCACCGTCAGCAGGCCCCGTTCCAAGGCGTCCTCAAGGTAAGACACTGACGGGCCCGGGTTGTCGCCGTCGTCAGTGAAGTTATCCACCCCTGCCTTGAGCGCGGCAGCGTAGGCGGACGCGCCGTCGGGAAAGTACTTCTCGGCGCGGAAGAGTGCGGAGGGCGCACCTGCGTCACTCACCACAACCACCGAGCCGCCGTTGGTCCATGTCCGCAGATGCTTGTTGACCAGGTCCGAGACGTGGGCCGGGCGTCCGTTGACCAGGTTATAGGAGAGCATTACCGCTCCAGCTACGCCGTCCTCGATGGGTTGCCGATATGCCGGCAACTCGTATTCGTGCAGGACCCTGTCGCTGAGGTTGCTGGAGGTGAGGCTGCGATCGTGCTCGTTGTTATAGCCAAGGAAATGCTTCAAGGTGGGCACCGTCAACCAGGTCCCGGCATCGGCTCCTTTGAGTCCTGCGCAAAAGGCGCTGGCAAACCGGGAAGTCAGGTGCGGGTCCTCGGAAAAGCCTTCCTCGTTCCTCCCCCATAGCGGGTGTCGCAGCGGGTTGACCACGGGGGCCCACACGTTGAGGCTGACGCTGGGGTCCATTTCCTTTTTTGCCTTGACCTCGCGCCCTATGGCTTCGCCCACCCGGGTGATGAGGTCCTCGTCCCATGTTGCAGCCAACCCTACGGGCTGCGGGAAGACGGTTGCCGGTCCAAGCCACGCCACACCATGGGCAGCTTCGGTGCCTGTCCTGAAAGGTGCCAGGGCAAGCTCGGGAACCGCGGGGGCATGCTGATGGAGCATGGCGATCTTTTGCTCCAGCGTCAGGAGGCGGAGCAGGTGTTGCGCTGCCTGGACATGGCTTTTAGTCACGAAGAGTGTCCTGTCATTGACTGTTGAATCGCTTCTACGAATGGGCGTCGAACTTCAGTGTTCCATCAGCTCACTGTGATGTGCAACACCCAAACCATTGCGTCAAAGTCAGCGAATAGCCTAGGGTGGACGCAATCGAAGCGTTTCGACAGTTCTTGCAATGAATTCATCACAAAGGAGTGTTTCATGCTTGGTTCCAACACGCCGCCGTTTAAGACTTTCCGGGAAAAACGCTCGGAAGCACCACCTCGCGGAACGGGGGCAATCAACGTCAACCGCCGGTCCTTCCTGGGCGTCCTTGGCGGTGCGGTATTTCTGGCAGCTGCACCGTCAGCCCTCACAGCCTGCAGCCCGGGAGCGTCCGCACCCCTTGCCACAACTTCCGGTGGTCTGGCCGAGGCAGTCGCCAAACTGGTCCCGAGCTACATTCCGCTGGATCTGGTGAAGCCGGACATTCCCTCAGTCAAGGGATCCACCCCCGGATTTACCACGCTCCCGGCCACCCTGGTTAAGTCCGTGAAGGACACGCCCGGCAAGGGAGGCACCTATACAGCCATGACACCTGCATGGTGGGCAATCCCGCCGTCCCTGCCGGAGAACAGCTACTACAAAGCCGTGAATGCCGAGCTCGGGACCACCATCAACTTCCAGGTCAACGACGGCAATAGTTATGCAGACAAGATTCAAACCGTCCTCGCCTCGCCCAAGGACGTCCCGGATTGGGTAGTCATACCCTCCTGGAACCTGCCGCCGCGATTCGGTCAGGCGGCCAAGGGCATCTTCACCGACCTGTCAGAGTTCCTGGCCGGGGACAAAGTGAAGAAATACCCCAACCTTGCCAACATCCCCACTGCCTCGTGGAAACTGGGCTGCTTCGATGGCGGCCTCTACGGACTTCCCTACCCCGGCGCCCTGATCTCCGACGCCATCTTCTACCGGGCAGACATCTTCGAGCAGCTGGGAGTGGAACCGCCAAAGTCTGCCGACGACTACCTCAAGGTGGCCAAGCAGCTGACGGATCCAGCCAAGAACCGCTGGGGTTCGGAGGACGTGTGGAACGGCGCCCAGATCATTCACGGAGTGGTTCCCAAATGGAAGCAAGTGGACGGAAAGCTCCAGAACAAATTCGAAACGGACGAATACCGCGCTGCGTTGGAGTGGACTGCCAAGCTCTTCGCGGACGGTTCGGTGCACCCGGACGCCGTGGCCGGTAACGCCCAGCAATCCAAGCAGCGCTTCGAGTCCGGCGCATCGCTCATGGCATCGGACGGCGTAGGTGGCTGGCACGAAGCACTGGCCCGGGTCCTGCCCTCCAACCCGGGTTTCAAAATGCTTCCCCTGGACTACTTCGCACCCGACGGCGGGGCGCCCACCCTGTTCCGTGCCCAGCCGGCAGCAATCTTCAGCTTCATCAAGAAAACCGATGACCCCGCCAAGGTGGAGGAGCTGCTCGCATTGGCCAACTTCATTGCTGCCCCCTTTGGAACACAGGAAAACCGGCTGATCACCAGCGGCGTGGAAGGCGTGCACTACACCAAGGACTCCCAGGGCATCCCCAAAATGACTGAAAAGGGAAGCCAGGAAGTTACCAGTACTTACGCCTTCCTTGTGGCGGGCCCGATCGTCAATTCCATGGTCCAGTACCCGGGACTCGTAGAAGCCCAGTCCGGATGGGAGGCCCGCCAGGCACCCCATGTGACGGAGGATGCTTTCTTCGGTATGCAGATTGAGGAACCCACCAAGTTCGCCTCATTGGGTAAGCCCTTCAACGACCTCGCCAAAGACATCGTCCGGGGCCGCAAGAGCATTAAGGACCTGGACAGCGAAGTGGCCTCCTGGCGGAGCAAGGGTGGAGACGAACTGCGCGACTTCTACGCCGGCTTCCTGGCCTAGGACGGCACTCCATGACTATCGAAACCGAAAAACCCTCGCCCTCAGCGGGAGGCGATAAAACGGCAGCCCACAGCAGCGGGTCAGCCAGGGAACCCCAGACCGGCAAGAAATCACGGGCCGGCAAGCGCCTGCAGGAGCAGGTGTCCGGAAGACCCCGGGCCGGCAGGCTGGCCCGATTCAAGCGCGACCGGTCCTTGGTGTTCATGGCCTTGCCCGCGGTCCTCCTATTGGCCGTATTCGCCTACCTCCCCATGCTCGGTAACGTGGTGGCGTTCCAGGATTACTCCCCCTTCATAGGCTTCGCCGACAGCCCATGGGTTGGCCTGGATAACTTCTCCAGGGTCTTTGGCGATCCCGATTTCTGGATGGCCGTCAAAAACACCCTGGTCATCACTGCCTTTCAGCTGGTCTTCTTCTTTCCCATTCCCATCGCTCTGGCCATTCTGCTGAATTCGCTGATCAACCCCAGGCTGCGCGCAGCCATCCAGGCCGTGGTGTACCTGCCACACTTCTTCTCGTGGGTTTTGGTGGTCTCGGTATTCCAGCAAATCTTCGGCGGCGCCGGCCTGTTGAACCAGTCCCTGCGCGCCAACGGCTGGGAGGCCGTTGACGTCATGACCAACCCGGATACCTTCCTCTTCCTGATCACCTCCCAAGCCATCTGGAAGGACGCCGGGTGGGGCATCATCGTGTTCCTCGCTGCGCTGAGCGCCATTGATCCCGCCCAATACGAGGCGGCTGCAGTGGACGGCGCCGGCCCGTGGAAGCGCATGTGGCACGTCACCCTGCCGGGGCTCCGAAGCGTGATCGTCCTGCTGTTGATCCTGAGGCTGGGAGATTCCCTGTCCGTGGGCTTTGAGCAACTCATCCTTCAGCGGGACGCCGTGGGTGCCGAGGCAGCGGAGGTGCTGGACACGTTCGTCTACTACACCGGCGTGCAGAACGGCGATTGGAGTTATGCAGCCGCGGCCGGCCTCATCAAAGGCGTTATCAGCCTGGCCCTGATCCTTGCGGCGAACAAAGTCGCCCACATATTTGGCGAGAGCGGTGTGTATTCAAAGTGAGCATCCTGGTCAGAAATACCAGAAAACCGGACAGCATCTCCCAACGCGCAGCCTGGGAGGAGGAACCCGGCGTAGTGGCGAAGGCCGGGAAGTTCCTGATTCTCGGCGCTGTGGTCCTGGCCGTGCTGGGGCCGCTGTACACCATTGTGCTGACCAGCGTTTCTTCCCAGGCCACCATCACGCAAGCCGGTGGTTTGGTGTTGATCCCGGGGGAAATCACCTTTGCCGCGTATCAACAGATCCTCAGCGGCGGGGTGGTCACCAGGGCCGTCCTGGTCAGTGTGGGCGTCACAGCGACGGGAACGGCATTGAGCATGGTGGTTTCGGTGCTGTGCGCCTATGGGTTGTCGCGTCCGGGCTCGTTCGCACACACACCCATCCTGTTCACGCTGCTGATCACCATGTTCTTCAGCGCGGGAATCATTCCGGCCTATCTGCTGGTGTCCAGCCTGGGCCTGATCAACACATACTGGGCGCTGATCCTGCCCAGCTGTATCTCAGTTTTCAACATCATCATCCTCCGCGGGTTCTTCATGGGCATTGACCGCGGCATCCTGGACAGCGCGCGCATGGACGGCGCCAGCGACTGGCGGACGCTCACGCAGATTGTGCTGCCCATGTCCAAAGCTGTCACCGCCGTCATTGCCCTCTTCTATGGGGTTGGCTATTGGAACGCTTTCTTCAACGCCGTCCTCTACATCAACGACAGCGCCATGAATCCGCTCCAGGTGGTGCTGCGTTCCTACGTCCTTCAGGGCGTGACGGTGCCTGGGCAGATCGACGTGGGACAGGGCGCAGCTGCTTCGCCGGCACTTCAAATGGCCGTCATTGTGCTGGCCATGGTGCCGATCCTGCTTGTTTATCCGTTTGTTCAGAAGCACTTCACCAAGGGCGTCATGATCGGTGCGGTCAAGGGATGACTGGGGTTCAGGGAGCTTCGGCCGTTGTCTCGCCCGGCGTCAAGGATGGCGCAATAAGCCTCAGTTCTGCGGGCTTGTCACGGCTCAGCCGATCCATCACCATTTCCACTGCGGACCGCCCAATGTCCATGGCCGGAATGGATACGGCGGTCCACGGGCGGGCTGCCGCTTTGGCTACATCTGCCGGCGCAATGACAACCACTGAGATGTCCTTGGGAATGGCCAGGCCCCGGAGTGAAAGCTCTTCCCGGAGCATGGGAAGCAGGGCCTCGTTGTGCACCACCAGCGCAGTGGCCGGATGTTTTCCGGTGAAGATGGCGTCCAGGGACTCTGCCAGCTGCGGGGAATCCGCCTCACATGCCACGGCCCGGCCGGTGGCGCCAAAACTGTTTGCGGCGTCGGTGAACCCCTGCAAGGCGCGGTCTGCATACGTGGCGTGGCGTTTCAGGGAGGCAGGCGGTGAGCCGATGAACGCGATGCTTCGGTGCCCCAGGTCCCAGAGATGGCGGACCGCCAGGCGGGAGGCGCCGGAGAAATCGAAGTCCACACAGCTCAGTCCCCGTGGCTCGTCCGGCATGCCGATCAGTACAGCTGGCTTCTGCAGGCGGGCCAGGACGGGAATACGGGGATCGCGGGCTTCGATGTCCATCATCAACAACCCGTCCACCATCGATTGCGAAGTGACTCGTTCGATGCTTCCGGGGTCGTCCTGCGTCAGCAGCAGGACGTCCTGGTTGAAGGTCCGGGCAGTGGTTACCACGGCGGTCACGAACTGCATCACCACGCCAACGTTCACGTCCGGCCGGAGCGGAACCACCAACCCCAAAACGTTGGACCGGCTTGAGGCCAAGGCCCGGGCGCTGGACCGGGGACTGTAGTTCAACCGCGCCATGGCGGCCTCAACGACGTCGCGTGTTTCTTTCGAAATAGTCCGCTTACCACTCATCACGTAAGACACCGTGCTGGTGGATACCCCGGCCTCCCGGGCGACATCGGTGATGGTCGCACTTGTTGAAGCCCTTCGATTATCCATAGCCACCATTTAACCAAGGAAAACAATGCAACTCCGTAGCCACGGCCTGAAAAACGTGACTGATGGGACCGGCCTGCTCTTCGGCGCGGACTACAACCCCGAACAATGGCCTGAAGAGACCTGGCCGGAAGACATAGCCCTCATGAAGCGGGCAGGCATCAACATAGTGACCGTTGGGGTGTTCAGCTGGGCCCGGCTCCAGCCCGAAGAAGGGCAGTGGAACTTCGGCTGGCTGGACCGTCTCCTGGACTTGCTGGCTGACAACGGAATCCGTGTTTGCCTGGCAACACCCACCGCTTCCCCGCCCCCATGGCTGGGCCACCAACACCCTGATTCGCTCCCCACCGCCGCGGACGGCACCACGCTCTGGTACGGCTCCAGGAACCAGTTTTCGCCGTCATCCTCCGCATACCGTGCAGCGGCGTTGGCCGTCACCTCCCGGCTCGCCGCGCGCTATGCGGCCCACCCAGCCGTCGCCATGTGGCATGTAGGCAACGAGCTGGGTCAAATCAGTTACGACGACGAAACGGCCGTGGCGTTCAGGTCATGGCTGCTGCGCCGCTACGGATCCCTCGACGCCGTCAACTCGGCGTGGGGGACGGCTTTCTGGAGTCAGGGCTACGGCAGTTGGGAAGAGATCCTTCCGCCGCGTGCCGCGCCGTACATGCATAATCCCACCCAGGTCCTCGACTTCCACCGGTTCACCTCAGAGGCTCTCCTCGAGTTGTTCGTGGCGGAACGTGATGTGATCCGAAACCATGCCGAGCAGCCGGTCACCACCAACCTGATGGGCTTCTTCCGGGGTGCTGACTACTTTCGTTTTGCGCAGGAAACAGACTTCATTGGCAACAACCACTACGTTGATCCGGCAGAGCCGCAATCTTGGGAAACCGCAGCGCTCACCCACGATCTTTGCCGGGGCCTGGCCGGGGGTGCGCCGTGGATGCTGATGGAGTCGGCAACCTCGGCGGTCAGTTGGCGCGGTCACAACGTGCCCAAGGACCCGGGCGCCCTCCGCGTGGACTCACTGGCAGCTGTCGCACGGGGCTCCGATGCCGTGTGCTACTTCCAATTCCGCCAGTCCGCCTTCGGAGCCGAACGCTTCCACTCCGCAATGGTTCCCCTTGCGGGAGCAGACACGAGGGTGTTCCGCGAAGTTTGTACCCTGGGTTCAGACCTTCAAGAGCTTCGCCTTCTGGCAGGCACCCCTGCTCACGCCCGGATTGCAGTCTTGTTCGACTGGGACAGTTGGTGGGCTTCGGAATCACCGGACCGCCCCAGCAACCGGCTGGGTGTCATGGACCAGATGCTCGCGTATTACCGCCCCCTGCTCCGGCGCGGGCACTGCGTGGAAGTCATCCACCCCTCAAGCCGCCTGGGACGTTACGATCTGGTGCTGGCACCGAGCCTGTTCCTGCTGACCGAAAAGGACGCTGAAGCACTGGACGCGTGGGTACGCGCGGGGGGCACCGCCGTCGTAGGTCCCTTTAGTGGAGTGGCCGATGCCAACGGCCATCTTCGGAACGGCCGCCACCCGGCAGTGCTCGCGGACCTGCTGGGAGTGACAGGGGAAGAGTGGCGCCCGTTAGCCAGCCCGGTGCGCCTGGCATTCGGCCAGGGCGTCGCGATGGACGCAGAGGCGCTCAGCTGGTCCGAGGACCTCCGCATCCACTCAGGCAGCGCCTCACCCGTGGCGTCCTTCGCCGCCGGCCCATTGTCCGGCCAGCCGGCGGTGGTGCGTAACAACCACGGCAAGGGGTGGAGCTGGTATGCCGGAGCCGACCTGCCCGAGGACGCCGTGGATGTGGTGGTCGAGGGCGCGCTACGGGATGCAGGAATCGCCTCTGTGGTGGCCGGGAAACTGCCGGCCGACGTCGAACTCGTCCAGCGCGGCGACTACCTTTTCCTGCTCAACCATGGGGACGGGAGCCGCCACATAGAACTCAACCAGCACATGAGAGCCAACGGACCCTCCATAGACATGCTCACAGGCACCAGCCACGAGGCGGAACTGACGCTTCCTCCCTACGGAGTCCTGGTCCTGAAATGCGGCCCGACTACCCAAAACCCGCACTCGCCACAAAAGAACGGAAACTGAGTCACCATGAAATTCACTGACGGATATTGGCTCTACCGCAAGGGCTTTTCTGCCCTGCGCCCGCAAGACGTCTCTGATGTGGTGGTCAATGAAGATGCCTTGACGGTTTACGCCCCTACCAAGCGCATCGCCACCCGCGGGGACGCGTTGAACCTTCCCCAGATCACCGTCACTTTCGACGCCCCGATGCCCGACGTGATCGGGGTGACCATTGAGCATTTCCAAGGCGGTTTGGACAAGGGGCCCAGGTTCGAGGTCAAGCACGACGGCGCCGCACCAACCTTCCGGGTCGATGAAGACTCCGCGCACATCACCTCGGGAGGCCTCACGGCCACAATCAACACCAGTGGGGACTGGGGCGTCGATTTCTTCGGCGACGGCCGCTTACTGACCAGTTCCACGCCCAGAAGTGTAGGGGTCATTACGGACGATCAGGGGCGGACCTTCGTCCATGAGCAACTCAGTCTGGGTGTTGGGACCAACATTTATGGATTGGGCGAGCGCTTCGGCGCCTTCGTCAAGAACGGTCAATCCGTGGATATCTGGAATGAGGATGGCGGAACGTCCAGCGATCTTGCCTACAAGAACGTCCCATTCTTCATGACCAATGACGGCTATGGCGTGTTCGTGAACCACCCGGAGTTGGTTTCGTTCGAAATTGGCTCGGAGGTGGTCTCCAGGACCCAGTTCAGTGTGGAGGGCCAGAGGCTGCAGTACTACATCATCCATGGGCCCTCCCCTAAGGACATCATCCGCCGGTACACCGAACTGACGGGCCGGCCGTCCCGAATCCCGGCATGGTCCTACGGTTTGTGGCTGTCCACGTCATTCACCACGGACTATGACGAGAAAACAGTGACCTCGTTCATTGACGGAATGGAGCAGCGGAAACTTCCGTTGTCGGTGTTCCATTTTGACTGCCATTGGATGCGTTCCTTCCATTGGAGCGACTTCATCTGGGATCCGGCCACGTTCCCTGACCCTGAGGGAATGCTTCAACGCCTGCATGATCGTGGACTCAAGGTCTGTGTGTGGATCAACCCCTACATCGCCCAACGTTCACATCTCTTCCGTGAGGGTGCCGATCTGGGCTACCTGGTGAAGCGTCCGGATGGTTCGGTGTGGCAGTGGGACATGTGGCAGGCGGGCATGGGTCTTGTGGACTTCACCAACGCCGATGCGGTGCGCTGGTATCAGGACAAGCTGCGGGTGCTGCTGGACCAGGGGGTTGACTCCTTCAAAACGGACTTCGGCGAGCGCATTCCCACCGATGTTGCCTGGCACGACGGCTCTGATCCGCAGAAGATGCACAACTACTACTCCCAGCTGTACAACCGCGCGGTCTTTGATCTGCTGAAGAAAGAACTGGGCGAAGGTGAAGCCGTAGTGTTCGCCCGTTCCGCAACTGCCGGCGGCCAGACCATGCCGGTGCACTGGGGCGGAGATTGCGAATCTACGTTTGCGGCCATGGCAGAGTCGTTGCGCGGCGGCCTTTCCCTTGCGGCCTCCGGATTTTCGTTCTGGAGCCACGACATTGGAGGCTTCGAGGGGACGCCTGAACCGGAAATCTTCAAACGCTGGATCGCTTTCGGACTCCTTTCCTCCCATTCGCGACTCCATGGCTCCAATTCCTACCGCGTTCCCTGGCTGGTGGACGAGGAGTCCGTGGAGGTTCTCCGACACTTCACCGAGCAGAAAATGCGTCTGATGCCCTATTTGCAGATGGCGGCAGAAGAAGCATATTCGCAAGGCATTCCGCTGATGCGCCCCATGTTCCTGGAGTTCCCGGAGGACCCCGGCTGCGCACCTTTGGACCGGCAGTACATGCTGGGGCCGGATCTCCTGGTTGCTCCGGTCATGAATCCGGGCGGCGAGGTTTCCTTCTATCTTCCCGAGGGCACATGGACGCATCTTCAGACGGGAGAAACCCTGAACGGTCCGCGCTGGCATCACAAGGCGTACACCGTGATGGACGCGGCGGTGTGGGTACGGGAGGCCGCTGTCATTCCGATCGGCACGGTATCCAACCGACCCGACTACGACTGGGGCGAGGACATGGAATTCCACGCCTTCGCGGCCCCCGACGGGTTTGAGCGCAGAGTGCGGGTACCTTCGCCGGATGGAAGCAGCAGGGTTTTCACGGTGCGTGTTCAGGACGGAAAAGTCACGGCAACGCTCCTCTGACGGTCAGCTTGCACCGCTTTGATTCGCTGCGGCACCGCAGCGGCACCGCAGCAAACGTACGACGGCGACCTCCCGCCGTCGTACGTTTGCTGCTGATAACCGGTGACCGGCTTTAGCGCGCATCCTTCTTGGCTTGGCGCTGGGCTCCTTGGGACCGGCTGGAGGCGTCGCGTTTCACGCCGCCGGTCGTCTTCTGGTGGGACCGGCTCCGTCCGGGACCGGTTCCTGACCTGGCACCGGCACCCACGGAATCCGGCCCCGTTGACTTCCCGGCACTGGCGCGTTCCAGGCGCTCATGCTTGAGGGCTTCGGCGGCTTCGTGAGCTACACGGGCGAGTTCGTTGCTCACGATCGAAAGGGCTTCCTCGAACACGAAGGCCCGTGCCCTGGCTTTGTCCGATTTGTTGGAAGCAGCTCCGCGCCCGCCGGCCTCCAAGACCTCGTCAGCGGCTTTACGCCGGTAATTGGTGGTGTATTTGTTGCGGGCCCGCCGCACCCGTTTGTGCAACTTCAGCAGGCCGTCCTCGTCAAGGAGTTCGAGCCTGGCCGGCTCCAACTCCCGAATCAAATCCAGTTGATCTTCCTTCAACACCCACAGATATTGGTCCATTGGCCGATACTTGCATACCTCAATGACGGGGGAAAGAGGTTATCGAGTTATCACTCGAAGCAGGCGAGGACTCTGTGATTATTCGAAGAGATCCGGGGCTGCCGTCAGCGCAACGTAGGCCCACACATCAAGGCCGAGGGGCTCCAGTGCTTTGACAACCGCCCGCCGGACGGCATCTTCCTCGCCCACGTTCCAGTCAGTTCCCGCCACCACGAAATCTACTTCCACGTAGAGCTTTCGCCCCACTTTTCCGGATCGAATAAGCGGTTTTTGCAGCCCGAATTCTTGCCGCACGGCCTGAACTGCATCAGTGATGGCTGCGTCCAGTTCCTTGGACGGTGCACCTTCGAGGAGTTCGTTCAAACCGGTCCGGATCAGTCCCACGGGAATGTAGGCCAGGATCAGGCAGGCAACAAGCACCAGGACCGGATCAACGTAGAGGGCAACATCGTCCAGGCCAAGGCCCTGCAGGACCAACGCCACCACAGCACCCAGTACCATCATGACGCTCAGGATTGCCCCGGCGCGCCACTGCGCAATTTCTGCAACCACCAGATCCGAATCAGGTGCCGCCCGCCCCATCCACCAGACAAGCGCGAACCCAATCGCCGCGGTGATGACCCCATAAACAGCAATAATGGCGGCGCTGACCGGAGAACCGCCGTCGCGAATGATTACCACAGCGTCACCTGCCGCGACCAGCAGCGTTCCGGCCACCGCCAGGCCCTGGATGAGCACCACCAACGGGGTGAAGGCATCCCGTCCGAAAGGGAAGCGACGTGTGGGTCCGCCTGCGGACGCAGACGACGCTTTCAAGGAGATCGCTGTAAGTATCAACCCGATCCCCATGTAGGCACCGTCGAACACAATGATCCTTGTCCCGCTGAGGACCCCCAGCATGATGGCCCCGGCCGCCGAGCCAACGGACACCCACAACGAAATCCCCAGGGCCCTCCGCTCTGCCCCCACCTCTCCGGCCGACATCAGTTGCTACCCGTGGCGAGGGCGTCCAGCAGACGGATGAACACGGCGATCCAGCCGTAGATGATCACAAAAGCGACCAGCTCAAAAGCGGTCAGGTTGAAATAGCCCACCGGGAAGAACAGCACGAGCGAGACGATCAGGGCGGCCAGAAAGCCCCCGCACACCAAGAAGAAGCGGCCCGGCAGCCCCCTCAGAATGAACGGGGAGGCCAGTAGCAGCAGAATGAAGACCACGGCCATACCTGAAGCAAACAGCGTATGGATCAGGAAACTGACGGATAGCGGCACAACCCCTACGCCGGCCAGCAGCAGTCCCATGGCAACGAACGCGCCGGAGCAGAGGCCCGCACTCCACCGGTGCACCAGCACACCGCGCGCGATCAGCGACTTCAGATCCCGGTCCAGGTACACGGCGAACGTGGTGATGAAGAAGCCCGCAACGATCAACGACAGGTTGAACAGGCCACTGGACGCCCCGCCCAGTGTGCCGAGCTGGCTGAAATGGTACTCCCACCATTTGGGATCCTGCGACGTCGCCATGCTCGCCACAATGCTCATGACCATGAACAGGACCAGCAGCCCTGACAGTTTCCGGGTGCTGATGTCCGCCACGGAAAGGTAAATCCAGTAGACGGCAAGACCGGAGGCCACCGCCATCCCCACTGTCGCCGCATAGATGTCCACGGTGAGGCCTTGGAAGCTGCGTTGCAACAACAGGAAGGAGGCAACGGTGGCGATCGCTGCGATCAGCGCGTGGACCAAGGCAACAGTGGACGCATCCACGATGAACTTCCAGGGAGGCAGGCCCAGCCGCCAGTGCTGGTCCGGAAGGTACCGCGAGCGCCAGTAGCCAATGTACGCCGCAGCCATCCCGAGCACCAGAATGGCACCCGCGGAGATGAGGCCCAGGGAAACGCCACCCCACAAGGGCGGCGTCCGGCCAAAGAAGATCACCAATGCTGCCAGGCCTGCCACCACCGCCGCGGAGGATGCGGCCAGGAGCGCCTCGGATTCGGTTGCCATCCGGTTCTGCGGGGTTGGGTGGACGTGTGACGGCGTTTCAGAGGTGCTTCTTCTCGCTGCTGCCGGTTGGGTCATGGTGCGGCTCCTCCCAAAGAACCTGAACCGCCCTTCCGCTGATCCATGGCATGCTGAGCCGTGGCATTTCGATCAGCGGTTTGCTGCTCCGGTTCCACGAGCCACGCCATGGCTTCGGCCTCGGAGGAAAAGAACCGGGTGGGGCAGGGTGCCGGTTGGGCGGCCAGCTGATAATCCACCAGCATTCGGTCAACCGCGTTTTCGCCCAGCAACGCGATCCTGGATGCCGCGCAGGGCTCTACGAAAACGTCCCGCGCGGCCCGGCTCAAATGGCTCGTTTTAGCCATTCTGACCAGCAGGGGGTAGCGATTACCGGCAGCGAACTCGTTGACCGCGTCCACGGCTGCCCGGGCATTCTCGGCTTCGATCCGGGCTCCCGGAGCCCACGCCAATGACAGGACATTGTCCGGCTCAAGCTGGAGCGTGTAATCGACGTGGTTCGCCTCAGCCATAGAACCGTCTCCATCTCTGCAGGTACGCAGGACTGCCCGCGGGCCACGGACTGACTCCACCCTGCACCACGCGGCAATCATCCCGTCTCATCCGAATAGAGTGATCTTTGCCGTGAATGTGGGGATGTTCCGCATCCCGTCAGGCGGTGAAGCGGCGTCTGTAGTCCGTGGGCGAGGTGGAGAAGGTGCCGGCAAAGTTTTGCCGGAGGGTCACTGCGCTGCCGAAGCCGCAGTCGGCCGCAACCTGATCGATGGACAAGTTGGTGGTTTCCAGGAGTCGGCGGGCAGCATCAAGCCGGCGACTACGTATCCAGGCAGACGGCGACGTCCCGGTTGAGGCACGGAAGGCGCGCACAAAGGTTCGCCGGCTCATGTGGGCTTGGGCCGCGAGCCGGTCAATACTGAGGGGTTCAGCCAGTCGCCCCATGGCCCATTCAAGCAGCCTTGCCATGGGGTCGCCTTCGGCTCGCGGCGGAAGGGGGTGCTCGATGTACTGGGCCTGCCCGCCTTCGCGGTGCGGAGCGATGACCAGGCTTCGCGCCACCTGGTTTGCTGCCGCAGACCCCAAGCGGCCCCTCACCACATGCAGGCAGGCATCGAGCCCGGAGGCCGTACCGGCAGAGGTGAGGACGTCGCCGTGATCAATGTAGAGCACTGTTTGGTCGAGGGACACCTCGGGGTGCCGGACAGCGAGGGAATCAAACGCTTGCCAGTGCGTGACGGCAGAACGGCCATTCAGAAGGCCGGCATCTGCAACGGGGATGGCTCCCAGGCACAACCCCACAATGGTTGCACCCCTGGCGTGGGCTTGTCGGAGGATCTTACTGAAAGCCTCGCCGGGCTCGCGCTCGTCGTCGAACCACGAGGGCACCACCACGACGTCGGCCCGTTCCGCCGTCGAGGGTCCCTGAACCTCCCCCAGCGTGTACCCCTCAGCGGTTTGGACGGGGCCCGCCCGGTGGGAGAACAGGGCGGTGGTCCACTCGGCCAAACCCTGGCGTGACACTTCGCCGAACACCATTTGCGGCACGGCCAGGTGAAACATCGTGATGCCGTCGAAGGCATATACCGCGATCCTCACACCGTGCTCCCTAATCCTTTGGCCCGAATCAATCGTATATAGGCATACGTGCCACTGGTGCCTAAAGGGACTCGGCCCAAAGATGAGAAGGGACATCCAAACACAAGCAACCACCTACGGAGAACACCATGAGCACAATCCGCCGCGCCCTGATCCTTGTAGACGTCCAGCAGCAGTACTTCAGCGGGCCACTGGAAATTCGGTACCCGCACCACCAGGAGTCGCTGCCCATGATGACCCAGGCGATCGATGCTGCAACCGCCGCAGGCATTCCCATCGCAGCGATCCAGCACAGCGAAGGTGAAGGCGCGCCCGTTTTCGCCCCGGGATCTGCTGAATACGAGCTACACCCTGAGGTGGAAGCCCGCAGGACCGGTTTCTGGAAGAACGTCGTCAAGCGTTACGGTTCGGTGTACGCCGGCACCGATGTTGCTGCCTGGCTCCGCGAGCACGACGTCGACACCGTCACCTTGGTGGGTTACATGACCAACAACTGCATCCTGGCCTCGGCCGTCGAGGCAGAATTCCTTGGTTTTGCCACCGAAGTCCTCTCAGATGCAACCGGTGCCATCAACCTCAGCAATGAGGCAGGAACCGCTGACGCGAAGACCGTGCACACCACCTTGATGGCGTTACTCAACTCCAACTGGGCTGCGGTTGCCTCAACCCAAGCATGGGTCAAGGCGGTCCAAGGCGGGCAGGCCCTGGAGAAGAGTGACCTGGGCACTTCTGCCATGGCAGGAGCCGCAGTACGCGCAGCCTCCTGATCAGCCCCGTCAAAGCGGGCGCCCTCGCTTGAGGGGCGCCCGGGCACCCCTAATGCGAGGACGGCGTTTCCGAGCTTTCACTCTCCCGTTCTTCCGTTGCCGTCTGCGTCTTGGAGGTTTGCGCATAGGAGGCAGACACGCGGCGGTAGACGGGAGTGAGGAAAGCGATCAGCGCCACCACGATCATGATGATGCCGGCGGCCAGGAACACCAGGGCGATGCCGCGGGAGATCCCTTCGCCCAGCAGCGGTGCGAGGTTGGCAGATCCCTCCGCGGACCGGGCGTACGGGATGATCCAGAATTGGGCGATCGGGGCAATGAGGAAGGCAGTGATGGGCGCCGCAGCGGACTCGAATGCCATGGCGAAGCCAAACACCCTGCCCTGCCGGGGAAGTGGCACCACGCTTTGGATGACGGTCTGCTCGGCGGCTTCCACCACGGGAACCAGCGCCATGTAGAGCCAGATTCCTACGATGTAGAGCCAGGCCCACTCGCGGAAGGTGAACAAGGCGCCGATGAATCCCATGAGCACCACGGCAATGAGCATGGTCCGCAGGGGGTTGGACCCCAGGCCGAATTTGCCGACCAGTGCGCCGCCCACAATGAAGCCTGTGGCACCGATGGCAGAGACGACTCCCCACATTTCAACGGAGAACATTTCCAGGCCATAAGGGTCCATCAACGCCATGTAGACGCCGCCGATGAAGTTGTTGAACGTGGAGAAGAGAATCAGCGCGAAGAGCCCGGAGATTGCCATGACGGCAGCCCACGACCCCCGGAGGTCGAAGCCGCCTTGCGCATCGGAGGCCGCCGCCTTCACTTCCTCCGGCAGACGCAGGGTGAGCAAGTGCGCGAAGGCCAAGGCGGTCAGCACCAGGGCGACAACTACGGTCCAACCCATGCCCAGCAACCCCACCGATAGCCCGGAGAGGACCGAGGTGACAATGAACATGAGCCCTTGCACCATGCCCACCAGCCCGTTGGCGTTGGCCCGCCGATCCGGTTCGATCAGGATGGTGACGGTGGTGGATAGGGCAATGTTCCGCATGTTTTCCACCACTGCACCGATCAGGATGATCATGGTGAAGATCCAGAACCATGGCTGCGTCAGGTCCAGGAGCGCCTGCTCCGGTGTCAGCAGGAACATGACGCCTGAGAGGACGAACATCCCCATGGTGAAGGCTGCGGCGAAACGCATCACGGCAAGCTTCCGGTAACGGTCCACGAACGTTCCGAAGCTGATGCTGGAGAGGGCGATCAGCAGCATGTACGCACCGCCGATCACTCCGGTGGCAATGACGTTGCGTGTCTCCAAGTACACCCAGAACGTCAGGGCGAACCACAAGTAGCTGGTGGTGATATTTGCCAGGGCAGTGTTCACCAGGATCCCGGTGAAAGTACGGGATCTTTCCGCGGGGGTACGTAGGGAGAGATCGATGCTGTCAGTAGACGCGGCGGAGGCCGGTTCCTGCTCGGTCATGCGTCCCAGTAAACCACCGCCGCCAGCGTCCCGGTAGTATCGGCAGGGAATCCTAATGACGCTTGGGGGAGTAATAATATGACGGAAGTTCAGGGCCAGCTTTCCTTCACTGATGACATCAGCCGGGACCTGGAACTACAGGAGTATGGCTTGGACCCGGCCCTGGATTCAGTACTGCTTCCCAATGCTGCCGTCATGAGCGCCCTGCAGAACCTGGTGCGGCTCGCCACGGAGCTGTGCGGCGCTCCCTTTGGCGTGGTCAACATCATCAGCGCGGAGTACCAGCACCAGATTGGCGCCTGGGGCGTGGACCCGGGCGTCTGCTCCCGTGAGGACTCCATGTGCGCCAAGGTGTTCCTCTCCCGTGAGAGGACAGTGGTGGCCGATGCCTCAAAGGATCCGCGCTTCGCGGACAATCCCTTTGTTACCGGTGAACTCGGGAAAGTCCGCTTCTATGCTTCGGTCCCCCTGCAGACAGAATCCGGATTCGTCCCTGGAACCTTATGCGTCTTCTCGGATAAGACAAAAGAACTGCGCCCCGAACAGGTGAGCATGCTGGAGGTCTTGGCAAAGCAGGTGGTGGAGTTGTTGGAACTTCAGCACCGCACCACCCAGCTGGACCGGACCTATGCCGAGTTGAAGGACAGCAATGCCAAGCTCGCCGGGTTTGCCGGACGCGTCAGCCATGATCTCCGCATTCCCCTCACCACCATCCTGGGCTATGTGGAACTGGTGGAGGACGACCCCGATGTAGAACCGAACAGCACGGCTGCGCGTTACCTGGACCGCATCGGCTCCAGCGGACGACGGATGCTGGGCATGCTGGAGGATGTTCTGAGCTATTCCCGGGTGGGCGGCGCAGTCCAGCCCACCCACGTTTCCCTGCGCCAAGTGACCGAAGAAGTTGCCCGCGACCTGGGCATCGAGAATCACGGGATTGTGGAGGTGGAGGATTTGGCCCTCCATGCCGACCATGGACAACTCCGGACGCTGCTGCAGAACCTGCTCTCCAATGCCATGAACTACCGCAGTCCTGATCGCGATCTCCGCGTCCGGATCAACGGGGTTTCCAATTATCATGGCGCCACGATCTTCGTGGCGGACAACGGCAAGGGCATCGAGCCCGGAGATCGCGCCAAAGCCCTGGAGCCCTTGGTGCGTCTGCGGCGGGAAGGCGACGGCCCAGGTTCCGGACTTGGTCTGGCCACGTGCAGCAGCATCGCCAAAGCACATGGGGGCGAGCTCACGTTGACCGAAACTCCCGGCGGCGGAACAACCGTGGCGGTCAGCTTTCCCGCAGGTCTTTAAACTACTTACCCTCGCCGGGTCCTTTGGCCTTTTCAGACTTTTTCTCGCTCTTTCCGTTGCTCTTTTCCTTGGCAATGTCCGGGCCCGGCACCGCTGCGGGCGCGGGCGCCGGCGCTTGCACTGGCGCAGGATTCTGGGCGGGCTCCTGAAGATTGACGACGTCAGCGGGCTGGACGTCAGCACTTCCGGCGTCGCCGCTACCGGCGTCGGCAGGCTGGGCATCAGCAGGCGATGGCGCAACAGGGATGGCGGGCACCACCGGCGCAGCTGGCTGCGGCTCCGCCTGCGAAACGCCTGTGTCCGAAGGCTGGGAGGGATCGGCT
Organism: Arthrobacter sp. StoSoilB22; assembly: GCF_019977315.1. Classification (NCBI taxonomy): domain Bacteria; kingdom Bacillati; phylum Actinomycetota; class Actinomycetes; order Micrococcales; family Micrococcaceae; genus Arthrobacter; species Arthrobacter sp. StoSoilB22. The sequence continues at coordinate 4,288,718 of NZ_AP024652.1, forward strand.
GTGTTGCTTGCGGGCGCGAAACCCTGAGAGAGAATCAGCAGGGCCAGCGGAATGGTCACCGCTGCCGCGGCCACGCCACGGACGGTCTTGGGTCGCCGTTTGCTGAAGTCCCTAATGCCGGTAACTGTGGCCTGCTTCCGGGTGACTGCCCGCAGAGGCGGCCGGCTCGGAACCTGCGGCAGCACGGCGGTCCTTCGCCCGGCCTGTATCCCTTCCTCGGCGAGCGCCTGCTCCACGTGCTGCGCAGTGGGGCGCTTCCCCGGATCCATGTCTGTCATTGCTTCGAGCAACTCCCGCAGCGGAGCCGGCAATTCCAACGGAACCTGCGGTGCCCGGTGGAGGCGCGCTGATGCTGTCTCAATGGGGGTGCCCGGGTACTCGGCCCTGCCGGTGAGGCATTCGAGCAGTACCAAGCCCAGCGAGTAGATGTCGCTCGCGGGAGTCAGGCCCAGGCCTTGAGCCTGCTCGGGGCTAAGGTACTGGGCGGTCCCCACGGTGAAGCCGGTTGCGGTGAGCCTGTTGTCGTTCATGACCAGAGCGACGCCAAAGTCTGCCAGCTTGACGGTCTGCGCCAGGCCGTCGTCGTCGGATACCAAAATATTGGCCGGCTTGATGTCGCGGTGGATAACGCCGTGTTGATGGACCTGGGAGAGTGCCCCGGCCAGCCGGATGCCGATCCGCGCGGTCTCGGGAACGGTCAGCGGCCCGTCAGTGAGCACGGCGCGCAAATCCCTGCCCTCAGCAAGTTCCATCACCAGATAGGCACGTTCTTCGTCATTGCGCGTGTCGACTCCGGCGTCGAAGGCAGCCACCAGCCCCGGGTGGTCGAAGGCGGCCAGGAGCCGCATTTCGTTTTCCTGGCGGGCCCGGAACGATTCGTCGCCGGAACCGGGCAGGAAAATTTTGATGGCCACGTCGCGGCCGAGCAGCAGGTCCGTCGCCTGGTACACGGCTGACATGGCGCCTCTGCCCAGAACGGGTCCCAGCTGGTAGCGGCCGTCAAGTGTTTCAGCGGCACCTGCAACGTCTGTTCCTGCAGTTGCGGCTGAGGCGGGGAGATGGGGGTCCACGGCCTCGTAGTTGTTGCCCACGAATGTCACGTCCTTCAGGCCGACCTGGAGCCGCGGACTCAACCACTGTCCTAGCGTCACCACGCAATGCCGTCATTCAAACTTTCACGATGGCCGCGCGGCCGTCTGCTTCAGCCACGTGCGGCCCAGGCAAACAGCCCACACAGCATCATCCGGTTTACCAGATAAGTAATCAGGATACTGATTAAGCAGCCGGATGGGTAATGCTAAGACGCAATTGCCCGGCTATGGCGCGATCCGGAGCCGGTCCACCGCCACCCGGGACTCAGCATGGACCTGGCTGAATCCGGCGGAGATCGGGCCGGGCGGCACTAACCGCAGCAGAACGCCCGACGGCGACCTCCCGCCGTCGGGCGCTTCCTCACGTGACGTAACGTCCCTACGTGACGGAGGAAACTGCGGAGCGGCGCGCCTGCAGGGCACAATGGAAAGCATGACCCTCACAACTTTCGCCCTCGTCCGCCACGGCCAAACCGACTGGAACGCGGAGCGCAGGTTGCAGGGGGCCACTGACATCCCGCTCAACGACGTCGGCCGCGGACAGGCGCGCGACGCCGTCGACTTCCTCTCAGACCAGGCATGGGACACCGTAGTGTCCTCGCCACTGAGCCGTGCCGCCGAAACTGCCCGGATCATCGCCGACGGCCTGGGACTCAAAGTTGCCCGGCTGGTTCCGGAGCTCACCGAGCGCAGTTTCGGTCCCGCCGAAGGACTCCAGGCAGGGCCCGAGCTGGAGGCATTGCGCATCCCGGGCGGCTTCCGTGGAGGCGAAACAGACCAGGCCGCTGCTGACCGCGGCATTGCCGCCTTGGAATCACTAGCTGAAGAATTCGCCGGCAAACGCGTCCTGGTGGTTGCACACGGCACCCTGATTCGGCTGACCTTGAGCCAAGCGATCGGCCGCACCCTGAGCAGCGTGCAGAACGCTGTGCTCAACCTGGCCCACCACCATGTGACCGACGGCTGGCAGCTGGAGTACTTCAACGGCGAGCGCGTCACGGCCGACGTCCAGCCCTAAGCCGTCAACCCCAGCCGGGACCCCCGTATACCAGTCGCTGCATCGGGGACCAAGACGCAGGCTTGAAGCAGCTATCGAGCGTCGAGCCGGGCCCTCAGTTGCTTTGTGTAGTCCGAATAGGCGGCAGCAATCTCTTCCAGGTCAACGGTCTGCGGGAAATCGATCACGGGTTGATGTTCGGCCAGATACGTCGTGGTTTCTTCAACAACACGCTGCTCCTCAAAGACGTCCAGGCCCGCCTCAGCCAGGAAATCCGGGTTGGTGTGGACCAGGGACTCCCCGGTTTGGCCTTCCGAGGCCCACCGCACCAAGTACTCGTTGTGATTGACCAGTTCAATGTCGAATGACTTCTCCATGGCAGCAGCCTACGCCGCTAGGGAGATGGCGCTGACATACCCCGCATCGGCTTGGCTATCTGAATTCGGCTCCGGCCAAGATGGTCTCCGAACGGCTTGACCACAGGCGCACCCTGAACTGTCGCCGCCGGGCCCTCCGGGCGACTGGCCCTTCGGGTCCGGACGCACAACAGCGCACGACGGCGGCCTCCCGCCGTCGTGCGCTTCTTCGATAAGTTGCGGCTGCTAGACCTCGGGGCGCCGCTCGACAACCGTGTGGGGATCGCCGCGGCGTTCAACAACAGTGCGGCGGGTCCTGTTGGACATGGCGATGGAGATGATGAGGCCGATGATGCCGACCCCGATCAAAATGTAGCCGACCAGGACTTGGTCGAGGAAGGGGATGATTCCGGGGGCGAGCGCGAAAGCCAGAATAGCTCCGATGGCAATCAGTGCAATGGAAGAACCAATTCTCATAACGTGCTCCTCATATTGTTTTGGCGCAGTCAGGGCCTGCGTCAAATCTGTGTCATCAGGATACTTACGAACAAGAGCTCCGGCCAGTCATCGCCACGCCGCGTTCATCGGCGTTAATTAATGACCGTAGCGTTCCGCCACCCTGCCGATTGCATCCTCGGGAGTCGGCGCTGGACCAAATACCTGCTCCTGGCGGCTGATGTCCGCAACGTACCTGCCGGTCTCGAACCACGCCACCATGCTTGCCATATCGCCCACCAACGGCAGGACTTTCGCGGTCACTTTACCGAGTCCCGCTATGGCACCGGCGGGTACGGACATCACCTTGATCTGCTTTCCCGCCCGACGGCCAGCCAGCTCCGCCGCTTCATGAATACTCACCGGCCGGCTCCACCCGATGTCAATCCGCTCACCCTCAACAACGTCCGCGTCCACCGCCTCCGCAAGGTACGCGGCGACGTCACTGGCCAGGACGAAAGTGAGCCGGGCATCCTTGGAACCGAGCCACACGAAGCGGCCCTTCGCGAAGGGATCCCCGCCCATCCCCACCGCTTGGTCGAAGAACGCGCCGGGCCTGAGGGCCACAAAGGGAACACCGAGATCTTCGAAAGTGTCCTCGGCCTTCTTCTTGTTCCAGAAATGGGGAATCTGGGGAGTCTGGTCGCACGTGACGATGCTGATGAGCACGAAGCGCGGCACCCGGGCGTGCTTCGCCGCGACAGCCAGGTTGTTGTTGCCGAAAGTGTCGATCGCTGTGGCGTTCTTGTCATTGCGCGTATAGCCGGCCGCCGTCGAGATCGCCGCCGAAACACCGGTCATCGCAGTGATCAAGGAGGCGGTGTCCAGCATATCCCCGCGGGCAATCTCAACACCCTTGGCAACAAGCTTGGCCGCATTGGACTTCGGTCTCACCAAAGCGCGGACTTTCTTGCCACGCTTGAGAAGCTCGTCCACCACTTGGCCACCCAGGAAACCCGTAGCACCAACAACAAGGACAGGTAGGTCTTCGGCCACGGCTTCTCCTCAAGGGTTTGTTCCTAGGGTCAGTGGTAGCACGCGACGGGAGCTCCGGGCTAGGGCATGTTCAGCCGAGCACATTGCCCTCGCCTGCGTGGCTTACCCTGCGTGGCTTACCCTGCGTGGCTTAGATGGTGATGACCACCTTCCCGCGGGCTTTACCGGCGTCGAAATAACGCATGGCCTCGGGGACCTGCGCCAGCGGAAACGTTCGGTCTATTGCAGGAGTGATGGTTCCTGCGTCCAAGAGCTCCGCAAGGTGTTCCAGATCCCCAGCCGTCTGGGTTCCCACTATCATGGTGAGCCGCTGCTTGATGAACGGGGAGAGTGCCACTGCCCGCAATTGGCGATCCATGCTCCCCGTCCACGAGCCGCCTTCCTCACCACCGGTGATCACAGCAGTACCGGCAGGGGTGAGCGACCGCCGAAGTCGGGCAACGGACGGGTTGCCTGCGATGTCGATGATGACGTCGTAGCGTTCCGCGCCATCAGCAAAATCCTCCGTGGTGTAGTCGATGACGTGGTCTGCGCCGAGGGTTCGGACCAAGTCCAGCTTGGCGGTGCTGGCAACGCCGGTGACCCGGGCGCCTGCAGCCTTGGCGAGCTGCACCGCGTAGCTGCCCACGCCTCCGGAGGCGCCGGTGATCAGTACGCTGAGCTCCCTGGATGCCGCCGCCTTTTCCTTTGGCATCGAGGCCTTCATCGGATCAATACCGCCGGCGCGCAGCGCAATCAGGGCAGTGCAGGCTGAAACCGGCACCGCAGCGGCCTGCTCGAAGCTAATACCCGAGGGCTTGTGCGCAAGATGATTTTCACCGGCAGCGGCGTACTCAGCGAAGGTTCCCTTCCCCGACCCGAAGACATGGTCACCCACAACAAACCGCGTCACTTGTGAACCCACCGCCTCAACGGTACCGGCGAGGTCCAGCCCGGGAACGGGATGCCTCGGAGCGCGGAAACCGTAGACCGGGCGCAGCGCATACGGCAAACCGCTGGTGATGTGCCATGTCCCGCGATCCAACCCGGCGGCCTGAACCTTCACCAGTACTTCATTCTCACCTATGGCGGGGCGCGGGACCTGAGCCTCGCGCAGGACGTCGGCGGAACCGTAACCCTCCTGAACAATGGCCCTCATGAACGGGCCCGGTATGGACCGCCGCTTGTGATGACGTGATTCCTTGGCTTGCTGACCAGTGGTCATGGCCGGACCTCTCAGGGTGTGCGTTGATGGGTTACGGGGTTGTTTCAGCAATTTCGTACGCTGTACCAAAGACGTTACCGTACACTGTACTAAAGGTCTAGGGGTACTAAACGTCTAGAGGTACTAAAGGTTTAGGACCTAGACCACCAGCACCAAACCGCCATGAACCCGTTCCAAGCCGAGGGAGATCCCGTGACCGCAGCAGCCCAGCGCCTCCCCCTGAGCCGGGAACGCGTCCTGGAGTGCGCCGTCGCGCTCGCGGACGAATCCGGGCTCGCTGCGTTGACCATCCGCACGCTTGCTCACAGCATGGGAACCAAACCCATGTCGCTCTACTACTACGTAGCCAACAAGGACGAAATCCTGGACGGAATCGTGGACATGGTCTTCAGCGAAATCGACCTTCCGGCGTCCGACGGCGATTGGCGCGAAGAGATGCAGCGGCGGGCAACGGGAGTGCGAGCGGCACTAAAGCGGCACCCCTGGGCAGTCGGGCTGGTGGAAAGCCGGTCCGCCCCGGGACCGGCCACACTCCGGCACCATGAAGCGACACTCGACACTTTGCGGAGTGCGGGGTTCTCTGTGCAACTGACGGCCCACGCTTATGCCCTACTGGACAGCTACATCTACGGATTCGCCGCCCAGGAAGCTGCCCTGCCGTTCGAAGGCCGCGACACTGCAGCGGAAATCACCAAACCCATCATGGAGCGCTTCTCCACAGGTGAGTATCCGCGCATGGTGGAGATCGCCGTCGAGCATGTCCTCAAACCCGGCTACGACTTTGGCGACGAGTTCATGTTCGGCCTCGACCTCATCCTGGATGGACTCCAACGGTTGAAAGCCGGCACCGAATAAAAGCCATCCCGCAGGACGCGCGAGTCTCATTGGAGGCACTCAGGCGCGCGGGGTACGGTTCGGGCATAGCTGACGACGCCGACTGAGGGAGTTTTGTTCATGGCCAGGATCGAGGACTACGCCATCATCGGGGACCTGAACACGGCTGCCTTGGTGGGGCGCAGCGGCTCCATCGACTGGATGTGCCTGCCGCGCTTCGACTCCCCGGCCTGCTTCGCCGCACTGCTGCATAACCCCGACGCTGGCCGCTGGCTCCTCGCCCCCGCCGGGACACCCGACGGGGGAAACAGCACGCGACGCCAGTACCGCGAGGACACGTTGATCCTGGAAACGGAGTGGGAAGTTGACGGCGGCTCGGTCCGGGTGATCGATTTCATGCCCGTCCGCGACGACGCCGTGGATCTGGTGCGGATCGTCGAGGGGCTGTCCGGCGAGGTAACCATGAAAATGGAGTTGGTTCTGCGCTTCGACTACGGCCGGGTGGTGCCGTGGGTCCGGCATAGCGAGCACGGCATCAGCGCGGTGGCCGGCCCCGACTCGGCCTACCTCACCACCCCGGTCACCCTGGAGGGCCGGGACAAGCGCACCTACAGCGAATTCACGGTGAAAGCAGGCGACCGCGTTCCGTTCGTGCTGCGATGGGCGCCAAGCCACGAACGGGAGCCCCGGCGGATTGATCCCTTCCGTGCCGTTGCCGGAACGGAGAAGTTTTGGCTTGAATGGATTGGCCGCAGTGAGATGTCCGGCAAATACAAGGAGCCGGTGGAACGGTCCCTGATCACCCTTAAAGCCCTGACGTACGCACCTACCGGTGGGATTGTGGCCGCCGCAACTACGTCCTTGCCCGAGCAATTGGGCGGGCCGCGGAACTGGGACTACCGGTACTGCTGGCTGCGCGACGCCACGCTGACCTTGCAGTCGCTGCTCGCTGCGGGCTACACCGAGGAAGCCGGCGCGTGGCGGGATTGGCTGCTGCGCGCTATCGCCGGCGACCCTTCAGAGCTTCAGATTGTGTACGGGCTCGACGGCGCCAGGAGACTTCCGGAGGCGGACATTCCCTGGCTCTCCGGTTACGAAGGTTCACAGCCGGTCCGTACCGGAAACGCCGCTGCCCCGCAGCTTCAGTTGGACGTGTGGGGCGAGGTACTGGATGGTCTCTCACTGACCCGGGCTGCTTCTCCTCAGGGCACGGTGGACACGTCATGGGACATCCAGGTGGCGTTGATGGAGTACCTGGAGGGTGCATGGAACCAGCCCGACAACGGGCTGTGGGAAATGCGCGGACCGCGCCGGCACTTCACCCATTCCAAGGTGATGGCCTGGGTGGCTGCGGACCGCATGGTCAAGGCGGTGCGTACATCCGGCTTGCCCGGCCCGGCTGACAGGTGGGCGGCGCTTCGCAGCGAGATCCACGCTGACGTCATGACCAAAGGCTTCGACGAAAAACTCAACACCTTCGTCCAGTCCTACGGCAGTACGGAATTGGACGCGAGCCTGCTCCTCATTCCACGGGTGGGTTTCCTGCCGCACCGGCACCCGCGGGTTGCCGGGACCGTAGATGCCATCCAGAAAGGACTTAGCGATGACGGCTTGGTCCTGCGTTACCGCACCCAGTCCGGGCACGACGGACTCCCGGGCGACGAAGGTGTCTTTCTGGCGTGCTCGTTTTGGTTGGTGGACGCGCTGCTGGGAATCGGCCGCACCGGCGAGGCGACCGAGCTCTTTGAGCGACTACTCAGCCTGCGCAACGATGTGGGCCTGCTCAGCGAGGAGTGGGATCCTCGGACGCAACGGCACCTCGGCAACACACCGCAGGCATTCAGCCACTTCCCGCTGATCCACAGCGCGCTTCAACTCCACCAGGGCGAAGCCCACAGCAGTGACACGCCGCTCCATCAATCCAAACATCCAGAGCGAGCCAGCGGCTCTACCCTTCGGAATGGCCCTCGCCTTCGGTGACAGACGTTCCGTCCTTGTGGCTGGCTTCCTCCAAGTGAAGGTCCAGCTTGCGTTCGGCTTCGCGGCGACGCTGGCCGACGGTCCGCATCTGCTGCGTTGTAGGATCTCCCCGTTCTTCTGACGCCGCACTGTATGTTGCTGCGCCCTCGGCGGGCTGCACATTCTCTTGTTCGCCCATATGACTATGGTCCCATCCTTGGGTGGGCAGAGGTAGCTTAATGCCGGCGTTGTGAGGCCCGCCGTCGGGCCTTTGATAGAAATCGCTTTCACGGATCAGGAACATAAGCTACATTTATCTCCAGCGGTTTTCGGGATGCCATCCCTATAATCGGAATCAAGAAATCCGCATCCCTACTCACACGGCTACAACCTCTAGCCATCACTCGCTTGGAGACAAGATTGACTGAGAACAGCGTTGTTCAGAATGCCCGCCGGCCAGGTACCGGCACCCCATCCGAGGTGAAGAACGTCCGCCGCGCCGCATGGGCCGGACTGATCGGAACTGCCTTGGAGCAGTACGACTTCGTGATCTACGGAACCGCCTCCGCGATCATCTTCAACACGATCTTCTTCCCCAACGTAGAGCCCGCAATCGGCATCCTCGCAGCGTTCGGAGCCTACGCCGTGGGCTTCGGCGCGCGGCCCCTGGGTGGACTCTTCTTCTCCAAATACGGCGACAAGTTGGGCCGCAAGTGGGTGCTGGTGGCCACCCTTTTCCTCATGGGCATCGCCACTTTCGCCATCGGGCTTCTTCCCACATACCAGCAAGCCGGGCTCTGGGCACCAGCGCTGCTGGTTGCCTGCAGGTTCCTTCAAGGCTTCGGCGCCGGTGCTGAGCAGGCCGGCGGCGTGGTCCTGATTGCGGAAACCGCTCCCAAGGGCACGCGCGGCAAGTACGCCTCACTCGTCTTCGTAGGGGCCGCGGCCGGCACGGCGCTTGGAGCTGTGGTGTGGATTCTGGTCCAAATGATGCCCAAGGAAGCCCTGGAGTCCTACGGATGGCGACTGGTCTTCTTCTCCTCCATTTTCGTGACGATCGCCGCCTACGTCATCCGCCGAAAGCTCAAAGAGTCCCCGGTCTTCCAGGAACTTCAGGAAGAAGGCGCTATCGGCAAGAAGGACACCCCGGTGGCAGATGTGGTCAAGAACGGCCGCAAGAACCTTTTCCGCGTGTTCTTCATGAACGTCGGCGCCAACGCCCACTCCTACCTGTTCCAGGTGTTCCTGGGTTCCTACCTCATCAGCCAACTCAAGATCGACGCGACGTTCATACCGAAGGTCCTGCTGGTGGGCGCCCTGTTCGCGTGCGTGTCCGCTTACGTTTTTGGCAACCTCTCGGACAGATTCGGTCGTCGGTCCATGTACTTGGTGGTCACCACGTTCCTCTTCATCTTCCCCGTCCCGGCCTTCCTGCTGATCAATACCGGCAACCTGTTCCTGATTTCGCTGGTCATCGTCCTGGGCTTCATCTTTGCCGCCCAGGGATCCGTAGGCGTCCAATCCGCATACTTCCCTGAGCTCTTCGGCGCACGCTACCGCTACGCCGGCGTGGCACTTGGCCGCGAGTTCTCCTCCGTTTTCGGCGGCGGCATAGCCCCGCTGATCTGTTCCGCATTGGTTACTGCCTTTAGCGGATCCTGGGTCCCGGTTGCCATCTACATGATGGCCATCATGGGGATCAGCCTGTTCACCACCATCAAATCCCCGGAGACGGTCGACCGCGACCTTCTCCTTGAAGAGGACGCCAAGTAATGCCGCAACCCACCACCCCCACTCATCCCACCAAAATAGTCATCACCGACTGTGATCATGATTCGATCGATATTGAGCGTGCTGTCGCCCGGGCTGCCGGCGTTGAGCTGGTGTTGGCTCAGTGCCGGACCGAGGACGAGGTCATCCATGCTGCTGCCGGCGCGGACGCGATCGTTGTGCAGTACGCGCCTATTACAGCCAAGGTTTTGGACGCGTTGCCGGGCCTGAAAGCGATAGGCCGTTACGGCGTCGGGGTTGACACGCTCGACGTCGCAGCGGCCACTGCGCGCGGCGTCGCCGTCTGTAACGTTCCCGACTACGGCACCGAAGACGTCAGCGATCACGCGATCGCGTTGGCTGTGAGCCTGGCCCGCGGGATTACGCAGCTGGACCGTGGCGTGCGCCGCGGCGAATATTCGCTGGGGCCGGTTCAGCCGTTGCACCGGATCAGTGAGCGCGTGTTCGGGGTGGTGGGTTTGGGCCTGATTGGTGCAGCCACGGGCCGGAAAGCAAAGGGACTCGGTTACCAGGTCATTGGTTCGGATCCGCTGCTGGCTCCCGGGGATGTCACGGAGGACGGGATCACTGTGGTGAGCTTCGAGGAACTCATTGCCGGTGCTGATGTGATCTCCCTCCATGTGCCGCTCAACCAGCACACCCATCACCTGATCAACGGTGACGTCCTGGACCGGGTGAAGCCGGGCGCTGTGCTCGTCAACACTTGCCGCGGCGGAGTGGTGGATACCGAGGCCGTGGCAGCAGCCCTCACGGACGGTCGTCTGCATGCTGCCGGCCTGGACGTCTTCGAAGTCGAACCGTTGCCCAGGACCAGTCCGTTGCTCGAGCTGGACAACGCGGTCCTCACGCCCCATGCGGCTTGGTACAGCGAGGAATCCTACGCGGAACTCAAGCGACGCACGGTGGAGAATGTGGTGGAGGTGTGCGCCGGCCGCACACCGCGGAACATCCTTAACATTGAGGTGTTGATGGGGAGCGTGTCCGCATGAGCATCGAAACTGCAGCTGAAACCACGTCACTGACCATGGGCGCAGCCGTCTGGACCGGTCCGGACACCATCGCATACCGGACCATTCCGCTCCCCGAGGTGCCGGAAGGTTGGGCATTGGTCCGGTCAGAGCTCACTGGTATTTGCGGGACGGACTTTTCCATCCTTCATGGCAGCCACCCCCGGGCCGAAGCGCCGGTGGTGATGGGTCATGAGATCACGGGAATCGTAGAGGTCGCAGCCCCGGGGGGTCCGGCCGTGGGAACACGGGTGATCGTGGAGCCGCTGATTCATTGCGGGAACTGCCACCCGTGCCGCCAGGGTGACACGCATGTGTGCCGGAGCCTGAAGCTGTACGGGATTGACGTCGCCGGGTCCTTGGCAGAGTACGTTACTTTGCCGGCGGAAACACTCATCCCCATTAGCTCCGGGGTTCCGGTCCAGGAAGCTGCGTTGGCTGAGCCCCTGGCGGTGGCGGTGCATGCGGTGTCCCGGTCCGGGCTTCGCGGCGGGGAGCGGGTGGTGGTGTTCGGTGCCGGTCCTATCGGCATCCTCACCGCCTTGGTCGCCCGGCATGAAGGGGCCGGCAGCGTGCTGATTTCCGAGCCCTCGGAAGAGCGCCGCAAGGTGGCCGAGGAGCTGGGCTTTGACACCGTCCCTACCGGCTCCGACCCCGTGGCAGCCGTTCTGGACGCTACGGGTGGGGACGGCGCGGACATCGTGTTCGATTCCGCAGCCCACCCCTCCGTGGCGGCACTGTTGCCTAAAGCTGTCCGGGTGCTGGGCACCATCGTCTTGGTGGGTGTGTACAAGAAACCCGTCGAGGTGGACCTGCAAGCCCTGACCTTTGCAGAGAACACGGTGGTGGGTGTCCGCGTCTACACGCGGGCCGACGTCGAACGCGCCGTGGAACTGATCGAGGGCGGCAATCTCGGGCTCGGACGCATCCCCGTGGAGGTCTTCCCCCTCGATCAAACGCTGGCCGCGTTGACCAAAGCCATGACCGCCGGGGCGGTCCTCAAAGTATTCGTGGGCCCCGCCACCGCCACGGCGGCAGCGGCCCCCGGCAAGGAAGAAGAATGAAAGACACAACGGGAACTGACACCGGCACCACTGAGACCGTGGCGCTGCGGGCGCCTTTTGACCTGACCGGCTCGACGGCGGCCATCACCGGAGCTTCCCGCGGCATCGGCTTGGGCATCGGATTGGGATTGGTCCGGGCGGGCGCGAACATTGTCGCGCTCCAACGCGGCCCGCTCGCCCCGGAACTGGCAGCAGCCGCGGCAGAAGCCGGCGTGAGGGCCGAGGCCGTGGCCATCGACCTGTCCAGCCAGGACTCCGTCACCCATGGTATCGAAACGACGCTGGGCAGGCACCGGATCGACATCCTGGTCAACAACGCCGGCACGCAGATCCGCCATGATTCCGTGGAGTTCCCGTTGGAAGACTTCGACGCGGTCATGAACATCAATACCCGGGCCGTGTTCCAGCTTTGCCAAGGCTTCGGCAAGCCCATGGTCGAACGCGGGCACGGCAAAATCATCAACCTCGCATCCCTGCTGTCCTTCCAGGGCGGCTTACGGGTCCCGGCCTACGCAGCATCCAAGGGAGCGGTAGCCCAACTGACCAAAGCCCTCTGCAACGAATGGGCCCCGCACGGGGTGAACGTCAACGCCGTCGCGCCCGGTTACATCGCCACGGACATGAACGAGGCACTCTTGGCCAACACCGTGCGGAACGAACAAATCTCCACCAGGATCCCGGCAGCCCGCTGGGGAACAGGGAACGACCTCGCCGGCGCGGTGGTGTTCCTGGCCTCCCCGGCCGCGGACTACATCCACGGCATCGTCCTGCCCGTGGACGGCGGGTGGCTGGCCCGATGAACAACTCTCACAACCCGGCACGCCCGGCCCCCTCGGCGATCCTGACAGCCCATCCTGTGGTGGCCGTCATGCGGGCACACCACGCCCGCGAGTACGCCCCCGTGATCGAGGCGCTGATCCGCGGCGGGGTCCGGTCCATTGAGCTGACACTGAGCACCGAGGGCGTGTTCGCCGAACTGCCCCGGCTTAAGGAACGCTTCGGTACGGACGCCGAAATCGGCGTCGGCACCATCACCACCGTGGACCACGCCAAGCAGGCACTCGAGGTAGGCGCGGACTACCTTGTCACCCCCGCGACGGTCACCGCAGTGGTGAGCGCCGCCGTCGAACGTAACATTCCGGTGTTCCCGGGTGGCCTGACACCCACCGAACTACTCGCCGGCTGGGAAGCCGGCGCCACCGCCGTGAAGCTCTTCCCCGCCTCCACGGTCGGACCCGGCTACATCAGCCAACTCCGCGGACCCTTCCCACAAATGCGGATCGTTCCCTCCGGCGGCATCGGAATCGAGGACGCACCGGCCTGGATCGCAGCCGGCGCCCTGGCCGTGAGCCTCGGCGGCCCACTGCTGCGCGACGCCTTCACCGGCGGGAACCTGACCAAACTCACCGCACGCGCCGAAAAACTCAGCAAGCTCGTGGCTGAGGCCGTGGACGCGAGGACAGCCACATGAGCTGCAGTAACGGGACATACACGGACGTGGTGACCATGGGCGAAACCATGGCCCTCATGAAAGCCGTAACGCCGGGCCCCCTGGCACATGCCGGGTCACTGGGGCTGGGCATGGGCGGGGCCGAAACCAACTTCGCCATCGCCCTGCAACGCCTCGGCACAAGCGTGACCTGGCTCGGGCGCGTCGGGCAGGACAGCCTCGGAGACCTCGTACTCCGGGAAGTGGCCGCCGAAGGCATCACCACACTCGGCATCCGCGACCCCCACGCCCCCACAGGCCTGATGATCAAGGAACGCCGAACCCAGGAACACCTGAAAGTCTGGTACTATCGCACCGCCAGCGCCGGCTCACGCCTGGCACCGGAAGACGTCCCCGTCGACGCCATCCAAAACGCGAAACTCCTGCACCTGACCGGCATCACACCCGGCCTCTCCGCAACAGCGCATCAAGCCGCGCTGCACGCAGTAACCGTGGCCCGCGAAGCCGGGGTGACCATCTCGTTCGACCTGAACTACCGCGCAGCCCTCTGGACAGAAAAGGAAGCCGGGCCGGTCTTCCGGCGCTTCATCGAACAAGCAGATCTTGTTTTCGCCGGCGACGACGAAGCCGAAATCGCAGTAGGGCCCGGAGCGGACTCACTCCAGCTCGCCCACAAAATCGCCGCGTTGGGCCCCCACCAAGTGATCATCAAAAACGGCCCAGCCGGTTGCGTCGGTGTGATCGACCACGCTGAATACCGCCAGGAAGCAGTGCGCATCAACGCTGTGGACACCGTCGGCGCAGGAGACGCCTTCGTAGCCGGCTACATCTCTGACCTCCTAGCCGGAGCCCCCATCCAGGACCGGCTCCACACCGCAGTACGAACAGGCGCCTTCGCCTGCCTCGTCCCCGGCGACTGGGAAGGCATGCCACAACGGCACGAACTCGAACTATTGGACGCCTCAGAACCCGTGAGGCGGTAGCCGCCGTCGGGTCGGAAGGGCTGGGTCTGCCGGGGCTAGATCCAAGCCCTTTCGAATCCGGGAGGAAGGCAACTGGTGAGCTCCGGCTGGAACTTCTGAAGCAACACAACAAGGGACTGGATGCGCTCAGGGGTCATGTGGACGCTGGGGGCCGAGACTGACACGGCGGCAGCCATGACACCGCTCAAATCGGGTATCCCGATGGCCAGGCACGTGATCCCGAGTTCGTTCTCCTGATCATCCATGGCGTAACCATTGTGCTTCGCCCGGTGCAGCGCATCCAGGAAGTCTTCGGCCGTCCTAATGGAAAGTGGCGTGGGAGTGAAGGTGTGGTTAAAGGCCTTGATCGCCTCCGACTCGTCCTTCTCGGCCAGCAGCACCTTGCCCAGTGCAGTGGTTTGAGCCCGTCGGCGGACGCCGGGGTAGGAGGTCATCTCGAACCCACGGTGACCACGGGCCTTGGCCAGGTACACCACTTCATCCCCGGAGAGTATTCCCAAGTGGGTGGCGTCCAGGGTGATCCGGGCGATGTCGGACAAGATCTGCTGCACGGCTCCTGGCAAGTCGATGCTGGTTTGGGCTTGAGTGCCCAGCTCCAGCAGCTTCACGCCAAGGTGGTAGCTTCGGTCTTCGGCCTGGCTCAGGTACCTTGCTCCTACAAGCGAGGTCAGCATCCTATGGGTGGCCGAGCGACTGAGTCCCGAGACTTTGGTAATGTCCTCGAGCCGATGGTTGCCTGCCGCTACATGGTCGATCAGGCTGAGTCCGCGTTCAAGCGTGCGAGCTCCTGCGGTGGTGGCTTCCATGCTTCAAATTCTCCCACGCAACAGGCACGGATCCCTATATTTGGGAACCCTGGCGCCCGACGGCGACCTCCCGCCGTCGTACGCTTTAGCACTGCCTCGGGCGCCGGGCTCTCCGGCGGTGACGGCTCTGCAGCTTCTCCAAGGGTGGGATGGAGTCCAGCGCGGTTTGGCACGCGCGGTTTGGCACGCGCGGTTTGGCAGAAGTCGACTCCTGGGCACGTGCGCGTGCATATTCTTGGCCCAACTGACGCCGATGAATGAGGCACAGCAATTAGTAAGCATCCTTGCCTTCCTGCAGGGCGTGGTGTTTTCTTGATTAACCCACGTTCAGGGACCCGGCTTAGGAGCTGACATGGCATATGAAAATGACGCAGGATCAAGCACCCCTCAGGGCCGTAGGAACGACGTCGTTGCCGCGGAGAAGGAACGCTTCGGCGGAATCAAGTGGGGTTCGGCATTCTTCGGCTGGTTAACCGCCATCGGGATGACCGTCCTGCTAAGCGCCTTGGCCACGGCCATAGGCGTAGGTGTAGGAGCGGCAAATCCATCCGAGACCCAACAAGCGGCGGAGCAAGCCCGGCAGAACGCGGAAACCCTGGGCATGGTGAGTGGAATCGTGCTGGCGGTCGTCTTGTTTCTTGCTTACTACTGCGGAGGGTACGTCGCTGGCCGGATGGCGCGTTTCGACGGCGTGAAGCAAGGACTCGCCGTGTGGCTTTGGGGCATCATCATCGCCATCATCGTGGCGATTCTCGCAGCGGTGGCTGGGAGCCAGTTCAATATTCTCGGCAATCTTAACGGCGCCCCGCAGATTCCCGTCACGGAAGCCTCATGACCGCCAGCGGCATCGTTGGACTCGCCATCGCCCTAATCGTCCCTCTCCTCGGCGCGATCGTGGGAGGCGCGGCCGGAATGCGATTCCACCGGAAAGTCGATCAGGCCGTCGTCCACCACCAAACCGGGCTCGTCGGTTAGGCCCAGCGCAAGGACCCCAGCGCAAGGATTAGCCCTGCTAAAAGACGCTCGCGCCGGGCGTTGGCATTTGGCAGTTGGGTGGGGTTTTCCACATAGCGTCGATTGGGTCTGATGGTGGTAAAGCCTTCGTGACAGGGTTGGGTTATGGAAGGCATTGGGCAGGTCGTGGCGCGGCGGGACGGTTCCCCCGGCGCCAGTGAGGTGCCTGGAATTGGCTCCCCCGTTTCCTCGGACATGCTTTCCCGGCCATCGGTGCGCGAGCCCTCGACGGCGGCAGGACCCGCCGCTGATCCCTCTTGGAACGCTGGGCTGCTTCTTGGATTCGAATCGTTGCATGGGCTTGGGGAACCAGGGCCGGAAGAAGTGCCCCCGTTGTTGCTCAAGCAGCCGTCCGAGCGCGGGGAATCCACCCCGACAGAAGAACCGGTGCCGGGTGTGCTGCACAAGCAGTCGTCCGGGCGCGGGGAATCCAACCCGGCAGGCAAACCTGTGCCCGGGTTGCTGCACAAGCAGTCGTCCGGGCGCGGGGACTCCACCCCGACAGAAGAACCAGTGCCTGGTTTGCTGCACAAGCAGTCGTCCGGACGCGGGGAATCCACCCTGACAGAAGAACCAGCGGCCGGGTTGTCCGCGGTGTCCGCGGCGGCCGGTGCGGCGGTCCTGGAGGCCGCGCTCCTTGAGGGTGCTGCCGCAACTGATGCGCTGCGATCAATAGCGGCCGATGAGGTGCGGTTGTTGGGGTTTGTTGAGGCGGCTGATTTCGCGGGCAGGGTCGAGGAGATCTCCCGAAACGTGGAGTACTTGCAAGTTGTTGCTGCGCAGGCGGTGGAACGGTCCCGGAAGCAAGCACTGCAAGCTCGGCCGGGGGCGTCAGCGGCCGCGCCGGAATGGCGGACCGGCTGGACCGAACACGTCCCGGATTCGAAGGTCACAGCTCCTGCCAGCGTCGTGGATGATGGGTACCGGAACACGGCGGAGTTCCTTCGGGCCCGGTTGCGGATCGGTATCGCTGAAGCCCGGCGCAGGCTTGCCCTCGCTACCGAGGCCCTCTCCCACACCGGGATGACCGGCCAGGACGTCCCGGCCCGCCGCGAAGCCCTCGCCGACGCCCTCGCCTCCGGAGA
This sequence comes from Arthrobacter sp. StoSoilB22, assembly GCF_019977315.1. Classification (NCBI taxonomy): domain Bacteria; kingdom Bacillati; phylum Actinomycetota; class Actinomycetes; order Micrococcales; family Micrococcaceae; genus Arthrobacter; species Arthrobacter sp. StoSoilB22. The sequence continues at coordinate 4,305,850 of NZ_AP024652.1, forward strand.
GCTGCCCTCACGCTCGGCGTCGATCATCAGCACCGCCCTGGACAAAGTCCGGCACCTCGCCGATGAAGAAATGCTCACCCGGATGGAACACGCCCTCACCGCCACCGCCATCGAAACCGACCCGGACTTCGTCACCAAAATGGCCCGACGCTGGACCGACCTGATAGACCACGACGGCCCCGAACCCACCGAAGAAATCCTCCGCCAACACCAAGGCGCGTTCCTACGCCGCCGACGCCGCTACGGACTCCACCACATCGAAATCTTCGCCACCGACGAACAATACGAAACCCTCACCACCACCATGAACACCGCCACCAACCCACGCCTCACCACCGCACCACCCGACACAGCACCCGCCAGCTCCCCCATTACCGGTGCCGGTCACGGACGAACCAACGAAACCTCGCACGGTCACGGACCACACGCATCACCCATGCACGCATCACCCATGCACGCATCACCCGTGCACGCATCACCCGTGCACGCATCAGCAGTCTTCAGCCCGGCTTCCACAGACTTAGCTGGTAAGGACACCGCTGACGGCCCGGACCTGGACCGGCGTTCGAGGGCCCAGAAACTCCTCGACGGCCTCGTCGGTGCCTGCAGTGTCGCGATGAGCACCGGCAAGCTGCCCTCCAACGGCGGACTCCGACCCCAACTCACCGTCACCATCGACCACCGCGACCTCTTCACCCATCTCACCGGGCCCGGCCACGCAGCCCAAAATAGAACAACCCGCCAAGCCGACCAATCCAGCGGCTCCGCCACGGCCCCGAACCAGCCAAACACGCCCAACCAACCCGGCACCGGCGCTCCGCGGTACCGGCTCAGCACAGGCACAGCGACGTACCTGGGCCCGATCCACCCCACCACCATCCGCAAAATCGCCTGCGACGCCGACATCATCCCCGTCCTACTCGGCAGCGACTCCCGAATCCTGGACATCGGCCGCACCACCCGGATCTTCCCACCCCACATCCGCAAAGCCATCACCGCCCGCGACCAAGGCTGCACCTTCCCCGACTGCACCATGCCCGCACCCTGGTGCGAAGCCCACCACACCACCTACTGGTCCCACGGCGGCACCACAGGCACAGACAACGGCACCCTGCTCTGCAGCCACCACCACCACATCATCCACAAAGAACAATGGCGCATCGACATGACAACCGGCGCCCCCTGGTTCATCCCCCCACCCCACATCGACCCCCACCAAAAACCCCGACGCAACCACCACCACACACCCCAACGAACATAAACCCAACCCACAACAACCCCACGCGGGTCTGTCTGAATAGGCTCAATGGGACTGCCTGAACGGGACTGCCTGAATGGGATTGCCTGAAAACGGTGTGCGGGGCCTGACCCGAGGGGCGGCAGAACCCGAGGGGCGGCAGAACCCGAGGGGCGGCAGAACCCGAGGGGCGGCAGAACCCGAGGGGCGGCAGGGCGCGAGGGGCGGCAGGGCGCGAGGGGCGGCAGGGCGCGATGGGCAAAGAGCGATACAGGAACGTGTGCTCAACGCTCATGGTGGCGCTTGGGCCGCCCGTGCAGCTGCCTGCCCCGCACTCCCTACTGGCTATCTGTGGCCTGTGAGTTCCGATCACTGCCGCGCCTTCGCTGCTTTCGACCTGCAACCCGGGACCGGCGCTCCGCACGCGAACCGTGACCTGATCATGACCGCACAGGACCTCCTACGAACCGCGCCCGTGTTTCAGGGCCCAGGGTCCAAGGCCCGTGGCCCAGGACCCATACTTCGACGGACACGTGAAATTCGTTCTCTAGCAACCAGCAACCAGCAACCAGCGCAGCAACGACAGCGCCCAACAGCCCCCAAAAAAGAGCGCTACCGCGAGGTTGGCCAGCCCGTGTACGACTCCGCGAGGTACGCCTTGGCATGCTCGGATGTGACCACGGAGTGAAGCTCACCAAGCTGGCGGGCGCGGTCGAAATCGTCGGCACCTGGCACGGTGTGGAGCATGGACGTCATCCAGTAAGAGAAGTGCTGGGCCTTCCATACGCGGTCCAGGGCGCGGTCGCTATAGGAATCGAGCAGCGCGGTGGAGCCGTTGGAGTAGAAGGAGTCCAGCCCCTCGAAGAGCACCTTGACGTCGTGGATTGCCAGGTTCAGGCCTTTGGCGCCAGTGGGCGGCACTGTGTGCGCTGCATCGCCGGCGAGGAAGAGGTTTCCGTGCCGCATGGGTGTGTGAACAAAGCTGCGGAAAGGCAAAACCATCTTTTCCAGAACGGGCCCCTCTTTGAGTTCAAAGCCGTTGCCGTTGACGCGCTTGCGGAACTCGGACCAGATCCGTTCGTCGTCCCAGTCGGCCACGTTCTCTTTGGGGTCGCACTGAAAGTACATGCGTTGAACGGTTTCGGTGCGCTGGCTGATCAGGGCGAACCCGTTCTCGGAGTTCGCGTAGATGAGTTCGTCGGCGCTGCGCGGGGCCTCAGCGAGTATTCCGAACCATGCGAACGGGTACTCGTGGAAGTACCACTTGCGGTTGGCTTCGGGGATCTGGAAGCGGCAGTGGCTGCGCGACCCGTCGGCACCCACCAGGAAGTCGGCCTGGATTTCGAACTCCTGTCCGTCGGAGTCGGTGAACCAGACCTTTGGCTTGCCTTCGAGGTCGTGCACGGTGGTGTCCGTGACGCTGTACCGGACGTCGCCGCCGTCGGCCGCCCGCTTTGCGGCAAGGTCCGCGAACACGTCTGTCTGCGGGTACAGCCACACGGATTCACCCACGAGCTCTTTGAAGTTGATGCGGTGACTCTCACCGTTGAACCGCAGTTCGATTCCGTCGTGTCGGTCGCCCTCGCGCAATACCCGGTCCGAGACGCCGGAATCCACCAGCAGGTTCACTGTTCCGTGCTCAAGGATGCCTGCACGAACCGTTTCCTGAATTTCCTTGCGGCTGCGGATTTCCACCACCACAGATTCGATGCCCTGCTTGGCCAGCAGGTGGGAGAGCATCAGGCCGGCTGGGCCTGCACCCATGATGGCCACTTGGGTGGTAATCGGTGTACGTGCCATGGTTCCTCGCTTCGTTGCGGATCCCTGCTTGCCATGAAGCGGGATGAATCTTGAATTCAGTGTGGCCCGCGAGGAGTGATTGGCGTTACAACAATTCCGTTGAACGGAAGTTGGACTCTAGTCGCCGAGTTGACGTCCTATCCCCCGGGCAGCCGTTTGGAGCGCGGGCACCAGCGCCTGAAGTCGCATTTCCGCCAGCGGCACAACCACTCCGAGCGCCGCCACGGTGCGACGCTTGCTGTTGATCACCGGCACGGCAATCCCCCACGTATCGGGATCCACCACACCAGCCAATTGCGCGTACCCCTGCTGCGCCGCTTCGGCTAGAAGTTGACGCACGACGCCGGCAGTTACCTTTGCGCTGGGATCTGCGAATTGCCGGAGGTACTCCGTCTGCAATTCGCGCGATTGGTTCGACATCAGGGCCAGACCGGCCGAGGAAATGTGGACGGGCATCCGCCCGGCGATCCGCGCCCGGTTGGCCACTGATCCCCGACGCGAAAGCCGCTCCACAAATAGTGCCTCCCACCCGTCAAGCACCGCCAGATTCACATTCTGGTTGAGGACTTGCTGTATATCTTCCATGAACGGCATGGCAGCCTGCCTGAGAGCCAGGGTGGGTGAATTGCGGTTGACGAGTTCCCATAAACGCAGACCCAAGCGAACAGTACCGCCCGCGCCGAGGTCCAAGAGTCCATGTTCGGAGAGTTGCCGGACCAGTCGGTGGGCTGATGACAACGGAAGTCCAGATCGGTCAGCCAACTCGCTTAGCTGCAGCGAGGTGGTCCCTTCCGGGAAGGCCTCTATGACCCGCACCACGCGGTCTACCACTGAATCGCCTGACGCCGAGTTAGCCATGCCCTGCTCCTTTGCTTCCGGCCGCCGCCTCATGAGGGCGCTCATCAGCCTGCCGATTGCGGCGCTCCGGGACACGGCCTGGGCGAATGCCCTGCTGGCTCCCTTCCGTTCAATGGTAGAACGTGTGCCAGGCAACACCGAGCGGTGATACAACTCTCTTAACCGACCGACCGACCGTTCTGCGGTGGGTCGACCTATCTGCGAAGTACCGAGGACGCTATGCCAACGATGTCATCTGCCCGCCGCTCTCAATGGCCCGTTTGGCTTTGCTGGCTGGCCATGGTGTTGGACGGCTTCGACCTCGTTGTCCTGGGTACCGTCATCCCAACACTCATCAAGACCGGCGAGTTGGGCTTTGACGCGTTCGGGGCTACCTTCGCCGCCACCATTTCATTGGTAGGTGTGGGCCTCGGCGCCCTCTTCATCGCGCCGCTTTCGGACAAATTCGGACGCCGTAAACTCCTGATCGCCTGCGTAGCAAGCTTCTCGCTGTTCACCGTCGGAGTTGCCTTCGCCCCGAATGTCGCCGTCTTCTCCCTGCTTCGTATGCTGGCCGGACTCGGCTTGGGCGCGTGCCTCCCTGCGGCTTTGGCGTACATCAACGACTACGCCCCTGCCGGATCGGCTGGCAAGTCCACTACCCGGACCATGACCGGTTACCACGTTGGCGCTGTAGCAACGGCGCTTCTGGCAATTTTCATCGTTCCGAACTGGCGGCTCATGTTCATCATCGGCGGCGTTGCGGGTCTCGCCCTTCTGCCCTTCCTGTGGGCGAAACTCCCGGAGTCTCTCCCTGAAGCAGCCCCTGCTGCAGGCACCCCGGCCACAACGGCTCCGACGCAGGCCAGCGAACTCAAGACGAGCCAACCCGCAAACGCAACAACCGCCGTCGGGCGTTCAACCAGCGGACATTCAACCAGCGCCAAGCCGAAGACAGGTTTCCGCGACCTCCTGCAGAAGCCGTATCCGATGGTTGCCTTGGGTATCGGCATCGCCTCGTTCATGGGGTTGCTGCTGGTCTACGGCCTGAACACGTGGCTGCCACAGCTGATGGCAGCCGCAGGTTACCCGGTTAGCACGGGCCTTACACTGCTGCTGGTCCTCAACCTCGGCGCCGTCGCTGGTCTCTTCCTCGCCGGAATCCTGGCCGACAAACACGGGACCAAAAAGATCGTGCTGATGTGGTTCGGTTTGTCCGCAGTGTTGCTGGAAATCCTGAGCGTCAAAATCCAGAACGAGTTCCTGCTCAACGCAGCCGTATTCGTCACGGGGGTCTTCGTCTTCAGCTCCCAGGTACTGGTGTACGCCTGGGTCAGCCAACTCTTCCCTCCCCGCCTTCGTGGTACGGCGCTGGGCTTCGCAGCAGGGGTGGGCAGGCTCGGCGCAATCGTCGGGCCGGCGGTGACGGGGACTTTGGTTGCCGCAAACATCGCTTACCCTGCAGGCTTCTACGTTTTCGCCGCCGCCGGGCTGTTGGCCGTAGCCGCGCTGTTCCTTGTGCCGCACCAGGTCACAACGACCGACACGAGCCTGCCGGCTGAGCGCTGAGCACCAGCTGAGCGCTGAACGACCGATGAGTGCTGAACACCAGGTGAGCGCTTCGCACTAGAGAGAAGTCCGGGGCGCGGTGCAGAGGGTCTCCCGTGCTTTCCCCAGCAGCTGCGGACCCTCGGCAAAGCAGCGGTCCGTGGACTTCTGAAGGGCCGGGAATGCCCGGATTGCGGAGTCGAAGTGGTCTTCCCGGATCATCCGTTCAATGACCTGGCACTGATCCTCCGTCTCCATGGCTCCCACCATGGCCGAGGAAATCTTCAGGCTCAGGATGGCGTCCATACTCGCTTCAGCGTTGTGCCCGCATAAGCCGTTGGAGATGCTCAGCACCCGGTCCGGCAGCATGGACAGGTAATTGGAGAGAAAACCGAGCGCCGGTGATGGATCTCCCAGCTCGTCAGCCAACTCTTGAAGGCGGCACGGTTCCAAGGCGGTGGCCTCCGTTACGGGGCCCGGGTCCTCACTCACCGCTTGCCGCCTGGGGCTTTGCTGTGCCTTGCGGGGCTGTGTTGTCCGGGTTTTTGGTCCAGATGGAGGCCAGCATTCCGATGACGAGGATGGCGGGTGCGCCGTACATGAGGGTGTTCATGACGATGGGTTCGCGCAGGGCCCGGATGGCGTTGCCAACGTAGGGGATGGTGGCTACGTGCTTGTCCACGGTGTTGCCTTGGAGGGTGGCGATCCAGGGGTCGAGGCCGTTGTTGGCGTCGCCTTTGGTCTGGACTGCGATGCCGCCGTCGGCGGTGGTGGTGATCTCGGTGATGCGGTGGGTTTCCACGCGCTGGTCTTCGACGGGGATGTGGTAGGTGATGATGTCGCCTACTTTGACGTCGGTGGTGGGGGTGGGGACGGTGACCACGACGTCGCCCGGGTTGATCAGCGGGGCCATGGAACCGGTGAGCATGGTGGAGGTTTGGTAACCCAGGATCCGTGGCCCGATCGCCAGGAACAGGAACACCAACGCGCCTAGGATCAGCATGCCCACGCCGATGCCCTTGACCACTTTGCCGGCAATCCGACGAAACCGGCCAGCAGTGCCAGCGGCGCTGGCAGCAGTTGTAGGGGCCGCAGTTGTGACGGCAGTTGCGGCGGCAACAGTTGGGGTAGCCGCATCAGCTGAGATTCCGACGGCGGCACTAGCCTCCCCGGCGGAACGCCGGCCGTGGAGTGCGGGTTCGTTGATGCTGGTGATAATGCTCATGACGTGGCGTTCCTTCCGTGGTGGGGGTTGAAGTTCGTGGGGGGGTAAGGCGCGCTCACCGTGTTGAACAGCGAAACCGGTGACCCACAGGAGAACCGCTCTCCAGCAGAAACGCTGCCCAACAGCAGAACCGGGTGCGTCAATACCGGCGGACCTGATCGGGCAGGGGGGCGCCCGACCAGGCCCGGCGGGGCTGGTGGTGATTCTCCGTTCTGGTGAAGTGGCTGTGCTTGACGGGATACTCGCCGGGCCTGATCGGGCTGGGGGAAAGGAACCGATCAGACCCGGCGGGGCCGGTGGTGTTGTTTACTTGGTGGTTTCGGTGCGTTGGGTGCCGGTGAAGGCGAAGGCGATGGTGGAGGTGGCGCCTTGGAAGTCGTTGTTCGCGGTGGTGGGGAACGCGGTGGTGACTTTGAGGTTGTCGGTCTTGGCCGAGGTCAGCGAGGTGAGGTTGTTCAGGACCTTGTTCGCTGCGATGACCGGTCCGGAGGCCAGGACGGTGGTCTTGGTGCCGGTGCAGTTGTAGGGGGCTGCGGCGCCGGTCCAGGCCACGGAGCAGTTTTCGATGGTCAGCTGCAGGCCGTTGGTCACGTCGGTGGTGAGCAGGGATGCGGTGGTGCCGGCGTTGGTGGTGAGGGTGACGTTGTTCAGGTCCGAGTTGCCGGTGTTGGCCAGGGTGACGAGTTTTTCGACCTTGTCGCCGGGCAGCAGGCCGGCGACCGGGACGTTGAGGGTGTTCGCGGGGCCGGGTGCGCCCAGGGCGATGGTGACGGTTCCTGCGGTGACGGCTTGGGAGGCGGAGGTCGAAGAGGTGAACGCGCCGTAGGTGCCCATGCCGGCGACGGCGGCTGCGGTGCCGACCAGTGCGACGGAAGCGAGGATCTTGCCGGAGGTGGTCTTGAGGCTGATGGCCATGGGAATCAGTTTCCTTTCGGGAGGCCACCGTGAGACCGGCCGGCCGTTCGTTTCCAGCCTGTGTGGCTGATAAGAACTACTGTGCCGGGCCAGAATCAAGAACAAATCCTGCATACCCGCAACACTTCCTCAGGAAAACCTCAAGACTCCCGCAGCCAAATACAACCCAGCCCAGCCCAGCCCAACCCAGCCGAACCCCGGGCAATCTACGCACGTCGGGATAGCCCATCGAACCCCATGTGCAACACTTCTTGATGCACATGAACGGCCAATGGAAGGGTGGGACTCATGCCAATGTGGTTGCAGGCCTTGATGTGGGGAACACTTGCCGGTGGCGCTTTAGTCCTCGGAGCGGGCATAGCGTGGATCTGGAAAGTGCCGGCCAAAATCGTGTCCACGGTGATGGCATTCGGCGCCGGCGTCCTGATCTCTGCATTGTCGTTCGAACTTGTGGATGAGGCCGTTGAGGGCGGCGGACTGATCCCCACCATCTTTGGCTTCCTTTTGGGGGCGGTGATCTTTGTGGGCTCCAACGTCTTGCTGGCCCGGGCTGGAGCCAAGCATCGGAAACGTTCCGGTGGACCTCAGCCCTCGGAGAAGGATTCCCCGGGAAGCGGCACGGCCATCGCAGTGGGGGCACTTATTGACGGCATCCCGGAATCAGTGGTCCTTGGTGTTGGCCTTCTCGCCGGCGGAGCAGTGAGTCCGGCCATGCTCGCCGCCGTCTTCATATCCAACGTCCCGGAAGGCCTCTCCAGCACGGCAGGCATGAAGAAGGCCGGACGCAGCCCCGCCTACGTCTTTGGCACCTGGGCCGGCATTGCAGTGTTCAGCGGGCTTGCTGCCCTGCTGGGATACACCGCCTTGGAAAATGCACCGGAGAGCGTGATCGCGTTTATCACGGCCATTGCCGCTGGCGGAATCCTGGCCATGCTCGCGGACACCATGATTCCCGAGGCCTTCGAGGAGCACCATAATCTGACCGGGCTAACGGCCGCGGTGGGATTCCTGAGTGCGTTCACGATTCATCACGTCGGCGGCTAAACACCGGCCGGGTTGGCCCCACGTCACTTGGGCGGGGACACGCGAACTACGGCAGCAGCCCAATCAGGGGCAAGGCGACCGCCGTCGAGATTGCCATGGCGGCCGTGCTGCCGATGACGGGATGGAAGCCGGTGGGCAGCCGCGCAGAGATCGCCTTGGCTACAGGCGGTGCCAGGATGGCACCTATCACGGCACCACCCACCATTCCCTGCCAGGAGCCGCCGTACGCGAGGACTGCCGCCGGGGCAACCGACACAACGGACGCGTAGGTGGCCGCCCATCCGCCCTCGCGATACCAGCCCCGCCATAGCGTGACACCGATAGCCGAGGTCAGTGCCTGGGCAAACAGTATGTGCGGCAGCAGGCCGGTCCCGTACGACGGCAGTCCCGGGTTCAGGACAAATGCCGCGGCCACAGCAAGGATTACACCGGCGCCGGCGAGCTCGTTGGCGAAGAAATGAGTTTCCGTGAAGTCCTTGAGGACCCGCCGCGCAGCCCAAACGGCGTCGGCGGGAACGCGCCGGTTGAGGCTCGACGGCGGCAGCTCCGCTTGCGTGGCAGGGCGAACCTCCCGAGACTCCCGCAGGACAAGCCACGGCAGACGCCGGGCTATCAGGAATGAGATGACCGAGCCCACTGACATGGCGAGCACGCTTGCCACCACAGCCGGCAGGGCAAGCGGGGCTGAAACAGTGGGGATAAACAGCAACGCCAACGGTGTGGTGGTAGCTGCACCCAGGATCGCTCCGGTGATGCAGGTCCGCCAACCAGCCCCGTACAGCAGGACCATAGCGGGAGCGACGCAAACGAACGGAACGAACGTTGGCTGCCACCCGTCGTCGAGCACCCAACCGAACACCAGGTTGGACAGCAACAAACTCATCGAAGCGGAAGCCAAAACCCAGGGCCACAGCCCGGAATCGTAGCTAAGTGTGCCGACCCACTTCACACCGCGGCGGCCAACACACCACGCTAACGCGGCACCCGTGAGCAGTCCGACCGCTCCGAGATCGGACTTGTAGAACAGCGGCTCGGTCATGTCACCGAGGAACCAGCGCACCGCGGCCAGAGCGGAACCGATGGTTTCCTGCGCCCAGCCGGCGTAACCGGGACCCACTCGCGGAGAATGCTCCGCGAGCATGTGGAGGAGGAGTGCGATCACGCCGATGAGTGCCACCATTCCGAAGGCTCCCAGAGCGGTGCCGGCCGCGGAGCGCTCGGGGCTGCGTTCGGGGCTGCGCTCGGGCGTCGGTCCCGGCGAATGTTGCGACTGCGGGAGGGCGTTGTCGGCTGCGAAAGAGTGCGTCATTGGTGGCCCTATGCGTGCGGAGTGGCGTGGCTCTGAGCAGCGTAGCGGACCTCCGGATGCGTGCTGCAGCCACGGCGCTACGGGGGATTTGTGACCGGCAGCGGGCACGTATCAATCCGTCAGTCGTCCAACGCCATCAACCCGCTCACCCTTAGTGGGTGATCTTTCTACCCATTCGATACCGATCCCCCGAAGGCACGCGCGCTGGGGGCGCGGGCGAATCGAGAATGGTGGTGTGGTCCAGCCGGGGAGCGAATCCCCAGCCGGAGGACGGCGGTCCAGCCCCGGGCCGAACGAACGATGGGAAGACACCATGAGCTTTTTGGAATCGTTGTGGAGCATCATTGTTGCATTTTTCTTTGTTGCCTATTTGATCCTCCTCTTTCAGATCATCTCCGATCTTCTCCGCGATAAAGCCCTGAGTGGTGGCGTAAAAGCATTGTGGATCCTATGCCTGTTCGTGGCTCCTTTCATCTCCGCATTGATCTACGTGATCATGCGTGGAAAGGGCATGGCTCTGCGTAGTGAGATTCGGGTCAGGGAATCGGTGGAAGAGGCGGAGAACTACATCCGCGACGTTGCCGGAGCCCCCTCCCCCACCCAACAAATCGAAGCGGCCAAAGCGCTGCTTGCCGCTGGAGACATTAACGAAGCCGAGTACGCTCGCCTCAAGGAGATCGCTTTGGCCTGACCCAGGCTACGGTCTGCTCTTCACGTACAGCCGAAAGGGACCGCATGACGCGATTGAAGGCATTCCCCCTGTTGGAAGGCGGACCGTTCCGCTTCGGCCTCATCGCGGCGCTCGGTGTACTGGTAGCCCTGGCTTTGGGCTCCGCAGTCATCACATTGCGGTATTCGCTGACCTTGATCTTTGCCGCATTGTTCATCTCCCTGGGCCTCTATCCCCTGGTTCGTTGGCTGGAACGGTGGAAATTCTCCCGCGGCGGCGCAGTCCTTGCCGTGGCGGTTGGCTTCCTGCTGCTGGTGGCCGTGCTGATACGGTTCATCGTCCCCATCCTGGTGGAGGAAGGCGCAGCGCTGGTCAGTTTGCTGCCATCCAGTTTCGAAGCAGTCAGTGAACAGGAATGGTTCCTGGAATTTAACGGAACTTTGGGAGGAGCGCTGACCCCGCTCTTGGAGTGGCTGGAAACCTCGGCGGCGGATCCCAATGTGTGGCTCGCCATTGGCGGGGGTGCCGTGCAGGTGGGCTACAACGTGGTGAATGGCACCTTCGCCGTAATTTTTGTTGTTGTCCTGACCCTCTATTTTGTGGCGGGGCACGAAATGATGAAAGCCAGCCTTTACTCCCTGGTTCCCGCATCACGACGGGAATCATTCGCGGAGATAACCGACACAATTGTTGCTTCGGTGGGTAAATACCTCAGCGGCATGTCCGTCCTTGCGTTGTTCAATGCGCTCTTCACCTTCATTCTCCTGTCTGTTGCAGGAGTCAGGTACGCGGCGGTCCTCGCTGTCCTGGCGTTCCCCATCACCCTCATACCTTTAGTGGGCAGCGCCATCAGCACGGCAATCATTACCGTGGTGTCACTTTTCACCTCTCCCTCGACGGCCCTTGTGGTCTTCCTCGTCATGCTGGCGTACATGCAGGTGGAGGCCTACGTTCTCACACCACGCATAGTGGGAAAGGCGATCAGCATCCCAGGCTCCCTGGTCCTCATTGGCGCGATGGTGGGCGGGACGCTCCTGGGCCTGCTGGGGGCGCTGATAGCGTGCCCCACCACGGCCTCTATTCTGCTGATCATCAAAAAGGTGGTCATACCGCAGCAGAACGCCAAGTAGCGCGGCATGCAAGGACTACTGAACGACGCCGATGCTGTCGCCTGGATCTTGTTGGCGCTCCACATTGTGCTCGGATCAATCGCGGCAGTGATGGTCTCCGCAAACAGGCGGCCGTCCTCTGCCATTGCCTGGGTGCTGGCGATCATCTTCATCCCCTACTTGGGAATGGTGGCATTCCTGCTGGTGGGCCGCGGCAAACTTCCCAAGGCCAGGCGCGATAAGCAGCGCGCCGTCAACGAGCTCATGCTGGCACGGACGCCCGGCCTCTCAGCAGTGAGCCACAGTGAGGACTGGCCCGCCTGGCTGCGCTCCGCCGTCGAACTTAACCTCCGGCTGGGCGCGCTGCCCATGGTGGGCGGCAACCGGGCCGAATTACTGGAGGACTACAAGGGATGTTTTGATCGCATGATCGAGGACATCGATGCCGCCACGGAGTACGTGCACGTGGAGTTCTACATCTTGGCCTTGGACCCCACAACTGAGCCGTTCTTCGAGGCCATGGCCAGGGCTTGCCGGCGGGGAGTTCCGGTCCGCGTCCTCTTCGACCATTTGGCAGCGGTCCGCGACCCCACGTATCGGGACATGCTGAGCGCTTTTGATGGGATGGGCGCCGAATGGCATGCCATGCTCCCCTTGCGTCCTTTCAAAGGACAGTGGCAGCGCCCGGATCTGCGCAATCATCGCAAGCTGGTGGTAGTGGACGGCAGCGTGGGATACACGGGCTCGCAAAACCTCATAGATGCGTCCTATAACAAGAAAAGCAACATCAAGCGGGGCCTCCAATGGCACGAATTGATGGTGCGGTTGGAAGGCCCCGTGGTGCGGGAACTGGACGCAGTGTTCGTCACTGACTGGTACAGCGAATCCGAGACACTGCTGCCGTTGGACACTTCGCCGGTGGTCCTTGGTTCCGCACCCGAGCTCATCGACGCACAGGTCCTTCCCAGTGGCCCCAGCTTCGACAATGACAACAACCTCAAGCTCTACACCACACTCATCTACAAGGCCGAGCACCGCGTCAGCATCACCAGCCCATACTTCGTACCGGACGAGGCCATCCAGTTGGCCATCATCACAGCAGCGTCCCGTGGCCTCAACGTGGAGCTCTTCGTCTCGGAAGTGGGCGACCAAGCCATGGTCTACCACGCACAGCGTTCCTACTACGAGGTTCTACTGCGGGCAGGCGTCCGAATTTACCTGTACAAGGCCCCGCAAGTCCTGCATGCCAAGCACTTCACCGTGGACTACGACGTCGCTGTGATCGGCTCGAGCAATATGGATGTCCGATCCTTCAGCCTCAACATGGAAGTTTCCGTACTGGTTCATGGACGCTCAATAGTCGACCAAATGCGGGCAGTCGAGGACAGCTACCGCGCGGCCAGCACGGAGTTGCTGCTGGAGGACTGGCTCCGCCGGCCAGTAGGCCACAAGGCACTGGATAACCTGGCGCGGTTGACGTCCTCGCTTCAGTAGCGTGGCTTGGTTAGTCATCCAACTGCAGATACCAGGTCACTCCAGCGCTGATGGCCCGGCCCAGAAGCAATGAGAACGCTATGGCAATCACCACGGCGAACTCAGTGGAAAGCCCGGGCAGGAGCCCGGAGAGGGCACCAATACCCACGGAGTATGCGGACCACACGATGCCTGCCACCACCGAATACAGGACGAACCTCCCCCGTGGAACCGGGGTGATCGCGCTGGCCACGTTCATGGTCAGCCGCCCCATAGGCACGAACCTGGACGTCAGGACCCACGAGGCCGCATGCTTGGCCAAGCGTTCCCGGGATGCGTGCAGAGCCTTCTGGGGGCGGGGACCCTGAAGCATCCTCCAGTTGGCCATATCCCGGCGACGGACCAATTCGTAGGCGCCCACGTCGCCGGCCACGGCACCGGCGAGCATGGCTGCGAACAACAGGAACGCGTTGGGGAGGTTATCCGTGGCTGCTAGTGCGCCCAAGGCCACGAACAATGACGTGGTGGGAATTGGTGGGAAGATGGCCGAGAGCGCAACAAAGATCGCCCCAAGCGGGTAGACCCACCCGGAGTCCGCGGCACTCATGATGTCCTTGAAAAACTGCATGGTGAAACCCCTCTCGCGGGCCTTCTCCAAGCGTCTCACGGCCGCCAAGATCATCCTTACGTCCCATGGCCGCCACGCGGATCGTCTATACCGGGTGAATCCTCGAAGCCCCGCCCCTACACTGAAGGTGTGGACGACCTAGGTGGTACCCGCCCGGACCTCTTAAGCCCGAAGCCAACTGCGGTCCCACGGCCGCCCTTGGCATTGATGGCACGCCCCCGACTCGTGGCCAAGCTTGATTGCACGGCCAGCACCGTGCTGATCTGCGCCCCCGCAGGGTACGGAAAAACAGTGCTCTTGAGCCAGTGGCTGGACGGTCAGTTGCACGACGTCGCGTGGCTCGGCCCCGACCAACACAACAGGGAAGCCCTATGGCCCGCCATATTGGGAGCGCTCCGGCGATGCCCTGCCGTTCCACCGCGCGCTTTGGAGCAATTTTCCGGAGCCGAAGACTGTGCTGTGGACGTCCTGGGAGATCTTGCCCAAGTACTGACTGCATCCGGCACCACCATTCGTCTGGTGATCGACGGCGTGGACGGCTTTGCTCCGGTTGAACGAGATTACTGGATACCCGCATTGCTCAACCAAGCGGGCCTGCCCCTTCAACTGGTCCTTGCTTTCCGGGACAACTCTGCGGTTGACCCGGGACCTGCCCGGCTGAGCGGACGCGTCATTGAGTTGGGCGCGAAAGACCTGGCTTTCACTGTGAACGACATCAACGTACTGGCAGCAAGGACAACCACCCTGGTGGGGGTGCAGCAACTGCCTGAGCTTTTCAGGCAGACCCAGGGGTGGCCGGCCTGTGTGGTCCTCGCCTTGCGTTATCTTCGCGAGGCTGCCAATCCGGACGCCGCTCTGGGAGACCTCGCTGCCAACGACCGGCAGCTCTCCGATTACCTGGACCACCAGATACTCAGTGCTCTTTCCCGTGAGGAACGGCATGTACTGTCCAGCTCCAGCGTGTGCCGCGAGGTGGTTGCGGCACAGGCCAACATCCTTGCTGGTAACACGAACGCCGGCTGCATCCTCTCGCGCCTGGCCGATGACAAGGGAATCGTTGAGTCGTCAGGCATCGGGCGGAATGTCTTCCTGGTCCACCCTCTGATCCGCGGCTATTTCAAAGCCAGGCTGGCCCGGAAGCACCCCGACGAACTGCTGCGCTTCAGCCGGATTGCTGCGCGGTGGCATGAGTGTGCCGGCGAGCCTGTTGCGGCGCTCAGGCACGCCATGGACTCCGCGGACAATGATTTGATCATCGACGTCCTTGAACGGCATGGCGCGGCGCTCTTGGGATCGGGTGAAGTGGTGCACGTCCGCCGTGCGATTGCTGCTTTGCCTGACGCCCTCTTCGCTGTGAATCCCAAACTCTGCGTGGTTGCCGCACTGGCCTATGTTGAAAGCCGTCAGCCCACCACCGCTACCCGTTATTTAGCTGCGGCTAACCGGCATCGGACTGCCGAACCTCCTGCCGAACTCCGAGAGCTGCAGGCTCTGGCAAAAGCGCGACTTTCCTGGTTCAGCGACGCGTGGGAGAGCCATGACCCGCAGGCCACCGTGGACCACGCTGCGCTCCGTTTCTCGGGGCACAGCGACGTCCGTAACGAGGCGAGGATGGTTACGGTCACTGCGGCGTTGGTGGAAGGCAGCTATGGGATTGCCGAGAACGAAGCTTCCGCAGCCCTCATCGAAGCCAGCGAGGCAGGCAACGCTTACCTCGCCGGCAAGGTCTATCTCAAACTGGCAGCCATGTATTCGCTGCAAGGCCAGCTCCGCCGTGCCGGTGAAGTTCTGCGGCTCTCAGAGGAAAAGCTGCCGAGACAACTGTGGACGGCCGGCGCCGGAAGGTCTGCTGGCGCACTCATGCATGCCTCGGCCGCGCTCCTCCGTGCTGAACCGAACAAGGCCCTGCAGTTTGCCGCGGCAGGCCTTTCCGAACTCGGACAACTCGGGTCTTCCTCCACGGGAGTCGGGGGTGCCATGCGAGCCACGCTGGAGATCATTACAGCATGCGCGCACTTGGATTCCGGGAACAGGCGCAACGCCCTTGGCGACCTGCGGCAAGCCAGGCTGCGGATCAGCAGGGACCATGTCTTTGCCCGGCCGCTGGCTGCCAGCATCGCTGTGATAGAGCACACCGCTGCACTGGCATTTGGCCATGCCGACCAAGCCCGTGAGGTGTTGGAATGGGCGGAAGAGCGAATTCCAGGAACGGGTGAACTTTGCCTCCTGCGTGCTCAGGGGCCAGCCGGGATCAGCCGCTTCGACGCTGCTTCGGACCGCCTCAGGCCATTGCACGCCGGCACAATAACGCCGCTGCTGGAATGGACCAGGCTCCACGTGACCGTTCTGGAATGCTCCATGGCCCTACGAACCGGACGACGCACACTGGCCGGCAAACTCCTGGAAGAAGCCCTCCACACGGCAGCCGAACTGGACGTCCTCCGACCCCTGGCCATCGCTCCCCGGGAAGTGATGGACTTCCTGGTGGAAAGGGTAGGCGCCTATGGGCCGCGAGAGGCCCTGGCCCAGCGGCTGCTGACTTTACGGCCGCCCACTGACACCCGGCAAGCGCAGTCGTTGACTCCCCGGGAACGGGAGGTCCTCGCTCTCCTTCCATCGCATTTGTCGCAGGAACAGATGGCAGCGGAACTCCACTTGTCCGTGAACACGGTGAAGACTCACATTCGCATTATCTATTCGAAGCTGGGGGCCGGTTCACGGCATGACGCGGTGGCAGCGGCCTATAAGACCGGATATTTACCCTAGCCGTGACCTCGGAAAACGCCCATCACTCACCTGTTTGGGGTGACCCTGCGGCGGGAACACGGATCTAGTCTGAGAGAATGCTGGCCAAAGATCCTGCGGGTTACCGAAGGCACTCATGACAGACGTCGCCCTCACGTTGCTGGTGCTCGTCGTGGTGATTGCGGCGTTCGTGTGGAACCGCCTGCCGGTTGAGGTAGTGGCACTCGGAGCGGCCTTGGCCTTGTATGGCACCGGCATTGTGGGGTTGGACGATACTTTTGCCGGTTTCGGGAGCGGGACCGTGGTGTTGATTGCGGCGCTGTTCGTGGTGGCGGAGGCCATTGATGCCGCAGGCGTTACTACGTGGTTGGGAAGCCTGCTCATCAGGTTTTCGGGGACGAGCCGGACCCGGCTGATGGTGTTGATGATGGTTCTTACGGCCCTATTAACGGCACTCATCAGTGTCAATGGGGCAGTTGCCGCGCTGCTTCCCATGGTGGTTGTGCTGGCGGTTCGCCTGGGCAGGCGGCCTTCCGAGCTGTTGATGCCCATGGCCTTTGCCGCTCACGCGGGTTCATTGCTGATCCTGACCGGTTCACCGGTGAACATCCTCATTCTCAATGCGGCGCTGGACACTACCGGAACGGGGATCGGGTTCTTCGAGTTCGGGCTGGTGGGGCTTCCGCTGTTGTTGGGAACCATCGGTTTGACCCTTTGGCTGGGGCCACGGCTTTTGCCCACCAGGACCCCTGAGGCACTCCCAAAGGATCTGGGTTCCCATGGTGAGACGCTCATGAACCATTATCTGGATGGCGATGGGTTGAGCCGGCTCAGCATCCCCGCCGGTTCGGCGTTGGTGGGCCAGCCGGTTGCGTGTCTTCAGGACGAGCACGACGGCGGTCATCTCCACCTCATCAGCGTTCAGGACCCGGCCGGCAAGCCGTCCGGGAGCGATGTGTTCGAAGGAGGCGATGAGATTGTGGTGCGAGGGGGACAGCAAACCATCAACGCCCTTGCCGCCCGGTATGGCCTGAAACAAGACGACGACGCGACGTGCGGGCTCATCAGCAGCAGCTACGGAGTAGCCGAGGTGGTGGTCGCACCCCGTTCGAATCTCGTTGGCACGGAGGCTTACCCCGGCATGGTCACCGAAAGCGGCGACCTGGTGGTGCTGGCCCACCATCATCCGGGCGAGCCGGAATCGTCGGGACGCACTCTCATCACCGCCGGAGACAGGCTGCTTCTGCAGGGAACCTGGTCTGCCTTGGACCAGCACACAGTGGATCACAACGTCTTGCTGGTGGACTCGCCGGATACCATCCGTAGGCAGACCGTCCCGTTGGGGCCCCGCGCCACACCGGCGCTGATCGTCGTCGGCGTCATGGTTGTCCTGTTGGCCACCAATCTCGTCCCTGCGCCGGTCGCCGCGCTCCTGGCCGCGCTGGCCATGGTGGTACTCCGCGTGGTGACCGTTCAGCAGGCCCACCGTTCCATGGCGTGGACCACGCTCATCCTGGTGGCGGGAATGATCCCGTTGTCCACGGCGATCACCTCGACGGGCACTGCGGAGATCCTGGCTGAAGGCATGGTGTCCGTAGTGGGAGATGGCGGCCCGTTGTTGTTGCTGGTGGGACTGTTCGTGGTCACCGCCGTCCTGGGGCAGTTGATCAGCAACACGGCCACGGCGCTGATCATCATCCCCATTGCCCTGTCCGTGGCGCAGGAGTCCTCCATCAACCCCTACGCAGTGCTGATGTGTGTGTCGGTGGCGTCCTCCGCTGCCTTACTGACGCCGGTGGCGACTCCGGCCAACATGATGATCATGCAACCGGCAGGCTATCGGTTCGGCGACTACTGGAAGTTCGGGCTGGCGATCATGGCCCTCTATGCAGCTGTGGCCATCCTGCTGGTGCCCGTGATCTGGCCGCTTCAGAACTAGCACCAATAAACCCATGCAACCAACAGAGCACACCAGGAGCAAGACATGGCCAGTGAGCGCACCACCAAAGAAACCCCACCACCCGTCAAGGCGGCTTCCTGGCTGCCCCTGATCGTGGTGGTCCTCACCCAGATCCAGGCATCGTTCGCCGTCAACGCCTTGACGGTTTCAATGCAAGGCATCACTACCGACCTGGACACTGCGGCTACATCCGTGGGCACTGCCATCACTGCCGGAACGTTTTCAATGGCGGCCTTCATCCTGTTGGGAGCTAAGCTGGGCGCGCGGTTCGGAACGCGCAAGGTGTTCCAGATCGCCGTGGCCATCCATGCGGCCGCCATGGCGGGTGTGGCACTGAGTCTCAGTCCCGCAATGCTGTTCATTGCCCAAGCTTCTTCAGGCGCGGTGATTGCACTGATCGCACCGGCCCTCACGGTCTTCATCGCCACCAATTACAAGGACCAACAACAAGCCAAAGCCATCGGGCTCCTGGCCGCGGCCATCCCGGCAGCGGGTGTTTTGGCGCTGCTCATTGCCGGCTGGTTCGCAACCACCATCGGCTGGCGTTACTCGTTCGGACTCATGGTGGTCCTTGGTGCCATCAACCTGCTGCTGAGTTTCAGGCTCAAGACTGTCCCGGCGCAACCGAACCTGAAGATCGACTGGACGGGGTCGATCATCGCCGCGGTGGCCGTCATCCTGCTGAGCTTCGGTTTCAGCGGCCTGTCCTCCTGGGGTACGTGGTTCGCCACCAGCCAGGCACCCTTCGAGATCCTCGGCCTCTCACCCGCGCCACTCCTGATCATCCTGGGGCTCATCATGGGCCAGGTGTTCTTCACGTGGATCAGGAAGCGCCAGGATGCCAAGCTTCCGCGGATCTTCGACCTCAGGGTGCTCGCTTCCAGTTCCGAGCTCGCAGTCACGGCGTGCATGGCCATCATGCTGTTTGTTGGTACGGCCGCAAACTTCCTGATCCCCCTGTATATACAGATCGTTCAGGGCCGTTCCAGCATAGAGACCTCGTTTTCGATCATCCCTTACACCTTGTCGATCTTCCTCGCGAGCACCTTTGTGGCTTTCCTGTACGACAAATTCCCGCCACGTGTCATCGCCCAGGGCGGCTTCGTGGTGGTGGCCGGCGCACTCATCCTGCTCGCCTTCACCATCCGCAATGACTGGGGTCAGATCTTCGTGGTGCTGGGGCTGATTCTGCTGGGACTTGGCCAAGGCGCAATCGTCGCCTTGGTGTTCAACACGCTGCTCAGCGCGGTTCCCCGCGAGTTGGCCGGCGACGTCGGAGCTTGGCGCGGGCTGGTCCATAACCTCTCCGGCAGTGTGGGCATCGCGGTGGCGAGCGCGTTCGCCGTCGGAATGTTGTCCAGCCTGATAGCCAGCGGCGCCGCCGCGCATCCGGAGGTATCCCAGGAGTTGATCTACAAGGTGAACATCAACGAGGCCGATTTCATGACCAATGCCCAAGTTGAAGGCGTCATCGGCGACCGGGTCAGCAGTCCCGCCGAGTTGGAGGCCGCGATCGAGGTCAATGAGGAAGCTCGCCTTCGGGCCCTGCAGATCTCCCTCCTCGGGTTGTCCGGGCTTGCCTTGCTGGCGATTGTCCCGGCAGGCCGCATGCCCGGACGTATGAAGGGTGACCTCCCTGAGCAACTCGAACCGGACGATCCGGATGCCATCCCGGAACCCGGCCTCCCGGCGGACCAAGCGGTTACGGCGCATCCCACCGCCACAGCGGCGCAAGCGACCACGGCGGCTCAAACCACTACAGCGGCTCAAACCATTACAGAACAGGCGAAACGGTGAATCACGAACCCTACAAACTCATCCCTGAAGGTTTCACGGCTGTCCCGTCCCTTGAGGCCGACGAACCGGAGCTGCACTTCGTGGACGGCTTTGGCCAGCTGGATGCCCTTGGCGTGGTTGTCCCCTCCGAGGGTGAGGTTCCGGCGTCCGTCGGACTGCACCGGGAAACCTTGGAAAGTGCGGGCTTCGACGGCAAACCCGGAACCACGCTGCAGTTGGCAAACGCCTCGGGCACGCTGGTGGTTGCGGTCGGCGGCGGCAAACCGGGCTCATTGGACGCTGACGGCTGGCGGAAGGCCGCAGCGGCCTTGGTTCGCGCCACGCAGCGCCACGCGCGGATTGGATTTGAGCTTTCCGATACTGCGGGAATCGATGCCGAGCACCTGGGGCAGGTTTTGGCCGAGGGCGTGCTGCTGGCCCGCTACCGCTACGACACGCTAAAGAGCAAGGCCAAGCCAACGGCTCTGAGCGAGGTGCAGTTCCTCGCCCCGGGCGTAGACACTGCGGCTGCGGAACGGGGGCTGACCACGGGTCGGGTGAAGGTCCGCGCCACCAACATAGCCCGCGATTTGTGCAATGCACCGCCGAGCCACCTCACGGCTGCGGGTTTGGGCGAGGTGTCGCAGGAGCTAGCCAATCGGTTCGGTTTCACGGTGGAGGAGTTCAACAAGCAACAACTCATCGACCTCAGGTGCGGCGGCCTCCTCGGCGTCAATGCCGGCAGTGCCCAAGAGCCCCGCATGATCAAGCTCAGCTACCGACCGGAGGGACCGCCAACAGGACACCTCGGATTGGTGGGCAAGGGCATCATGTACGACTCCGGCGGCGTCAGCCTGAAACCGAGCGACCCCATGCACCTGCTCATGAAAATGGACATGGGCGGGGCGGCAGCGGTCTTGGCCGTTTTCACCGCTCTCCGTGACCTCGGCTGCAAGGCCGCCGTTACCGGGTTTCTGATGTGCACGGACAATATGCCCTCCGGTTCGGCGTACAAGTTAGGAGATGTCCTCACCACCCGCAGCGGCCTCACCATCGAGGTGAAGAATACCGACGCCGAAGGTCGCCTGGTGATGTGCGATGCCATGACGCTGGCGGTGGAGGACCACGTGGACGGCATTGTGGATATAGCCACCCTCACCGGCGCGGCGCTGATGTCCTTGGGGCAGCTCACCGCTCCGGTGTTCGGGAATGATCAACGCCTGGTGGACCTGGTGCTTGAGTCCGGGAGCCGTGCTGACGAGCAGGTGTGGCAGCTTCCCCTGGAGCGGGCCTACCGTCCCCAGCTGGATTCCGACGTTGCTGATATCTCCAATCTGGGCGGACCCTACGCGGGGTCCACCACAGCTGCGCTGTTCTTGGCCGAGTTCGTTGGGGAGACCCCTTGGGCGCACATCGACATTGCCGGCACCATGCAGTCGGACAAGGACGACTTGTGGAGAAGCAAAGGTGCCACTGGCTTCGGCGCCCGCCTCTTGATCGACCTGGCCCTCGGCTACCCGGCGGGGTGAGGTGCGGAGGACAGCAAAGAGGCCCCCCACTGCAGAACGTGCAGCGGCGGGGCCTCTTGGGCTTGGGCAGTTACGCCTTCTTGCGCGTGAACAGTCCCCAGATGATGAGGACCAGCAGTGCGCCACCGATTGCCAGCAGCCACGTGGAAAGCGACCAGAACTCGTTGATGCCCACCTTGAAGAGTGCGCTGCCGATCCAACCACCCAGCACGGCGCCAACGACGCCAAGGAGGATGGTGGTGATCCAGCCGCCGCCCTGCTTACCGGGCATGATGGCCTTTGCGATGGCGCCGGCAATCAAACCCAAGACGATCCAACCAATGATTCCCATTTTTCATTCTCTCTTTCCTGAAGGAGGCCCCAGTTCGGCACGGGGACGTGTGCCGCTATCTGCCTGATTGTTTGGCTACCAGCTGAGGCGTCGGAGCATGCCGACGGTTTGGCTGGCAGACGGCCTGCCGGCAGGGCGGGGATCAGTCATGGCGTGAAGCACCATGGACCAGCGCCGCCGCACCGTGCCGGGAATTCGGGGTTCCCCAAGAGTCCTTGCCACCATGGACTCCAAGGGTGTGCCTGGGAACGCTTTGGTCCCGGTCAGGCATTCGAGCGCAACCAAACCCAGTGAGTAGATGTCGCTGGCGGTGGTGGATGCTTCGCCGCACACCTCCTCGGGGCTGAGGTAGTGAGGTGTGCCCGAAGAAGAGTTGGGCGCCGCGTGGCGTCCGTTGAGCGCGATTCCGAAGTCAGTCAGTTTCGCGATTCCCGGCCCTTGCGGGTCGGAAGCGAAGTCCACCAGGATATTGCCGGGTTTGATGTCATTGTGGACGATTCCCCTGCGATGAACGTGGGCCAAGGCACGGGCAATGTCCGTCATCCAGGCAGCCGTTTGTTCAGGGGAAGCCGGGTTATGGTGCATGATCCCGCGCAAATCCTTGCCGCCCACCAGCTCCAGCACCACGTAACTGCGGCTTTCCTGATGGTGGATTCCTGCGTCGCGGGAGTCTCCCGAGTCCAGGACCCTGACAATGTTTTTGTGCCGCAGGCGTCCGTGGATTTCCAGCTCTCGCCGGAAAGGGGCGTTATCCGCTGAATCCGTGGACCTGAAAATCTTGACCGCAACCGCTTTGCCGGTAGCCAGGTCCCAGGCCTCATTGACGTAAGCCTCCGAGCCTCCGCCCAGTTGGGTGCCGAGCCGGTAGCGGCCTCCAAGGACCACGTCCGGTTGGCTGTCACTTGAGGCTACGGCGATTGCGGCGGGAGTCCCGGCGACGATGCTCGTGGACGTTGCTGTTGCGACTGCCGTGGTTGATGTTTCCCTCTTAGCGGCGCGTTCGGTACAGACGGCCCCGCGATCAGCGCGGACGGCCGCCCGTTCAAGGAGCGTCACTTGAGGAGGAGGTCGACTTCGGTGACCGGGACTCCGGTCACCTCGGCCAGAGCGCGAGGGTCGACACCGGCGTCGACCGCTTTTTTGAACGCCAGCTCCAGCGTGTTCTGCGCAATTGCCAGTTCATGCTGCAGGCTCTGGCGGCGGAGAGCCGCGATCCAGACGCCACTCACGGGGTCCAAAGCGTCGATGTCCATGCGGAAGCCGCACCCGCAGGCCCATTCTGGCCAGATCGGCTCCACTGCGACCCACTGCATGGAGTCGTAGGATGGTCCGGCGGAGATTGCCATATGCGAACCGCAGTGCACGGGTCCACTGGGAATTGTCTGTTCCGTGACGGTATCCACGGTGTTTTCAGCCACTGGTTTAGAACTTGGTTCACGCAGCGCGACTGTCATCGTTCTCTCCCACACATTCCCTAGTAAGTAGCTTGGCTATCTAGTTATATGTGTACTTACTACTTAATGTCCAGTCCGGATTATTTGGCCACGCTGTCTATGGCTCCGCGCATTCGCCGCAGGAAGTCCACCACTACTGCCGATTCCTCGGGATCCAGGGTCTCGGCGACCTCCATCATCCGGGCATGCATGTCACCCAGGGTGCTACGAACTTCCTGATCGGACCCGGGTGTGGGCTTGAGAATAAGGGCGCGCCGATCAGTTGGATGCGGCTCACGGGTGACGTAGCCGGAACGGACCAAGCGGTCCACCAGGGACGTCATGGAGGCAGACGTCATCCCCAAACGCACCGTCAGCTCCTTGGGGCCCACGTCCCTTCCAGCGCGCTCGGCCTCCAGCAGATACCTCAATGCCATGAGGTCCGTCTCACCCATGCCCATGGCCGCCTGGGTTCGACGACGCATGTCAGCCTCGGCCGTGCGATAGTCCCTCAGTGCATTCAACACGTCAACAGCACCCATCCGCTTGCGGCTTTCCAGCCCGTACCAATAGCCCTGACGTTCACTTTTGTCGCTCATCACCGGTCCTTTGGTAGACATGTATCTAGATTGTCTAAGCAATTGATACTAAGTGATTTGCCCGGGCGGCGCTGACCGCATCCTTTTTTCCTGAGGCTAAGCGCCCGAATTTGCCGCCCGTAAACGCCGCCAAACAGCCGGTGCCACTACCACGGCAACACCGACGGCGGCGCCAATGACGGTCTCGATGATGCGGTCCCGCAGCAGCAAAGCAGGATCCACCGGCGCGGCCAGCAGAGTAGCAATCAACGCCAACGGCGTCACGAAGACCTGGGCCACCAGATACTGGCGTGCAATGAACATCTCCGCCCCGAACTGGCACGCTGCAATGACCAAAACCATGGCCCACGGCGCGGGATTCAGCCAGAGAATGCCAGCGAGCAAGACCAGCCCAATCACCGTTCCTGCGATCCTTTGAATGCCACGGCTCACCCTGTGCCGTGTGGAGTGACCCACCAACGGAACAACAGCTGCCACCATGGCCCAGTACGTATGCCCGAACCCCAGCCGTTCCCCCACCAACGTAGCGATGGTTCCCGCCAGCCCTGCGGCCACCAAGTAGCCGGCACCCTCAAGCCAGATGGCACGCTTTTCGGCCGCAGTGTGACGAATGGGCGGGGGCCGCTTCCACGGAGTCCGGTGGCTCTTGAGGATCCGCGATGACATACCGATCAGCAGGCACAACACGGTAGTGGCCACCGCCACCAGCATGGCTTCCCAGAGGGGAGGCTGAGCCGTGATCGAGGCAATGGCAGCGAAGGCGAAGATGTGAAACAAGGAGCCACCGGGCCGGAGCCGCCACGCTGCAACCACCACGGAGCAGGCGCCGGCAACCAGTGTGGTCGCTGCCGTGAGTAGCCAGGAGTATGCTGCACCATCCATGCCCCCTGCTTGCGCCAGGCGGGCAACCATCGTGGCCAGAAGAATAATGAGAAGCATGAAGCCGCCGGCGCGCAACTGGCTGCGGAAGCGCACGCTGTGGGGTTCGTTCCTGCCATAAATACCGGTGAACGCCCCGAACGAAGCAAACACGGCCAGATCCAGCCGTCCCAGCAGTGTCAACGTAATCAACGGAACAAATACACCTACAGCGCAGCGGAGTGCGGGATGGTGGTCCTTGTTTCCAGGACCCATCGTGAACATTTCCGCTACAGCCTTCAAGGGGCGGCTCGCCTTTCGTCGCAGGATCAAACGTACGACGACGGCGCTGGCGTCCGC
Organism: Arthrobacter sp. StoSoilB22; assembly: GCF_019977315.1. Classification (NCBI taxonomy): domain Bacteria; kingdom Bacillati; phylum Actinomycetota; class Actinomycetes; order Micrococcales; family Micrococcaceae; genus Arthrobacter; species Arthrobacter sp. StoSoilB22. The sequence goes on from NZ_AP024652.1 coordinate 4,331,236, forward strand.
TTCAAGGTTACGCCCGGCATTTAGGGCTACCCGGGTATTGGGCGCAGATAGTGCCCCTCATCACGTGTACGAGGGGCACTATCTTTGAAACATGGCCGGGACCCTGGGACTAGAAGTTTGACGCTGCTCCAGCCATCGGGGTTGTCGCCAGTAGGTTGCCGGCCAGGTCCGTGATTCCAGATGCGGGCGTGTACGTCGCCGCTAGCGCGCTTCGATTTGCGTTGCTTGGGGTGCCCGAAACAGTTGCACCCAAGGTGATGGTGAGTGTTTTTGCCGTGGCATCCCAAACCAGGGTTGACCCGGAGTACGTCAGGACTCCTGGTGACGGCCCGTAGATGGCTCCCAGATCCACGCTGCCCACCGTAAGTGTCGGCGAGCTGCCGGCGCTGACCGTGAGCACGTTGCCTGAGTTGATACTGACCGTCACATTTTGGGTAGGTGATCCACCCGGCGAATCAGTCCATGCGGTGTTGACTGTACTGACTTTAAGAACCTCGGAGTACGTCAGCGTCACGGTATCGCCCGGGTCGATCTTCCCATCCTTGCTCCCACCGTTGTTCAGTCTGACGCCCGTAACCTTGGGCGCTGTTGCGTCCTTGGATGAGGTCGCAGACCCTGCGAGGCTGACGTTTCCTGCTGCGTCCGTTGCCCTCGCAGAATAGGTGATGGTTCCGTCACCGAAGCCACGGAGATCAACCACTGCAGCCGTCCACTTGCCAGAGCTGTCGGTGCCTATTTGTTGGATTTTGGGCTGCGCTCCTGCGCCGGAGATGGTCAGGGTGATCGTCGAGTTCGGTTCGGCTGCGCCCTTGACCAGAACTTCCGCAGCAGTTGTCCCGTTAAGGGCGGCGGGTGCGTTCACACTTGGCGCGTCCGGCGCAGTGGTGTCCGTAACCGGAGTGGTTGCGTTGCTTCGCAGGCTTTCGGCTCCTTGCCAGAGGGACAGCAGGGGAGTCACCGCGTAGTACCAGGTCCCGGCCGGGACGCCGGCTTCAACGCAGCTCAGTGCTGCAACGGTTGCGCTGCAGCTGCCCGTCGCCGGAACCTTTGTACCTCCCGTTGCGGAACCGTAGCGCGCGATGCTGTAGCCGGTTACGGACCGTCCTGCCGCCGTCGTACTAGCGGTCCAGGCGACCGTCACGCTGGTGCCGGAAACGGTAGTAGTTGGCCTCGCGCCCTGGCTAAGGGCATCAGCTTTTGCCACTCCGGAGCCGGCACTGACCGAACCCCAGAAAGCAACGGCAGCGGGCCCTCCCCAGGAGACGAAGAGGATTCCCACCACGATTAAGGCAATGCGATGCCACCGGCCAAAGGTGCCGATGTTGGTGGCCTGACCAAGCCGGCTCACTTCCGCACCTCCATGGTGACGGGAACAGTGAACTGGGCGCCCTGGCAAGCAGACGGCGAAGCAGCGCTCATGCTTGCCGCCCCTTGAAGCGTGAGCGGGATGGAGCTGTTTGCCTGGATAGTTATCGGCGGTGACAAAGGAATGGGTGGCGGCGTGAAGGTGACGCCTGTGGTGGCACAACCGGGGTGGGCTGCGTCGGCGGTGACGGCACCATTGCCCGCGATGCCATAAATGGTGACCGCGTGGGAATTGGGGTTTGTGGCTCGCAAGATGACGTCGGCGGTCCCACCGGGTGCAAGGCTGGTTTGCAGGGTATCGCCCGGGATGAGGGCGTCCACCGTGACGGTCTGCATGGTGCCATTCGTTGCTGATCCACTGCCAGTTCCGCTGGTAGCCCAGTAGGCGTACGCGGTCCCTGCGCCGCCCAGGATGCAGAGGGCCACGGTGGCAGCGGCTGTTCGTGCCAGGCGTCCTGTGTTTGGAGTGCGCGGAGTTCGGGCTGTCGCAGTCATGTCAGTTCGCCTGTCCCGTGCCGGAGTACGTGAGCTTGAGGGTCGCGCCTTTGCAACCATCCTGAAGCTGGGCGGTGTCCAGCATTTTGAGCTGCGGCCACTTCCCTGGCGGCACGTTCAAGCGTGAAAGTGAACTGGTGCCCGGCTCAACGGTGAGTGGGTATGACCCTGTGTATTGGGCGATGTGGTAATCCGCGGCCGTGCACGGCAGGTTAGCGGCCACAGCGGCGGGCGTCCTGACCACTTGGCTGATCTGCACGCTCAAGTTCGTCACCGCGATGCTCTTGTTGTTGGTGTTGTTGATCTGCAGGTCCACTCCGCGGGAAACCCCCGGGGCCAAGAGCCCGACGACGGAACCGGAAACGCCGAAGTTCCGTTTGACCTCCAAAACCTGCAGCTGTCCCGGTGCCGTGTTGGACATGGTTGTCCCGCTGCCGGCCTTGACGGTGAAGTCGGTCTTCGTGGCCGGCGTCGTGGTTGCCGTGGCAACGGTCAGCGTCACCTGTGCGGTGCTACCGGACGTGAGGTTGACCAACGACGGCGACTGGCTGGCAGTCGCTCCTGCCGGCAGTCCCGCGACCGCGAAGGTCACCGGGCCGGCGAAGCCCCCGGTGGATGTCGCAGCCACCGTGAACGTGACGGACTGCCCCTGGTCCACGGTGCGGCTGGAGGGTGACAGCGTCACGGTAATTCCCTTGCTGTCCTTCGCCTGGTTCCCTTGCGAGGTCCCCTGCCCGCTGCTTGCCGCGAGGGCCGCCACCGGGACGAAAGCAACTACGAGCGCAAGTATCAGCGCGCGGAGTGGCACTCGTGTACGGTGGAACGGCGTTGTTCGCGTTGGCCGGTGGTCCATGGAAGCTCTTTTCGGACGTGTTCGGTGCTGCGGGAAGAAATGCGTAGGCCGGGGACCACTGGCAAAGTGGTCCCCGGCGGTCCTGAGCTACAGGCTGGTGACGGTGATTTTGACGACTGCACCCTTGCAGGCGTCCTGGTTCACCGTGGCGCTGTCGTTGAACGTCAGCACGCCGTCGCCCACGGACGTTCCTGTGGTGTTGGCCGCGACCGGGCTGTTGCTGGTGACGGCCGTGACCTGGAACCACTCCGGAAGACAGCCAGCCACGTTTGTGGTCACGCTGGCGGTGAGGGCGCCCACCACGGTGCTGGAAGTGGTCGAATTGTCGGCCGTGTAGGCAACATCAACCTGGTTGCCCGGCGCGAGTCCTCCTGCGAAGTTAGCGTGAAGGGTGACCGTTCCGCCGCCGGCCGAGTTGGTTGCCGTGCCGTTGCCTGAACCGGTGGTGGTCCAGTAGGCGTAGGCGGCTCCGCCACCCACTGCTACCAATGCCACACCTGCGACGGCTGCGGTGACCCGGCTCTTCTTGGAAAGCTTGCGCATGATAAGACTCCTTGGTTGATCTACGTCCCGGGGAGCCGCGTCGCAACCCCCAAGCATCCGATCGTTGTTGTCGGATGAAGCGATGTCCCCAATGGTTCAGTCAGCGCAAGTGCCGTGGCTAGGTTTCCGGGTACCTCTCTTTTCATTCGAACAGGGAGTCGAAAGATACCCACCTGTGCGATGCCGGTACTTAGTTTTTCCGCCTCACTACTTGGCCCCCCGCAGGTATACCCAGCTTCGGCGGTGCGTCGAGTACTCACCTTCCCCGGGCTGTGTCCAAAATATGGACACAGCCGTCGCCGCCGCCAACGCCCGAACCGTGGCGCGAGTGCGCGAATATTGTGCTCGTCTTGAGCAAAAACTGCGCTGGTGTTCGATTGTGTCGGCTCCTTGACGGACAGTTTTACTAGTGTCTAGGACTCACGCCCGACGGCGGCCGGTCGCCCCGGAGAGGCAACCGACCGCCGTCGTACTACTGCTGTTGTGATGGCCCGCAACTTGGTGGCCAGCGAAATGGGCTTGGTCTGCTTGTGCGGGTGTTTAGCCGTGTGCGGCGAGGATGGTGGAGGCTTCCTGGCGGGTGGTGCCGGAGTCCTGGATGCCCTCGGCGATGTGGGCGAGCTCGTCGGGGATGTCCCGGCCCTTCTTCCGCATCGCGGTTGCCCAGAGGCGCCCGGCACGGTACGAGGACCGCACCAACGGCCCGGACATGACGCCGAGGAACCCGATTTCTTCGGCCTCGTGCTGGAGGTCCACGAACTCCTGCGGCTTGACCCACCGGTCCACCGGCAAGTGACGCTCGGACGGGCGCAGGTACTGGGTGATCGTGATCAGGTCACAGCCGGCCGCGTGCAAGTCCCTCAGGGCTTCGGAGATTTCCTCGCGGGTCTCACCCATGCCCAGGATCAGGTTGGACTTGGTCACCATGCCCAAATCCCGGCCCTGCGTGATCACATCCAGGGACCTCTCGTACCGGAACGCCGGACGGATGCGCTTGAAAATCCTCGGCACGGTCTCCACGTTATGGGCGAACACCTCGGGCTTGGAATCACAGATCGCCGCGATGTGCTCGGGCTTGCCGGAGAAATCAGGGATCAGCAACTCCACCCCCGTACCCGGGTTCAGCTCATGGATCTTCCGGACCGTCTCGGCGTACAACCACACACCTTCATCGGCCAGGTCATCACGGGCTACCCCGGTCACCGTGGCGTAGCGCAACTGCATCGCTTGGACACTGCGGGCCACCTTGGTGGGTTCGAACATGTCCACCGGTGAGGGTTTGCCGGTATCGATCTGGCAGAAATCACAGCGCCGGGTGCACTCGGACCCGCCGATCAGGAACGTCGCTTCCTTGTCTTCCCAGCACTCAAAAATGTTCGGGCACCCGGCCTCTTCACACACCGTGTGCAGGCCTTCCTTCTTCACCAGGTTCTTGAGCTGGACAAACTCCGGACCCATCTGGACCTTGGCCTTGATCCACTCAGGCTTACGTTCAACCGGGACCGCCGAGTTACGCTGCTCAACGCGCAGCAACTTACGGCCTTCAGGTGCGAGTGTCATGACGTTCCTTTGTGTTGATTTCCAAGTTGTGAGGCCTGCTCTGCACGTTCAGCGTGCGTTTTAGGGCGCAGAGCGGGCCTCGCAATGCATGGTGGTGTGCCACTTAGCATTCGACGACGTTGACGGCCAGGCCGCCCATCGCGGTTTCCTTGTACTTATGGGACATGTCCTTGCCCGTCTCCCGCATGGTCACGATCACCTCATCCAACGACACCCGATGCGTCCCATCCCCCCACAACGCCATCTTCGCCGCGTTGATGGCCTTCGCCGCCGCGATCGCGTTCCGCTCAATACACGGAATCTGCACCAACCCCCCGATCGGATCACACGTCAGCCCCAAATTATGCTCCATGGCGATCTCCGCCGCGTTCTCCACCTGACCCGGCGTACCGCCCATCACCTCCGCCAACCCGGCAGCAGCCATCGACGACGCCGACCCCACCTCACCCTGACACCCCACCTCAGCACCCGAAATGGACGCCTGCTCCTTATACAAAACCCCCACAGCACCAGCAGCGAGCAGGAACTTCACCACCACATCATCCCGGTCCCGCTGGGTAGCTTTGTCCATGCCCGGGGCATAGTTCAACGCGTAATACAACACCGCCGGAATAATGCCCGCCGCACCATTAGTCGGCGCCGTCACCACCCGGCCACCGGAAGCGTTCTCCTCATTGACCGCCAACGCGATCAAATTCACCCACTCCTGCCAATACTTCGGATCATTCCGGTCCTTGTCCTCCTTCAGGAGCCGCTCCAACCAATCAGGAGAACGACGACGAACCTTCAAACCCCCAGGCAACACACCCTCACGCTTCAACGACGTTTCAACACAGGCCTCCATCACGGCCCAAATATGCAGAAGACCCTCACGGATCTCCTCCTCAGACCTGCTGGCACGCTCATTGATGAACATGATGTCGCTAATGCCCAACCCCTTGGACGAACACCGGCCCATCAACTCCGCCGCCGTCCTAAACGGCAACGGCAACTCCTTCTTCGACTCCTCAAGATCCTCCAGAGCCGCGTCTTCCTCACCCTCCCGAACAATGAACCCACCACCCACCGAAAAGAACGTCGCCTCCCGCACCACGTTCCCCTCAGCATCACAGACCTGAAACTTCATCCCATTCGTATGCCGCGGCAACACCGTCAACGGATGAAGAACCATATCCTCCAGGGTGTAGTCGAGGAGGATCCCGCCGGCCAGATTGAGCTTGCCCGTGTCAGCAATGGATGCCAGCCGCTCCTCTACCTCAGCGGGCAGGATCTTTTCGGGGTCGAAGCCCTCAAGTCCAAGCAAGACAGCTGTGAACGTCCCGTGTCCCTTGCCCGTGGCGGCCAAGGAGCCGTAGAGATCAACCCGCAAGCCTGCAACGGATTCGAGCACCCCGGACTCACGGAGCTCCCGGGCAAACACCGCCCCGGCCCGCATCGGCCCCACAGTATGAGAACTCGACGGGCCAATACCCACAGTAAACAGATCAAAGACCCCAACGGCCATGGTCATTTCCTAACGACGTACAACGAATAGAACCCGCCCCGCCCCCAACAAACGGAGCGGACCCTCAAACCCCAAACACCAACCACGAGCCCGGATACCCACTCCGGCCCCGCCCTTCGGCCCTGCGCCTCGCCATTCCGGGGGTTCGCTGCCCAACATGCCGTTCGCACGGCATACTGCGCAGGGAACCCCCGAATCGGCCAGGAATAATTTCCCAAGCAAACGGACAAGCGCGCCCGGCCCCAACACTGGTGAGTGGAACGTCGGCCCCTGTGGACCTGGCAACCCGAGCGAACCCAACAGGCGAACCCGAGGGGCGAACCCGCCGGGCTACTGCGAGAGGTTAGCGACACCCGGGTACAGCGGGTGCGCCTTCGCAAGAACATCAACCCGGCGCCTCAACCCGGAAAGGTCGGCATCGGCGTCGGCGATCAACACTTCGGCGATGATGTCCGCGACCTCCCGGAAGGCTGCTTCGCCGAATCCGCGCGTAGCCAACGCCGGGGTGCCGATGCGGAGGCCGGAGGTGACCATGGGCGGGCGCGGGTCGAACGGGACGGCGTTGCGGTTGACGGTGATATCGATCGCGGCAAGCCGGTCTTCGGCTTGTTGGCCGTTGAGTTCGCAGTTGCGCAGGTCCACGAGAACCAGGTGCACATCTGTTCCGCCGGACACCACGGAGATGCCCTTGGCTGCCACATCTTCCTGGATTAGGCGCTCGGCGAGGATCCGGGATCCGGCAAGCACTCGTTCCTGACGCTCACGGAACTCCTCGGAGGCGGCGATCTTGAACGCTACGGCCTTGCCTGCGATCACGTGCTCCAGCGGTCCGCCTTGCTGGCCCGGAAAGACGGCCGAGTTGATCTTCTTGGCGATGTCGGCATCGTTGGAGAGGATGATTCCGCCACGCGGACCGGCGAGGGTCTTGTGCGTGGTGGAGGTGGTGACGTGCGCGTGCGGGACCGGGGACGGGTGTAGCCCGGCGGCCACCAGCCCGGCGAAGTGGGCCATATCCACCATCAGGTAGGCCCCCACAGAATCAGCGATCCGGCGGAATTCAGCGAAGTCCAGCTGCCGCGCATATGCGGACCAGCCGGCAACGATGAGCGCGGGCTTGTGCTCCTGGGCCAAAGCCTCAACCTCGGCCATGTCCACTGTGTGGGTGTTCTCGCGGACCCCGTACGGAACCACGTTGTAGAGCTTGCCGGAGAAGTTGATGCGCATACCGTGGGTCAGGTGGCCGCCGTGGGCGAGGTTCAGGCCCATGATGGTGTCGCCCGGCTTGATCAGCGCGTGCATCACCGAGGCGTTCGCCTGTGCACCGGAGTGCGGCTGCACGTTCGCGTACTCGGCGCCGAACAATGCCTTTAGACGGTCAATAGCCAGCTGCTCGATCACGTCGACGTGTTCGCAGCCACCGTAGTAGCGCTTGCCCGGGTAGCCTTCGGCGTACTTGTTGGTCAGCACCGAGCCCTGAGCCTGCATCACAGCGACGGCTGTGTGGTTCTCGGACGCGATCATTTCCAGGCCGTCGCGCTGGCGACCCAGTTCGTCGTCGATCTTCGCAGCGATCTCGGGGTCCAGCTCGGCGAGCTGTGCGTCCAACGACGCCGACACCACCTGCTGGTAGTCAGTTACAGATACCGGGTTCACAGTTCTCCACCGTTCGTTGCAGCGTATTCTTCGGCCGACATGAGCGGCCCTTCTTCCGTTGCGGCCACCTTGAACAGCCAGCCTGCACCGTAGGGATCGTTGTTGATGAGCGCCGGATCGCTGACAACGGCGTCGTTGATCTCGGTCACCTCCCCCGTCACGGGCGAGTACAGATCGGACACGGACTTGGTGGATTCCACCTCGCCGCAGGTCTCCCCCGCGGTCACAGTGGAACCAACCTCGGGCAGGTCCACATACACAATGTCGCCCAAGGCATCAGCGGCAACCGCGGAAATCCCGATCCCCACCGGCCCGTCCCCATCGACGGCAACCCACTCGTGCTCAGCCGAGTACTTCAATTCAGCAACTACCTTGCTCATTCCAATTCCTTCTCTCTCTTCGAGTTTTTGTACAGTTGATGCCCTCAAAAGGGCCTCATAGGGGCTTTATGTGTACAAAAACTCCTATTTTTGGCGCTTGTAGAACGGCAGCTGCACAACCTCGAAGGCTTCTGCCTTGCCGCGGAGGTCGACGTCCACCATCGTGCCGGGTTTTGAATGTTCGACGTCGACATACGCCAACGCGATCGGGTAGCCGAGCGTGGGGCTTGGCTGGCCGGAGGTGACTTCGCCGATCAGGGAACCGTCCTTGAGGACCGAGTAGTGGGCGCGGGCGGCGCGGCGTCCAGCGCCTTTGAGGCCCACGAGCTTCTGGCCGAGAGTGGATCCGACGCCGGCGGCCTTGATGGCTGTCAGTGCATCGCGGCCAATGAAGTCGCTTTCCTTGGCCAGGGAAACCACCGGGCCCAGCCCTGCGGCGTAGGCGTTGACGTGGCGGGAGAGCTCGTTGCCGTAGAGGGGCATTCCTGCTTCCAGGCGCAGGGAGTCGCGGGCTGCGAGTCCGGCGGGGATGAGACCGTGGCCTTCGCCGGCGTCGAGCAGGGCTTCCCAGAGGCCAGGCGCATCGACGTTGGGGAGGTAGATTTCGAAGCCATCCTCGCCGGTGTAGCCGGTGCGGGCCAGCAGCAGGTCCTGGGTGCCGCCGTCGAAAGTAATGCCCACCTCCGCGGCCGCGTAGTACTTCAGCTCGGTGACCAGAGCGTGCTGCTCTGTCGGGACCAGAGCAAGCAGGATCGCTTCGGCGTTCGGACCCTGCACGGCGATCAGCGATGTCTCGGCTGACGCGTCTTCCACCACGACGTCGAAACCGGCCGAACGATCCTTCAGCGCGGCAGCGACTACCTTCGCGTTCCCGGCGTTGGGCACCACCAGGTACCTGTCCACGTCTTCTTCGGGAGAGGGCCGGCGGTAGGTAATGAGGTCATCGATGATGCCACCGTCTGCGTTGCAGATCAGTGAGTACTTGGCTTTGCCCACCGCGATGGCGGACAGCTTGCCCACCAGCGCGTAGTCCAGGAAAGCAGCCGCGTCGGGGCCGGACACCCAGACTTCTCCCATGTGGGAGAGGTCGAACAGGCCTGCCGACTTGCGGACTGCGTGGTGCTCGGCGAGCTCGGATTCGTATTTGAGGGGCATCTGCCAGCCACCGAAGTCGGTGAAGGACGCGCCGGCCTTTTTGTGTTGCTCGTAGAGAGCGGTGTAATTCTCAGACATGTGGGGAGTCCTTAGTTTTCAAAATCTTCGAGGGGCGGGCAGGAGCACACGAGGTTGCGGTCACCGGCGGCGCCGTCGATGCGGCCAACAGGAGGGAAGTACTTGTCCTGCTTGAGGTGGTGGACCGGGAAGGCGGCCTGCTCACGCGGGTAGTCACGGTCCCAGTCGGAACTCACGACGGCGGCAGCCGTGTGCGGCGCGTTGCGCAGCGGCGACTTCTCAACAGTGAAATCACCACCGGCCACCTGTTCGATCTCGGCACGGATAGTGATCATGGCTTCGATGAAGCGGTCGATCTCGGCAAGGTCTTCCGACTCCGTGGGCTCCACCATGAGCGTCCCCGCAACCGGGAACGCGAGCGTGGGAGCGTGGAAGCCAAAGTCGATCAGTCGCTTGGCAACGTCCTCGGCCGTGACACCCGTGCGTGCGGTCAGCTCGCGGAGGTCCAGGATGCACTCGTGGGCTACCAGTCCGCCCTCGCCCGTGTACAAAACCGGGAAGTGCTCATCCAGGCGGGAGGCAACGTAATTGGCTGCGAGCAGCGCGGACTTGGTGGCTTCGGTGAGACCCTGGCCGCCCATGAGCTTCACGTACGCCCAGGAAATCGGCAGCACACCGGCAGAGCCATAACGTGACGCCGAGATGGCCACCCCGTGTCCTTCCTCGTGCGCCGCTTTGTTCGCGTCGCCCGGCATGAAGGGAGCCAGGTGGGCCTTGGCAGCTACAGGTCCAACGCCCGGTCCACCGCCACCGTGCGGGATGCAGAAGGTCTTGTGCAGGTTCAGGTGGGACACGTCGCCGCCGAACTTTCCCGGCTGGGCCAAGCCAACCAGGGCGTTGAGGTTGGCGCCGTCAACGTAGACCTGGCCGCCGGCTGCGTGGATCGCGTCGCAAACCTCGCGGACGTCGGCGTCGTACACACCGTGCGTGGACGGGTACGTGATCATGATGCAGGACAGCACGTCCTTGTTGGCCTCGATCTTGGCCGTCAGATCGGCATGATCAATAGTGCCGTCGGCAGCCGTAGCCACCACAACAACCTTCATGCCGGCCAGCACAGCCGAGGCAGCATTGGTCCCATGAGCCGAAGCAGGGATCAAGCAGACAGTGCGCTGCTCGTCGCCACGGGACAGGTGGTAGCCGCGGATCGCCAGCAAGCCGGCCAGCTCGCCCTGCGAACCGGCATTGGGCTGGATGGAGACCTGGTCGTAGCCGGTGATCTCCGTGAGGTCCGCCTCGAGGTCGGTGATCAGTTCACGCCAACCGGCCGTCTGGTGGTCGGGAGCGAACGGGTGGATGGAAGCGAACTCCGGCCACGAGATCGCTTCCATCTCGGCGGTCGCGTTGAGCTTCATGGTGCACGAGCCCAGCGGGATCATGGTTCGGTCCAGCGCGAGGTCCCGATCGGACAGCTTGCGGATATAGCGCAACAGCTGCGTCTCGGAACGGTGCGTATTGAACACCGGATGCTGCAGGAAATCGGAGGTGCGGACCACTTCAGAGGGCAGTTCGAACCCTGCGGCGTCCCTTACTGGACCGGCACCAAAGGCGACGGCCACCGCGGAGAGGACCTCCGGCGTCGTGGTTTCATCAACGGAAACGCCAACGGTGTCCGCGTCGATGAGCCGCAGGTTGATGCCGCGGGCTTCGGCGGCGGCGATGACCTTGTCAGCTTTGCCGGGAACGCGGACGGTGAGGGTCTCGAAGAAGGCCTCGGAGACGAGTTCGCGGCCGGCCTTCTGCAGTGCTGTAGCCAAAACACGGGCGTGCCCGTGGACTGTTTCGGCGATCGCCTTCAGGCCTTCGGGACCGTGGTACACGGCGTACATCGAGGCGACGATCGCGAGCAGAGCCTGAGCGGTGCAGATGTTGGACGTGGCCTTCTCGCGGCGGATGTGCTGCTCGCGGGTCTGGAGTGCCAGGCGGTAGGCAGGAACGCCGGCGTTGTCCTTGGAGACGCCCACGATGCGGCCGGGAAGCGTGCGCTCCATGCCTTCGCGGACGGCCATGTAGGCAGCGTGCGGGCCACCGAAGAACAGCGGCACACCGAAACGCTGTGCGGTTCCGACGGCGACGTCCGCACCTTGCTCGCCCGGGGGCGTGATGAGGGTGAGCGCCAGCAAATCGGCGGCAACCGTTACCAGGGCACCGCGTTCCTTCGCATCAGAAATGACGCCGGAATGGTCGAAAACGCGGCCCGAAACGCCAGGTTGCTGCAGGACGATACCGTTGATGTCGCCGTCCGGAAGGCCGGCCGACAGGTCCGCAATCTCAACCTCGAAGCCCAGCGCCTCGGCGCGGCCCTTCACTATCGCGATGGTCTGCGGGAGGAGGTCAGCGTCCAGAACAGTCTTCCCGTCCTTGGCAGCCTTGTTCTTGTTGGCCCGGCGCATCAGCAGCACAGCTTCAGCCACGGCGGTGGCTTCGTCCAGCAGCGAAGCGTTGGCAATGGGCAGCCCCGTGAGGTCCTGCACCATGGTCTGGAAGTTCAGGAGTGCTTCCAGACGACCTTGGGAAATTTCCGGCTGGTACGGAGTGTAGGCCGTGTACCAGGCCGGAGCTTCGAGGATGTTGCGGCGGATGACCGGGGGCGTCACGGTGTCGTAGTAGCCCTGGCCGATCATCTGGACAGCGGTCTTGTTCTTGGACGCCAGCTTGCGGAGCTCGGCAAGTACCTGCACCTCGGTGAGGGCGTCCTGCAACTTCAGGGCAGTGTCCTGGCGGATGGAATCGGGGACCGCGACGTCTACCAGGCCGTCGACAGAGTCGTAGCCGATTGCCTTGAGCATGGTGTCAACGTCGGCCTGGCGCCTGGCGCCAATATGCCGGTCCGCGAAGGCGGTGGGGGTTGATTTAACAGTCAAGAGGAACTCCATGATTCAGGCGCCCACTGAGCGCCACGATGATGTGGGGTTCCTCCCCGCTCTGTATTGGACCTGAGAGATTCCGCAGGGATGGTCTCCTGCTTGCACCGTCGGTGAGCCCGGTTGCCCGGACTGCTTTCCAGAGTTGCCTAACCGCGGCGGTACGTGGGCCTGAGAGATTCCTGGGGAGGATTTGCTCCTACGGCGCCTGACTGGATGTACCGGCAGGACTCTCCCGCCGCAGATCAAAAGCGTTGCGCCACCTGAGTGACACGCTTCACACCATAGCGGGTAGTTTCGAAAAAGCGCAAGCAAGGTGCGGCTACTGGTGCATGGTCTCGTGAATCTGCAACGCGAACCAGAGTTGCGCCACCGTGGAGGTCTCACCCATGTCCAGCCCCGTCAGCTCACCGATTTTTCGTATGCGGTAGATGATTGTTTGCCGGTGCGCGAACAGGGCGGCAGCCGTCTTTTGCCAGGAACGCTGCGAGTTCAGATAGGTCCGCAAGGTGACGATGAGATCGCCGTCCTGGCTCTGCTCGTAGTCAAAAATTGGGCCCAGCAGTCGCCGGACCAGCGCCGTTCCTTCCTCAAAACCCGTCATGCCCAACCACGATGGCCCCTGCGCATAGTGGGCGACGTCCAGCTTGTTGGCCTTGGCCGAGCCGAGAGCCCAAAGGGACTCCTGAAGAGCCCGTTGCAGCCCCGCAACGGCGGCCGGGGCACTGATGCCGATGACGGTTTCCGCGCCGGCGCAGTGCGCCAGGACGTCGTCGTCCACATCAGCTGGGACCACCACATGCAGCCTGTTGTTCCGCTTCAAGGACGCTGACGCAACTCCGTGCCGCCACAGTTCGATGTGCACGCCAGCCAGCCCACCGCCGTCGTCCGCTTGCTTGACAGCGTCCAATTCCCTGGCAGCGTCCGCCGACATGGAGGCGAGCACGAAATCCCGGGCCGGCACCTCAAAAGCCGTCAGCCGGCTCTCCATCTCGGCCACTCCGAGGCGTCCCTCCATGGCCTGCATCAGGAACTCGCCGGCCAGCCGGTGGCGGCCTTCCAACGACAGGACGATGCGCGAAAGCTGCAGTCCCAGCACGGTCGCGGCATGGAGAAGTACGACGGCGTCCGGGTGCGGTTCGCTGTTGGGCAGCACCACCAGAAGCGCGTTTGCATGGGTGGGAATGTCCATGGTCAGCACGTGCCTGCCGCGGATCCGGTGCCACTGGAAGTTCTTGCCGGCCACAGAGACCCGGCCGGGAAGCGGGGCCCATTCGTCGGCCAGGAAGTCCGGGAGCCGCTGACCTTCGGGATGCCACGGATGCAGGCAGCGGCGGTCCACCACGAACAGCTCTGCGTCGAGCTCCGTGGCAAGCCGCTGGACAAGGCTCTGCCAATGATCCTCGGATGCCCCGACAGTCCGGAGTAGATCGTAGACCCGCGCTGTCTGCCGGAGTCGTCGGGATTCTTCCACCAACGACGCCTCAGCAACCGAGCGGGCTATCGCGATGAACGGCAAGGGATACGGGATGTTGAGCAGGGGCAACGGCAGCCTGTCGCAAGCGGCCAGGAATTCCGCGGTCAGGGGCGGCGCGTGCATCTTCTCGCCGATGGCCAAGGCGCTGGCGCCGGAGTCCATCAAGGCTTCGGCGAGCGCCACTTGCCCGTCAGCGTCAGCTGGAATCGAGAGGCCATTGGTCATCATGAGCTCGCCGCCTGTGACCCATTCCCAGAGCCGTGGCAGGTCCGAGGTGTGGGCCCACGTGATGCGGTTGTCGGCGCCGCCAGATCCGGCCAGGAGCGTGAGGCCAAGCTGCGGCTCGGCGACGAGTTCGGCGACGGTGATTGCCATGGGTGGACTCCTGTTCTGTGCGTTGATGGGGCGCTTTAGACAAAAGTATAAGAGACTTCATCATTTGTATTCAAAGTGCAGATAGCCGGAGTGACGCGGGTCACCAAGAATTGAAGTACTTACTCCCCCCGCTCCCCAAGAGCACTCACGAGAGAGGGTTGCAATGAGCGCAACAAGCAACCTCATTGACGATGCCCCACTGACCACGTTTCACAAGAAGCTGACGTTCTTCGCCTCCGGCGGACCGTTCATTGATGGGTATGCCCTATCCATCATCGGCATCGCCCTGATCACCATGACGCCGGGGCTGCAGCTCAGCACGGCTGAAATCGGTTTGATCGGCGCGGCCAGCTTGGTGGGCATTTTCTTCGGCGGTGCCGTCTTTGGGTGGCTCACCGACAAGATCGGCCGGCACAAGATGTACATAGCCGACCTCATCGCGCTGGCCGTCTTCTCCCTCTTGAACGGCTTCGCGACCGAAGTGTGGCAGGTTGTCCTGTGCCGCTTCTTCCTTGGAATGGCCATTGGCGCCGACTACCCCATCGCCACCTCCCTTCTGGCAGAGTTCCTTCCGAAGAAGCACCGCGGCCGTCTGCTGGGCGCCACCTTCGTGGTCTGGGCCGTTGGCGCGGCCGTCGCGTACGCCGTCGGTTATCTGCTTCGGGACATGGGTCCGGACGCCTGGCGCTGGATGGTCGCCAGCCCTGCGATCTTCGCCATCATTACCCTGCTGTGCCGTCTCGGCACCCCAGAGTCGCCTCGCTGGCTGCTCTCCCGAGGCCGACGTGATGAGGCTGACGCAGTCATCAAGAAGGTCTACGGGCAGCAATACGGGCTGAGCGATATCGCTTCTGACAGCGAGGGTCCCGCCAAGCAGGGCCGGTTCCTGGATATCTTCAGGGGCCAGTATTGGAAGCGCACGTTGTTTGTCTCCATCTTCTGGACGGCCCAGGTGATCCCGCTCTTCGCCGTCTACACGTTCGCCCCGGACCTTCTGGCATCTTTCGGGATGCACGGCGACGCCAACCTCTACGGGGGATCGTTCCTGATCTCCATGTTGTTCGTGGTGGGTGGCATTCCCGGCCTCTGGCTCGTGGAAAGAATAGGTCGACGCAAGTTGCTCCTTTGGAGCTTCGGCGTCATCGTGGTGGCACTCGCCATCCCGGCCTTCATTCCCGACGTCCAGGCCGCACCGCTGTTCATCGCGTTGGCGATCTTCGCGCTGGCTTCCGGCGCCTCCAGCTTCCTCGAAGTTGTCTACCCCAACGAGCTCTTCCCTACGGAGGTCCGCGCAACGGCAGTGGGCTTCGGCACGGCAATCAGCCGCATCGGCTCGGCGGCCAGCACGTACTTGATGCCCATCGCCATTGTGAGCTTTGGTGCCGCCGGTTCCCTGCTCATCGGCGCCGTCATCTCTCTGGTTGGCCTGATAGCGACGTTCTTGCTCGCGCCGGAAACGGCCAACAAGTCCCTCTCAGAACTCACCAGTAAAAAGAAGCCGGGCACCCCGGAGTCCCACAAAGTAACCGAAGGATCCCTGTCATGACCACTCACCAGCCCATTGGCCCCGTCGATGCCACCAAGGTTCCCCGCTTCGCAGGATTGGGTACCTTCGCGAGGCTGCCGCAGATCGATCGCGTTCCCGACTACGACATCGCGATCGTCGGCGTCCCGTTCGACGGCGGTACCTCCTACCGTCCCGGCGCCCGGTTTGGCCCGGCCGCAGTCCGCGAGGCCTCCCGCCTGTTGCGCCCCGGATACCACCCCGAGCTGGACGTCGAGCCGGTCAACGAAGTCCAGGTAGTGGATGCCGGCGATATCGCGTGTACGCCCTACGACATCAGCCGGGCAGTGCGCGAGATCGAGGAGCAGGCCCGCCCGCTGATCAGCCAGGACAAGAAATTGATCTCCATCGGCGGCGACCACACCATTGCCCTCCCCATGTTGCGGGCCCTCAACACAGTGCACGGCCCCGTTGCACTGCTTCACTTCGATGCCCACCTGGACACGTGGGACACCTACTTTGACCAGCCGGTCACTCACGGGACCATCTTCCGCAGGGCCTTCGAAGAGGGGCTCCTGATTGAAGACAAATCCATGCATGTAGGCATCCGTGGCCCGGTTTACGATCGCAACGACTTCCTTAAGGACCACGAGTTCGGCTTCCAGATCATTCGCTGTTCTGACCTGGATGTCATCGGCGTCCCGGCGGCCATTGACCAGGTCAAGCAGCGGTTGGGCGATACTCCCGTGTACGTTTCCATCGACATCGACGTCCTGGATCCGTCCTACGCACCGGGCACTGGCACGCCTGAAATGGGCGGACTGCATTCCCGCGAACTTCTGGCACTGCTCCGCGGCCTGAACGGCATCAACATCGTAGGCGCCGACGTCGTTGAAGTAGCGCCCGCCTATGACCACGCCGACATCACCAGCGTGGCCGCGGCAACCGTGGTGTTCGACCTGCTGGCTCTCATGGTGAACAGAGGGAAGGGCGCAAGGGTTTCCCAGCGCGATCTGGAAGCAACGTCCGCCTGATCCGGAACGCCCAAGCTGGAATCCAGTGGGGGTCCGGCGGCCAAAGACACCGCTTGACCCCCACGTGAAACCCCGGAGTGGTAGTTTGATCTCTGCTGAGGCAGACACCCGCACCCAATCGGAGGACCATCCATGTTTAAGGGTTTCAAGGACTTCATACTTCGCGGCAACGTGATTGAGCTGGCCATTGCCGTCGTCATCGGCAGTGCCTTCACCGCTCTTGTCGGAGCCTTCACCAACCACATCATCAACCCCGTGATCGCTGCCGCCGGCGGCATGAACGCCGAAGGACTGGGCTTCAAGATCTGGGAGAACAACCCCGCTACGTTCGTTGATTTCGGCGCCGTGCTGACCGCCCTGGTGACGTTCGTGATCACCGCGGCCGTGGTGTACTTCATCTTCGTGGCACCCATGAACAAGATCAACTCCCTGGTCAAGGACCGGCTCTCCACCGAGGAGCCCGAGGAGGAGCCGCTGCCTGCAGATACTGCGCTGCTGGCCGAAATCCGCGATCTCCTGAAGGACGCGGCCGCCGCCCGCAACGCAGGCCAGGGTTCGGACCTCGACCCGGACCTCGATTCGGACCGCATCCGCTAGGCCCCGCTCTCCGCGATCGCCCCTTTCCGGTTGCTTCACTGAACCCGGTTGCTTGAAGAACCCGGCGTTCTCCTCGCGAGAACGCCGGGTTCTTTGCGTTCACTGGGCTGTCCCCGGAACGTGACGCACAGGCAATCGGTTCGAAACAGGGGCAGGGCAGCATGAAAGCATGAAGCCCAACCCGAGCACTCCCGTCACCGCGGACCTCCTCTGTGATGTCTGCGGCCAGTTGCCCGAACCGCCCAAGGCCCGCCTCACCCTCGCCAACATCGCGGTCATGCTTCCCATCGAGCTCCTGGTCCATGCCGCAGTGGTGGAAACCCATCTGCCCTACGTGGCCAAGGTCCTGTTGCTGGCGGTCACGGCCACCGTGCTGGTCATCTGGGTGGCTGAGCCGTCTGCCGCGAAGGTTCTGCGGCGTTGGCTGCACGGCGCAGCCCTTCACCAGCGCAGGCAGCTTCATCTGGCGCCCTCGCTGTGGCGCGCGCGTACCCTGCTCCACGACCAGCCGGGATCACTGCAGAAAATCACCCAATCACTCGCGAAGTTGGACAGCAACATCCTCAGCCTGCATGTCCATGTGACGGCCGGAGCCGGTATGGAGGGTGCGGTGATGGACGAGTTCGTGCTCTCGGCACCGGGGAGCGTCACCGAACAGGAACTGCTGAAGGCACTGCACGACGGCGGCGGGCGTGAGTCCCAGGTTTGGCCCACCACCGCACTGGCCATGGCCGATGGCCAAACCAAGGCGCTGAGCCTCGCCACAAGGGTCGCCGGGAATCCGCAGGAACTCCCCCTGGCTGTCGCCGAGCTTCTTTCCGCGAAAGTAGTTCCCATCGATCCGGAACGCCCGGGCAGCGAGGCGACAACCGGCGTCGGGCCTTCAACAGACATCCTCAAGATCCCGACGGCCTGGCATGGACCACTGGTCTTCTCTCGTGCTGGCGAGCCGTTCACTCCGGCAGAATCGGCGCGTGCGCACCGGCTCGCCGAGCTGGCAGAGATTCTGGCATACAGTTCGGCCTCAACGGAGGGACAGCGGGGTTAGGCAGGGCGCCGCAACGGGCTCGGTCACATTCGGCGGGGAGCGCAGGTATACCAAAACCCTTGACAGTGCCGCACATCACATCTAGTTTTGTTTTTGGGATCCCAAAGCGGGATCCCAAATGATCCCGCTTCCGGCTGTGGTTCCGCCCCATCGATGGGCAGGCCCACAACAGCTGCCGCCGGCGCGGGTCAGGCTGCAGCGGTATCCCGCCCGGCTCATCCCCCCAAGACATTCCATCCCGTTGACTCCTAATGAAGGAGAAGCTGTGTCTCCCCAAAACACCCAACTGGCAACCGAGGAAACCCAGGAGAACGAGCCCACATCCGGCAAGAACGGCGTGCAGCGACGCACGAACGTCCGCTGGAAGCTCTTCATCCTGCTTCTGGTCCTCGTCGCGGTCAATTACATAGACCGTGGTTCCATCTCCGTAGCCCTCCCCATCATCCAGAAGGAATTCAACCTGCCTCCCGAGCTCGTCGGGCTCTTGTTGTCGGCCTTCTTCTGGACCTATGCCCTGATGCAGATCCCCGTCGGTTGGCTGATCGATAAGTTCGGCCCCCGCAAAATGGTCACCGCTTCCTGCATCGGCTGGGGCGCGGCCACGGCCGCTTCCGGTTTCGCTGGCGGATTCGTCAGCATGTTCATCGCCCGCCTGGGTATCGGCGTCACTGAAGCCGGCGTCATGCCGGCAGGTGGCAAGCTCAATGCCATCTGGATGCACAAGAAGGAACGTGGCCGCGGCGCCACCATCCTCGACGCCGGAGCTCCCCTTGGCGCGGGCCTGGGCGGCATCCTCATCACCTGGCTGATCGCGTCCACCGGCAGCTGGCGGATGTCCTTCATCATCGCCGGAGCAGCCACCATCCTCATGGGCCTTGCAGTCTGGTGGTACATCCGCGACAACCCCCGCCAGCACAAGGGCGTCAATGAGGCAGAAGCCGCCTACATCGAGGCTTCCCACGCCGAGGACGATGCCGAGGCCGCAAAGGAAGGCGCCCAAGGCAAGCGCGCGCTCCTCCCCTACTTGAAGTTCCGGTCCTTCTGGGCCATGTGCTTCGGCTGGCTTGGCTTCAACGGCGTCTTCTACGGTCTGCTGACCTGGGGTCCGCTTTACCTGGCACAAGCCAAGGGCTTCGACCTCAAGACCATCGGCTGGTCCACGTTCGTCATCTTCGGTGCCGGCTTCGTCGGTGAAATCCTCGGCGGCATCATCGCCGACAAGTGGCGCGCCTCCGGCGCATCCGCGAACCTCGTCATGCGTACGCTGCTGGGCATCTCCAGCGTCGTCGTGGTGAGCGGCCTCGTAGGTGTCACCATTGTCGCGGACCCGATCACCGCCGTCGTGCTTCTCTCGGTGGTCCTGTTCTTCCTGCGCTGGGTTGGCCTGTTCTGGTCCATCCCGTCCATCCTTGGTGGCCGGACCAACGCCGGTGTCCTGGGCGGTGCCATGAACTTCAGCGGCAACATTGCCGGATTCGTCACCCCGATTGTGGTAGGCCTGATTGTCGGGGCCACCGGCTCCTACACCTGGGCACTGCTGTACTTTGTTGGATCCGCCGTCATCATGGGCATCTCGGTGCTGGCACTGGATTACAACAAGCGACTCCCGGTCTGACTCGCATCGACCGGTCCGGCCGGACGGTCCTGAACCGCCGGATGGCCGGATGCCCGTCGGGTCGCCGGGCGCACTGCCTCACACATTACGAATTGGAGCTGGACATGCTTGCCGCAGAAGACACGAAGAACACTGACCGCCCCCTCCGGGAGTCTGTGCGTGACACGCTCCGTTCCAGGATTTTTGAGGGGCACTATGCGCCCGGCACCCGGCTGGTGGAACGCGATCTCGCCGCCGAATTCAATGTCTCCCGCCTTCCCATCCGCGAAGCCCTGAGGATGCTCCGGCAGGAGGGCCTGATCCGCGACCGCGCCGGCCGCGGCTCCGAGGTCAGCGGGCTGAGCCCCAAGGACGTGGAAGATCTCTTCGATGTCCGCCAATCCCTTGAGGTGCTTGCCTGCCGCCTGGCCGCCAAACGAGCCACCGTGACAGATCTCGAACACCTCCAAGGCCTCCTGAACGAGGCCGACCGCTGCCTGGCCAAGGGCTCCATTCTGGAAGCCCACCGCGCCAACAGCGAATTCCACGATGCCATCACGCGCATCGCCAACAACGATTTCCTCCGCTCCGCACTGGAACCCCTGCAGGGACGCATGCATTGGCTCTTCCGCCATGTCAGCGACCTCCCGGAACTCATCCAGGAACACCGCGACCTCTACGCCGCCATCGCCAGTGGCGATCCAGACCGCGCCGCCGCGCAATCGGCGTCGCACATCGGCAAGTACCGCGAGCAGTTCCCGCAGGAGTCCAGCGCGACGGAGCCCAAGCTGCAACGGAAGAAACCATGAAACTCCTGGTCATCAATCCCAATATCAGTGACGACGTCACAGCCCTGATCGAAGCCGAAGCACAGCGGTCGGCGGGTCCGGATACCGAGTTGATCGTGCGGACCGCCGGGCACGGCGTCGAATATATCGAGACGCGCTTCGAGGCACTGATCGCTGCGGGTGCGGTTGCCGAACTCATCGCCGAATACGGGCACGACGGCGGCACTCACGCCGGGGACGAACCCGGCGGAACCGCGGTGGACGGCGTTGTGGTGGCTGCCTTCGGAGACCCCGGCATGCCGGCCTTGAAAGAGCTGGTGGACGTACCGGTCATCGGCATCACCGAGGCCGCCCTGTGCGCAGCAGCACTGCAAGGCCACAGGTTCTCCATCATCGCCATTTCGGACCGCATACAAGCCTGGTACCTCGACTGTGTTGAACGATTCGGCTTCGGTGGCCGCCTGGCCTCCATTCGCTCCATCAACCAGAGCCTGAACTCGATCGGCTCCGTACAAGCCGATTTCAAGGAAACCCTCTTGGCACTTAGCCGGCAGGCCGTCGACGAGGACGGCGCCGACGTCGTGATCCTCGCGGGTGCACCGCTCGCCGGACTGGCCCGGGAACTTGAAGGCCACATCCCCGTGCCGGTGGTTGACGGTATCTCGGCCGGCATTCGTATGACGGAGGCCGTGGTGGCCCTGCGTTCCGGCGCCCATCGCAGCGGTTCGTTCGCAGCACCGCCGGTGAAGGCCAGGCGGGGCCTGTCGCAAGACCTCGACGCCGCCTTGGCCACAGCGCAGTCGGCCCACCGCCCTGCCACTGTCTAGAACTTTTCAAGAACAAAGGAGGACGACGATGTCCCAACTCCCCGATCTCGTCATTGCCCACGGCACCGTGGTCAACAGCTTTGGCCGACAGGACGCCCATGTAGTGGTGGACGGAGGCCGCATCATCGAGCTCATTGACGCCACCGAGCCCGTTCCTGCCGCCGTCCGCACCGTAGAAGCGGTGGGTCAACTGGTCATTCCCGGCGGCGTGGACGGCCACTGCCACGTGGCCCAAGTGACCGGCCGCTTCCGCACCCTGGATGACTACCGGACCACCTCCACCGCTGCGCTGTGGGGTGGGACCACCACCATCATTGACTTCGGTATTCCACGCGACGCCCAGGAAACTCCCCTGGATGCCGTCCTGAACAAGAAACGGCTCGCCGCCGATTCACGCTGCGACGTCGCACTGCACGGGGCAGTGGTCACGTGGGACGAGACCGTCCCGTGGCAACTGGAGCAACTGGCCGCCGAGGGTGTTCGGTCCGTGAAGATGTACACCACCAACCGTGGTTCCACCATGGCCGATGGAGATACGGTCCTGAAGGTCATGCGCGAAATGGTTCGCCTGGACGGCCTGACCTACATCCACGCCGAGCACGACGCCATCATCACCGACTGCACGGAACAACACGCCTCCGATGGCCTGATCGGGATCGAGCACCTGCACCGGACCCGGCCGGAACTCGCCGAGGAAGTATCCGTCAAAGAGACGCTTGCCATGGCCGAGTACACCGGGGCTCCCGTGTACTTCGTGCACCAGTCAACACCCGGCGCCGTGGACCTGGTGACCGAGGCCCGCGAGCGCGGGCAGGAGGCGTACTCCGAGACGTGCCCGCACTATCTGACCCTCGATGACACTGTCTACGGTTCGGCGTTTCCCGAGTGGTACGCGTGCTGCCCGCCCATGCGCAGCGCCGAAACAGTGGCCGCTCTCAAAGACCGCCTTGCAGCCGGAGCCATCCACACGGTTTCCTCGGACCACTCATGCTACGACCTCTCCCAAAAACGCGAGCGCACCGACGATGTCCGCTACATGCCGCACGGCCTGCCCGGCGTTGAGACCCGCAT
Source organism: Arthrobacter sp. StoSoilB22 (assembly GCF_019977315.1). Taxonomy (NCBI): domain Bacteria; kingdom Bacillati; phylum Actinomycetota; class Actinomycetes; order Micrococcales; family Micrococcaceae; genus Arthrobacter; species Arthrobacter sp. StoSoilB22. The sequence continues at coordinate 4,354,001 of NZ_AP024652.1, forward strand.
GCCGGTGAGCTTCACCGCTTTGGTTTCCGAAGCCGGCGGATCCGTGGAGGACTTCGTGGAGGTCTTCTCTGCCGGCCCCGCACGGATCAACGCCGTGCCGCGCAAGGGCGCAATCGTGGAAGGTTTCGACGCCGATCTGGTGGTCTTCGATCCCGTCAAACAGCAAACCGTCGACGGCGGCGCGCTGCACATGGGAACTGATTTCTCGCCCTTCGAGGGGAAGACGCTGAACGGCTGGCCCGCCGTCGTCGTCTCCGCTGGTCGCGTGGTACTCGACGGCGACGGTTTCCATGATCCAGGGCCCGTGGGACGTTTCGTTGCCCGAAACGGCTTCACCGAACACCGCGACTCGCTGGCCGTGCCCGTTTCTACGCTTACTCTCTAGGAGCCACCATGCCTTCCAACAATCGCGCCACCCGGATCGGAATGATCGTGCCGTCCTCCAACACCTGCCTGGAGCCGCAGACGTACCGGATCCTCGGCGATCGCCAGGACGTCACCATCCACTCAACGCGCATCCCGGTAACCCGCATTGCCTTGGACCATTCCTCGGACAAGCAGTTCGATTCCTCGGTGATGCGTGCTGCGGCCGAGCTGCTGGCCACGGCTAATGTGGACGTGATCGCCTGGAACGGTACCTCGGGATCGTGGCTTGGCGCTGCGCATGACCATGCTTTGGTCCGCGAGATCACAGAGGCCACGGGCATCCCTGCCACCACGTCCACGCTCGCTTATCTTGACGCGTTCGCGTCGTTTGGAACCGAGCGGATCGGGCTGTTCACGCCCTACACCGCCGACGTGAACGAGTCCGTGATCTCGTCCTATGCCCGTGAAGGGATCAAGACGGTCGACCACCGGCACCTGGACCTCAGCGACAACGAGTCCTTCGCGCGGGTCACCGACCAAGAGATGCTTCCTGGGTCACTCGAGTTGGCAGCTTCGCACCCGGATGCCTTGGTCTACCTATGCACCAACCTGTACGGCGCCAACATCACGGCGGAGGTGGAAAGCCGCACCGGAGTACCCGTTCTCGATTCCGTGGCGGTCACCCTCTGGCATGCCCTGAAGTTGGCGGGAGCCCCACTGCTCGACGCGAAGTGGGGCCGTTTGCTGGCTGACGCTGTGTAGCGTCAGCCAGCTCTCCGGATCCAGCTCAGTTGATGAGCTGGATCCGGATGCCTGCGCCGCGTTCCTTCACCACCATCCGACGTTCCACTGCTCCCGTTTGGGTGAGCCATACAACGCTGCCGTCAGATGTCACGGCCTCCACTACGCCCTGGTCCACGATCTCGTCGCCGCGCCAGATCTGAACTTTCAGACCAACCAGCGACCTCCAGTTGGTCACACTCTTTCCCCTTGCCTGTACGAAGGGTGCTCCAAATAACGAATCCTTCTTACGGTGCTGCAATGGGTGGCTCCTAGCGTCCTGGACAAACTTTCTGTACAGGAAGTGTGCCGTCGCCGATGCTCACATGACGCGAATACCATGCCCAGTTGTGTGACCTGCGTCAATTACAGCGCTTTGACCGCCCCCAGCACCTTGGTCAAGGAGTCCTTCGCGTCGCCAAACAGCAGGGTGGTCTGGGGCTCATACAGGAGCTCGTTCTCAATACCGGCAAATCCGGGGCGCATGGAACGTTTGAGGAAAACCACCTGCCGGGCGTCGGCGACCTCCAGAATGGGCATACCGTAGATCGGAGACCCCGAGGTGGTTTTTGCGGCAGGGTTCACAACATCGTTGGCCCCCACCACCAACGCGACATCGGTGGTCTTGAACTCCGAGTTGATGTCGCTCATCTCCTTCAGGGACTCGTAGGGCACGTTAGCCTCGGCAAGGAGTACGTTCATATGGCCCGGCATGCGCCCGGCCACCGGGTGGATGGCGAAGTCCACCTCAATTCCGCGTGACTCCAAGGCCGAGGCCAGCTCCGCGGCAGTGTGCTGGCCTTGGGCCACTGCAAGGCCGTATCCCGGGACGATGATCACCCGCTGTGCATAGCCGAGCAATACTGCCACGTCCTCCGCGCTGGAGGATCTTACGGGCCGCTCACTGACGGTGGTTGAACCTGCGGTAGATCCGCCCTTGAAAGCCCCAAACATGATGCCTGCAACACTGCGACCCATCGCGGCAGCCATGGCGCGGGTGAGGATGGTGCCGGAAGCCCCCACCAGCGTCCCGGCCACCACCAGGAGGACATTGCCTAGCACCAGTCCGGACGCCGCGACAGCCAGGCCAGTGAAGGCGTTCAGGAGTGAAATGACAATCGGCACATCCGCGCCTCCCACCGGCAGCACCAGCAGGATTCCGGCACCAAGACCCAAGAGCAGCAGGAGCAGCGCCACCACCAACCAGCCGTTCAGGATCACCACAATTCCAGCACCCACTGCGGCAAGCAGCACCACGGCCATCAAGGCTGGTAACCCGGGAAATGTCACCGGCCGGGTGGTCATGAGCCCTTGAAGTTTGGCGAAAGTGACACCGGAGCCAGCAAAGGACACCGCACCCACCAGCAACGTGAAGACAATGGCCAGGCGAACCCACGGATCGCCCGAATGGGAGAGTTCCAGCAACGCCACCAGCGCCGCAGCACCACCACCCACACCGTTGAAGAGTGCCACGAGCTGCGGCATCTGCGTCATGTGCACCCGGCGGGCCACCGGCGCAGCCACACCCGAGCCCACAACGATGGCCCCCAGAATCCACGGGATATTGTCCAGTTTCACAGAGACAAACACCGTCAACACAGCCAGCAGAGCGCCAAATGCTCCGATCAGGTTCCCGCGCCGGGCAGTCCGTGGTGAACTTAGGCCCTTAAGGGCGAGGATGAAGCAGGCCCCCGCGGCGAGGTACAGCAGCGAGGTCCACGTGGGGTTCAGAAGCGTCATGGCCGGCGCTCCTTCTTCCCCTGCTCCACGGTGGCGGCCGGCTCCGCGCCTCCGCGGCCTTCAGGAACGGCAGCGTTCGACGGCGGCCGCTGCCGTCCGCGGAACATCTCCAGCATCCGGTCGGTCACCACAAAACCACCCACGAGGTTAGCCGTGGCAAGGACTACGGCCAGCAGCGCAACTGCCAACACCCACGGGTCAGCGGCCTGTCCCGCCACAATGATGGCGCCCACCAGGATGATGCCGTGGATGGCATTGGCGCCTGACATGAGGGGCGTATGCAGGGTACTGGAGACCTTGGAAACAACCTCAAAACCCACGAATACCGCCAGCACAGTAATCGTTAGCAGGCTCATGCCATCCATTAGCGCACTCCTTCACTACCGGGTTCGCTGCCGGGTTCGCTACCGGGTTCACTGCCAGTGCGAGAACCGCCGGATGGTGAACCGCTGGCTCCGGAGGCGCCGGCATTCCCGCCTACAAGGGGCGCAGCCTCTCCAGCGAGCGCCGCAAGTGCCTCCGCAGTTGGTGCGTGGAGGACTTGGCCGTTGTGGGTGAGGCACGTGCCTGCAATGACTTCATCCTCAAAGTCCGGAACCACCACGCCGTCCCGAGTCATGAGTGCCAGGAGGTTGGCGACGTTCTTGGCGAACAGTCGTGAGGCATCCGCAGGCATTGCCGATGCCGCGTCTTTGATTCCCACGAGTGTCACTGTGCCCTGGCCATCGCCGGTGGGGATGGGGATGTCCTGCCCAGGGATGCTCCCCTCCACGTTTCCGCCGGATTCCGCAGCCAAGTCCACCACCACGGACCCCCGGCGCATCCCTTGGACCATTTCGCGGGTCACAAGGAGTGGGGCGCGCCTTCCAGGCACGGCAGCAGTGGTGATGAGGACGTCGGCCTGAGCCACGTGCGGCGCCAAGAGGGCTCTTTGGAGGGCACCCCGGTCCGCGCTGAGCTCCCTGGCGTAGCCGCCCGAAGCCTCTGCGGTTTCAAGGTCCAGCTTGATGAAGGTTCCTCCCATGGATGCCACTTCGTCCGCCGAGGCGGGTCGGATGTCATTGGCGGACACGCGAGCACCTAGTCTTTTGGCGGTTCCGATGGCCTGAAGGCCGGCAACCCCGGCCCCGAGCACCAGCACGCGGGCGGGCGGAATGGTCCCAGCCGCCGTCATGTACAGCGGAAAGAACCGCGGGAGCCTCATGGCGGCCTCGAGAACACAGCGATAACCGGCCACCAGGGCCTGCGAGGTGAGCGCGTCCATGGACTGGGCTCGCGATATACGTGGGACCAGTTCAAGCGCAAAGGAGGTGATGCCCCCGGCGGCGAGCGCCCGCACCGTGGGCAGCTCCGAGGACGGCGACCCCAGACCAACGGTGACCGAGCCGCGTGGGAGAGCTCCCGCCGTCGACGGTTCCAGGGGACGCACGTGGCAGTAGACATCCAGCGATCCGGGAACCAGTGATTGCACCACTGACGCGCCCGCAGCCAGGTAGTCGTGGTCGCTGTGGCCCGATGCCAGCCCCGCGCCGGACTCCACATCCACCTCAAGGCCCAACCCCATCAGTTGCTTCACCGTTTCCGGCGTTGCAGCAACACGTCGCTCACCGTCAAGCGTCTCGCGCGCTATGCCTGCCTTCACCCGCCACCCCTTTTCCGGAACCCTCCAGACTCAGTTGGCATGAGTCTATGACTGCAAGGGGCCCGGCGGGAGTAGGGGCTGCGCTATGTGCATAAGTCCACTAAGGTCGGTGGAAGCTGGGAGCAACCAGCACCACACCGTCGACGAGCCGGTTCCGGCCGTGCCGTCGGAAAGGAACGCCACTATGGACACCTTCAAAATCGGTTACTTCGTCGGAAGCCTGGCAAGCAATTCCATCAACCGGGTCCTCTCCAAGGCCCTCATCAGCGTGGCGCCGCCGGAACTCGAGTTCCATGAGATCGCCATCAAAGACCTTCCGTTGTACAGCTCGGATTACGATGCTGATTTCCCGGCGGCGGGCCGGGACTTGAAGGATGCCATCGCCGCATCGGACGGCATCTTGTTTATCTCGCCCGAGTACAACCGCTCTATTCCCGGCGCCTTGAAGAATGCCATCGATTGGGGTTCACGCCCGTGGGGCACCAATTCATTCGCTCGCAAGCCCACCGGAATCATCGGCGCATCGCCGGGCGGTATTGGAACAGCCGTGATGCAGTCGTCCATGCGCAGCGTTTTGAGCTTCCTGGATGCGCCACAGTTGAACGCACCTGAGGCTTACATCCGCTTCGTCGCAGATGCGTACGACGACGACGGTTCAGTTAAGGACGAAGCGACAGCCGGGCTTCTGCGCCACTATATGGAGGAATACAGCGCGTTCGTTCAGCGCGTCCTCGCCGCCAACGCGCCCGGCCACATCGGTGATCAGGAACCGGATTCGGCAAAGCTCACGCGGTAACACCGCTCCGGGTGCCGGGCGGCATGCCCGCAGGCGGCTGGACAGGCGCTTAGGTGTCCCGCGAACCCGCCATCAGCTGGCCGATGATGCTGGTCTCCAAGTGCTCCAACAGGTGCCGCGGATTGTCATAGACTTCCGCGGCACCGGCGTCGCGCAGTTCGGCTTCGCTGATTCCGCCGCAGGTCAGGGCGATGACGGGAACGCCGATCGCAGCTCCGGCCTTTACATCCCACACGGCGTCGCCTACGAACACCACATCCTCCGGACCGAGCCCCAGCTTTTCCAGGCAGGCCTCGAGGATGTCCGGTGCGGGCTTGCTCTGCTTTGCGTCGTTTGAGCTGGTCCACGCATCAATGGAGGATCCGGCATCGAGAAGGTGCCTGCTTACTTCAAGGTCGCGTTCCTGCGCTGACGAGGCCAAGCCCACAGCCAGTCCCGCGTCCGAGCATGCAGCCAGAAGGTCACGGACCGAAGCGAAGGTGCGCAGAGCCGGCCAAAACGTTGAAAAGACCGCACCGTGCGCGGACTTGAGATCTTCCTGCATGTCCTCGGGACAGTCCGGGATCAGACTCTGGATGAGCCGGTCACCTCCCATGCCAACCCTTCGGTGAATGGCGGACATTTCGACATCCAGGCCTTCGCGTCGGAACGCTTGCCACCACGCCATGGCATGGAAGTAGCTGGAATCGATCAGGGTTCCATCCACATCGAAAAGAACGCCGCGTTTCTTTTTTGTCGCTTCATCAGTTGCCACAGCTGACCACCCCTGCGTGTGTCTGCGCTTGCGCACCTTGGGCGGCCAGCGCGGAGTCGATCACTGGTTCCTCAAGCATAAGTACCGCATACCGCTCAGCCGAAGCTGGTCTTAGCAGCCCCGTTCCTGCAACTTCACGGATGGCTGCGACTCCCTCAACAGCCTCGTCCATGGTGGAAAACTGCTTGGACAGACCCATCAACACGTCGTCGCCGTCCACCATCAGAATCCGAAATTCCCCATCAGGCGTTTCAGCCAGTTCCAAATGCCCGGCCATCCGAACCTCCTCGTCTTCGATGCCAAACAGCATAGTAAGACTACTTAGTATAAACCTCTCAGTAATATTGCGTCACGCGGGAATTAGGCGTGTGCAACTTGTTGTTGTCACAGGCATGACAACAATCGGAATCATCGGTGCAGGACACATTGGCAGCCAAGTCGCCCGCAAAGCGGTAGAACTCGGCTACGACGTGGTCATCAGCAACTCCCGAGGGCCGGAAACCCTCCGTGAGCTGGTGACCGAACTCGGGCCGCGCGCCCGGGCCGCAACGGCAGGTGAGGCAGCAGCAGCAGGAGATTTCGCCGTCGTGACCGTCCCTTTGAAGAACTACAAGGACATCCCCACCGAGCCGCTTGAGGGCAAGATCGTCATCGACACCAACAACTACTACTGGGAGCGCGACGGCCGGATCGCTGAGCTGGACAACGGAGAAGCCACCACTTCCGGCCTGCTTCAGAAGCACCTGCCCACCTCCAAGGTAGCCAAGGGCTTCAACCACATTTTCGCCAAGGACATCACCACGGACGGCACCGCTGCCGGCACGCCCAACCGTCGCGCCCTGGCCACCTCCAGCGACTTCCCCGAAGCCGCCGAGCTTGTCACCAAGCTCTACGACGAATTCGGCTTCGACACCGTCAACATCGGCCCACTGGAGGACAGCTGGCGCGTAGAACGTGACCGCCGCGCCTACGTCATCCGCCAGAACGCGGAGGAACTCCGCGGGAACCTCGCCAAGGCAACGCGCACGGTCTAACCCGGAACGCACGACGGCGGCAAGCGGCTTACGCTTGCCGCCCCACCTCTTGCGGGCGCCGTGAATTTTGCGGGTGCCGTGAATTTTGGGTCGAAATCGTGTCACGAATCGGGACCACGGCGCACTTTATGGGTGGCTGCCTCTCTAATGCCTGGCGCATCAGGCGTTCGGGAGGCAGCTGCCCCCGAAGCGTCCTACCCCGAGGAGTTCCATGTCCACCAAAATCTCGAACTGGCCCGCAGCGACGCCCATGTGGGTTGACCTGGGCGTTGACGATCTCCAAGCGGCGAAGGCCTTTTATGCAGACCTCTTCGGATGGGATTTTGTTGCCGGCGGTCAGGACGCCGGGGAATACTCGCTTGCACACGTCGCCGGGCGGGCGGTGGCGGGCGTAGGGCCCAAGCAGGATCCGGATGCGCCCACCGTATGGACAACGTTCCTGGCATCGGATGACGTCAATGTCACCGCCAAGAAGATCAGCGCGGCCGGCGGAGAGCTGCTTGCCCCTCCCTTCGACGTCATGGAATCCGGGCGAATGACGCTGGCGACTGACAGCGTGGGCGCAACCTTCGGCGTGTGGCAGGCAGGCACCCATATCGGCGCGGAACGCGTCAATGAGCACGGCGCACTGTGCTGGAATGAGCTCCACACCCGGGACTTCGCATCGGCGCGGTCCTTCTACTCCGAGGTCTTCGACGTCAGCTACCAGGACGTCACCGAAGACGGCTTGGTGTACTCCACCATTCGCAGGCCGCTGGATGGCCGGGAAGTGGGCGGGATTCAGCATGACGTTGACCTTCCCTCCGGCACCCCCAACCACTGGCTGACCTGGTTCGCCAGCGACTACGTTGAGGGCACTGCGAATCGGGCCGTAGAGCTCGGCTCCAGCCTGCTGATGCCTGTCACCGAAAGCCCGCTGGGACGCATGGCCATCATCCAAGCGCCACAAGGTGAGGTGTTTGGCATCATCGACGCACCCCGAATCGGCGAGTAAACACCCGGCCCGCGCTCAGGCAGCAGCCGGGTTGAGCGCCTCGGCTATGACCTCATGCGCATGGGCCGCGGCAAGCGGAGCGGCCAAGCGGTGGACCGCCTGGAACGTCCTGCGCACGGCAGGACCGTGCCAATCGGGCGGTAAGTAGTCAGTGGGGAGGTTTGGATCCCGGTACGGAAACTTGCGCCACATGGTGAGCATCGGAATGTAGTAGCGGAAGGCATCGCGACGCATCTCCTCGGTGGATTCAGCCAGTGCGATGTCCGGATCGCTGCCCACGAGCCCGGTCCAGTGCTGCTCCGCACCGTCGTAGAGTTCAAGGAATTCCGTAAACTGCTGGTCCAATTCCTTGAGGTCCCACCACTCCGAAATCTTGGGCCGCATAGGGCCATCAAAAACGTAGTCGCTCCGAAAGAGATCCACGAACTCGATCAACCCGCCAGCCGTGAGCCGCTCCCGGGCTTGCTCCAATTTATGCGCGGGAGCAATCCACACACCGTTGGCGACTGAACCAAAGCCCAAGGACAGCAGGGCTGATCGCAGCTGGTGCCGGCGGTTCCGCATGGATTCGGGCACGGAGAAGACCGCCAGCACCCAGGTATCTACCGGCGCGGGCTGCTCCGGGGCGAAGATCCTGCGGTCACCTTCCCGGAACACATCACTGACGGACTCCGAAATTTTGTACTTGGCAATCCCGCCCTCGCGGACGCTCTTAAGAACACCCTTGGCTTTGAGCCTGGAAACTGACGACCTCACGCCGGGAGCGTCGTAGCCCAGTGATCCCAACATGGAGATCAGCGCAGATACCGGCAATGCGTCGCCTGCATTTCGTCCGTAGAGGCCGAAAATGGTGACGAGCAGCTGCTGGTGGCGCACCGGGGGTGCCGGGACGGCGAACATCGAAGGATCCTCATTTCCGCGCCGCAGTTCCGGCGCCAGTCCAGTTCATCATAGGCGCGGTAATGCTTCCGGTCAGATTGCTTCAATGCCCATATTCGGCCCCGATCAACGGATCATGTGGAATGCCTGAGGCGCTCGTTCTTCTTCTGGAGACTGTCCGGCTAGCCGTGTCATAGTAAGCATGCTTACTATGGAGCCACGCTGATTCGAGGCTCACACCGCCCCGAAAGGTCCTTTCCGTATCAACGATAGGAAACACATCATGGCAGGAAATCTCGTAGCCCGCTCCATTCACGACCTCACCGCCGCGGCATGGTTTGGCGGCTCACTGATGGGCGCCATCGGACTTAATGGTGCCGCTGCAGAAGCGAAAGACCCCACCGAGCGCACCCGCCTCTCCAGCAAGGGTTGGGGAAAGTGGGCCCCCATCCAGACAGCAGCCTTCGCCGGACACCTGGCCTCGGACCTTGCCATCGCATGGGAGAACAAGGGCCGGATCGCCAAGCAGGACAACGTCGCCGCAAACACTGTCTACAAGACTGTGGTGACTTTGGCTGGAGCCGCCGTCACGTTGTACGCAGGTGTTGTGGGCAAGAAGGTGGATGAGCTCTCCGACGAAGGCGCCAAGGGTGCAACAGAACCTCGGGCCGGCGCATCCGATGAGTTGAAGTCCGCTCAGACCCAGCTCAAAGCACTGCAGTGGGCCATTCCGGCGTTCGCGGCTTGGGTGATCATCCTCGGCGCAAAGCACGGCGAGATGCAGCGGCCGAAGAACATAATCAAGGGCTTGCGCTAGCCACCCACCCCGCGTCCCCAACCACCACTGGCCGAGACGGCAGTGAATGACAATCCCATTGCTCACCATTGTCATCAACCGCCGTCTCGGCGTAGGGGGTCAGGCTCCTTTCAAAGCTTTGACGAAGTGTTCCGGCCATGGCTGTGCAGCTGCGGTTCCATGGGGGACGTACACGGTGGTGACCGTCCCGTAGGCGGCGACCTCACCGGCGTCGGACGCTACCTCAAAAGCCAGGGTCAGCGAGGTCCGGCCCAGCGCGCTTACCGTCACCGTGGCGGTGATGCGCTGGCCGAACCACAGCTTGGCCTTGTAGTTGATGACTTGCTGAACACGCGGAGCGCTGGGGAAATAGTCCGGCAACTCCAGCGAACGGAAGAGCTCGGCCTCCGCAGCCTCAACCCAGCGCAGAATGGCCGAGTTGTGCTGGTGCCCGGAGGCGTCGGTGTCCACCCATTCCACTGTTCGCTGGACAGACGCCTCCGGAAACCTATCCACGATTCTCCTAGCGGGCGCTAACGGCGGCGTCGTTAGGATCAACGTCGACGGCGGCGACTGCCACCTCAGGCTGCGGCTTCGGAATCATCGCCACAGCACCCGCGGCCAGAACCGCGATGCCGGCGAAGATTGCGAAGTTGGCCTCGAAGGGCAGCTTGGAGCCTGCGATCCAGCCACCGATCAACGGTCCGGAAATGGCACCCAGGCGGGCGAAGCTCAGGGCCCAGCCCGTCGCCGTGCCACGGACCTTGGCCGGGTAGTAGTCGGCAATGTAGCCGGTCAGCACCAGCGATGTGGAAATGGAACCAACGCCTGCGAAGGCCACGAACAGCAGGTTGACCACCATGGTGTTGGGGAAGACCAGCAGCATGATGCCCAAGCCGCCCAGGATGTAGAACACCACCAGGATGAGCTTCTTGCCGTACTTGTCTGCGGCGCGGCCAAGGAGCAGGCCCCCGATTGCGGAGGCGAGGCTGAAGACCAGCAGGAAGGTCAGTGACGAGCCGAGGTCGTAGCCGGCCTTCTTCATGATGCTCGGCAACCAGGTGTTCAAGCCGTACACCAGGACCAAGCCACAGAACAGCGAGATCCAGAAGAAAACGGTGGAGCGCAGGTACTTCCGGGAGAACATGGTGGTGATGGTCTTCCACCACGGATCCACCTGGCCGCCTTGGGCAGCAGGAACTGCCGGAGCCACAGCAACAACGGGCTTGTAGTTGGAGATGTTCAGCTTGGCGGCCAAGGCCTTGGCCTCGGACTTCCGGCCCTTCGACTCCAGGAATTCCAAGGATTCAGGCAGGAACTTCCAAATGATCGGAATCAGCACCACAGGTGCGGCACCGATCGCGATCACAGCACGCCAACCACCCATGGGCAGGACGAACAGCGCAGCCAAAGCGGCGGCAACGATGCCCAGTGAGTAGCCGGAGTACATGAGGCCGTAGTTGTAGGAGCGCTTGTTCGGCGCCGAGTATTCAATGGTCAGGGCCGCTGCCACCGGAATGACACCACCCATGCCCAGTCCGCCAATGAGGCGGAACAAGCCGAACAGCTCCGGCGTCGGCGCCCAAGCAGCGCCTGCTTGGGTGAGCGTGAAGATCGCCATGGAAGCCAGGAGCATTTTCTTGCGGCCGACGAGGTCGCTGAGCGTGCCGATGAAGAGGGCGCCAATAAGCATGCCAATCAGGGCATATGATCCCAGACCGCCCAAGGCCAGGGGGCTGAGGTTCCATTCTTTGTACTCGGCAAGTGCCGGCAGGATAGCGCCCAGGACGCCGACGTCGTAACCTTCGGCGAGGATCGCGAGCCAGCAGCAGAACAACACCAAACCGGTGGTCTTCTTGGGCACGTTCCAGTCGTTGACTGGTGCGGTGGCCATGGCTACTTCACCAAAACCGATGCTGCGGCGGACTCGGGAGTCCAGCGGAGGTGTGTGTTGACTTCTTCCATGTCGGCTTCCTTAAGCAGGGACAGGCGGGGACGAACGGCGTCAGTGCGTGAGCTCGGAGGCTTGCGGCGACCAGCACGGAATTGTGGGATCCAGTCGGCGCCGGGCCCCTGATATTCCTGCTCGGCCGCTGCGTGCAGCGTCCATTGGGGATCGTAAAGGTGCGTGCGTCCCAAGGCGATCAAGTCCGCACGGCCGGCCAGGAGGATGGAGTTCACGTCATCGTAGGTGGAGATGGCGCCGACGGCGATCACCGCCACGCCTGCAGGTGCGGCAACTTCCTGACGGATGCGGTCCGCGAACGGCGTCTGGTAGCTACGGCCGAAGGCGGGCTTCTCTTCCTTGGCGACCTGCCCGGTGGAAACGTCCAAGCCGGCGGCGCCGTGCTCAACGAACGCCTTGGCGATGGCCACGGAATCATCCGAAGTGTTGCCACCTTCGATCCAGTCTGTGGCGGAGATGCGCACCGTCACCGGTTTGCTGACAGGCCAAGCTGCACGAACGGCGTCGAACACTTCCAGCGGGAACCGCAGCCGGTTCTCCAAGCTGCCACCGTATTCGTCGGTCCGCTTGTTGGACACCGGCGAAAGGAAGGAGGACAGCAGGTAACCGTGGGCGGCATGGATTTCCAGGAGATCGAAACCGGCCTCGTCCGCACGGACCGTGGAGGCGACAAACTCGGCCTTGATGGCATCCATTCCAGCGCGATCCAGCTCCACGGGAGTTTGGTTCTCCGGGCTGTACGGCAAGGCAGAGGGACCCACGGCGGTCCAGTTACCGGATTCGAGCGGCTGGTCAATGCCTTCCCACATGAGCTTGGTGGAGCCCTTGCGGCCAGAGTGGCCCAGCTGGGCGCCGATCTTGGCGGTGGAACGGGCGTGAACAAAGTCCACGATTTCCTTCCAGCTCTCACGCTGTTCATCCGTGTAGAGGCCGCTGCAGCCGGGGGTGATGCGGCCGGCTTCGGAGACGCAGACCATCTCTGTCATGACCAGGCCTGCACCGCCGAGGGCCTTGGAGCCAAGGTGGACCTTGTGGAAGTCGCCCGGAACACCGTCCGTAGCTGAGTACATGTCCATCGGGGAGACCACAATGCGGTTCTTCAACTCCAGTTGGCCGATCCGGAACGGCTGGAACATGGCCGGAGCGACCTCTGTCAGCCCCTGCGAGGCAGCGAAGTCGCGGTCCACGGCGTCGGCGAACTCGGGATCGCGGAGCCGCAGGTTTTCCTGCGTGATGCGGCGGCTGCGGGTCAGCAGGTTGAACGCGAACTGTGTAGGGTCCTGGTCCTTGTACTGGCCGATGCGCTCAAACCATTCAAGGGATGCCTGGGCTGCACGCTGAGTGGAGGCAACCACGGGCCGACGCTCGGTCTCATAAGCAACCAAGGCGGACTCCACATCCGGGTGCTCGTGGAGGCAAGCAGCCAATGCCAGCGAGTCCTCCATGGCCAGCTTGGTGCCCGAACCGATGGAGAAGTGGGCGGTGTGGGCAGCGTCGCCCAGCAGCACTACGTTGTTGTGGCGCCAGCTCTCGTTGCGGACCGTGGTGAAGTTGATCCACTTGGAGTTGTTGGTGAGGACCTCGTAGCCGTTCAGTTCCTCGGCGAAGATCTCGCGGATCTTGGCGATGGCCTTCTCATCGGAGACACCGGGAGGGAAGACCTCGTTGGCGGTTTCGTCGAAGCCCGCGGCGTGCCACACGTCCTGGTGCATTTCCACGATGAAGGTGGAGCCCTCGTCCGAGTAGGGGTAACCGTGGATCTGCATGACGCCCCACTCGGTTTCCTTCACGAAGAACTTGAAGGCCTCGAAAACCTGGTCCGTACCAAGCCACATGAACTTGTTGGTACGCGGGTCCAGGTTGGGCTTGAAGGAGTCGGCGTACTTGGCCCGGATCTGGGAGTTGATGCCGTCCGCTGCGAGAACAAGATCGTAGTTGGCTTCAAGCTCCTCCACGGCAGGAGCCAGGGTACTGAAACGCACGTCCACGTTCAGTTCGATGCAGCGGCGCTGGAGCAGCTCCAGCAGTTCCTTGCGGCTCATGGCAGCGAAGCCCTGGCCGCCCACCGTGATCATTTGCTCGCGGAAGTGGATGTCGATATCGGACCAGCGTGCGAAGCGACGGCTCATGTACTCGGCCACTACGGGATCAGCGTTGCCGATGCCGCCCAGGGTCTCATCGGAAAACACGACGCCGAAGCCAAAGGTGTCGCTGGCAGCGTTACGTTCCCAGAGGGTGATGTCATGCGACGGGTCCAGCTGCTTCATCAGTGCTGCGAAGTACAGACCGCCAGGCCCGCCTCCAACGATTGCGATTTTCATGGTGTTGCTCCTTCTCAAGCCTGGCTCTGGCCGGCGGGGGTAAGTTGTTCGGTCTGGCTCGCTGTTTTGTCCTGCGCGAGGACCCTGTCGCGGAGCTTGAAGTGCTGGAGTTTGCCGCTGGGATTGCGGGGCAGTTCGTTGACGAAGCGGACATCCCGCGGGTACTTGTACGGGGCGATGGTTTGCTTCACGAAGTCCTGGATTTCCTTGCGCTTCCCGGCGTCGCCAGTGACGCCTTCGCGCAGGACGACGAATGCGCAGACGATGCTGCCGCGCTCTTCATCCGGAACCCCGATGACCGCGTTTTCCACAACATCCGGGTGCTGGTCGATGGCCGTCTCAACCTCGGGCGCACCGATGTTGTAGCCGGAGGAGACGATCATGTTGTCTGAGCGTGCCTGGTAGGTGAAGTACCCGTCGGCATCCATGGCGAACGTGTCACCGGTGACGTTCCAGCCACGGACCACGTAGTTGGCCTGCCGTGCGTCGTCGAGGTAGCGGCATCCGGTGGGGCCGATCACTGCCAGGCGGCCGATGTTGCCCGGGCCGAGTTCGTTGCCGTCGTCGTCCAGGATGGTGGCCCTGAAGCCCGGCACCGCGCGGCCAGTGGTCCCAGGGCGGATATCGTCCCCTGCCGCGGAAATGAAGACGTGCAGCATTTCCGTGGCGCCAATCCCGTTGATCAGCCGCAAACCCGTGGCCTCATGCACCGCTTCCCAGGTTTCCTTGGAGAGATGCTCTCCGGCGGAGACGGCCATACGCAGGCCCCTGAGGAGGTCTCCGCGCTTCTCTTTCAGGATGGCCCGGTAAGCCGTGGGTGCGGTGAAGAGGATGCTGGCTCCTGCCGCGGCTGCGGCTTCAGCAAGCTCCACCGGCCCGGCCTTCTCTGTGAGTAGCGACGACGCGCCGAACCTGAGCGGGAAGACCACCAAACCGCCAAGTCCGAACGTGAACGCCAAGGGCGGGGAACCCGCGAACACGTCATCTGCAGTTGGTTCCAGGATGTAACGGGCGAAAGTATCCGCGTTGGCCAGGATGTCCCGGTGGAAATGCATAGTCACCTTGGGCACGCCGGTGGTGCCCGACGTCGGTCCTAACAGGGCGACGTCGTCCGCGGCTGTGTCCACTGCCGTGAACTTGCCGCTCTTGTGCTCGCAGCGCGAGGCGAGGTCGCCGTCGTCGTCGAATCCATTGCCGGCCCCGTACGTCAGGACCTTGACCTCATCCGCCGCCGCGATCGCGAGCTCGTCCACGAACCGGTGATCAGAGATGGCGACCACGGGTTTGGTGAGTTGGATGAGGGTGGAGACCTCGGTGGAGCGCAGCATGGGCATGGTGGTGACTACTACGGCGCCGGCTTTCAGGACACCCAGCCAGGCAGCCACGATCCAAGGGTTGTTGGGTCCGCGCAACAACACGCGGTTGCCCGGAACGACACCGAGGTCTTCGGTGAGGACCTGTGCCACCTGGTTGGAACGCTGCTGGAGCTGACCGTAGGTCCATACCGAGCCGTCAGGGGTCCACAGGGCGGGACGGTCTGGGCCGTACTGCTCAACAGCGTCGTCGATCAGTACCGCCGCAGCGTTGAGCCGCTCCGGGTAGTGGAGTTCGGGAAGGGTGAATTCAAGCGCAGGCCAAGTATCGGCGGGCGGCAGGTGGTCGCGGGTAAACGTGTCCACGTGGGCCGATGGCATCATGCTCATGGCCGGTCCTTTCAGTGGTGCGTCGTTGAAGCGGATGGTTGGCGGAGATCTAATGCTGTTTAGGTGCCAGCCCGAATCATGCCCTCTTGGGCGACCGTGGCAAGCAGCCTTCCCTGACGATCGAAGAAGCGGCCCATGGCGAGGCCCCTGTTGCTTTGACCGGAAATGGCGTCCTGGGCGTAGAGCACCCAGTCGTCGGCGCGACCATCGCGGTGGAACCACATGGAGTGGTCCAAGCTGGCGGTCGCGAGTCCCGGGCTGGACCAGTTGAGTCCGTTCACCCGGAGCAGCGGCTCCAAAATTGTGTAATCGCAGACGTAAGCCAGCGCTGTGCGGTGGAGGTCGGCGTCGTCGGGCAGGGCGTCAAAAGCCTTGACCCAAATGGCCTGCTGCGGCACGGAACCGCCCTCGAGATCGATATATACCGGCCCTGGAATATGGCGCATATCGAAGCTACGGCCCGTCGACCAGTACTCCGCGGCTTGGCCGTCCACGCCGTCCAGCGCTTCGGCCGCAGTCCGCAGCGATTCAGGCTCGACGGCGGCAGGAGCCTCGGGCTGGAAGTCCGGGCCGCTCTCAGGGACCTGGAACGAACCCATGGCCGCGTACACGGCCTTGCCGTTCTGGAAACCCCGGACCGTGCGGGTGGAATACCCTCGGCCATCCCGCAGGCGCTCCACTTCGTACCGGACACTGGAACCGATATCCACGGGACGCATGAAGTAGCTGTGCATCGAGTGCAGAGTCCTGTCAGCTTCAACGGACCGCATCATCGCGGCCGCCGCCTGTGCCACCATGTCTCCACCATAGGCTTTTGGCCACGGCACGTACTGGGTGGTTGCTTCATAGGCTTCGTCGAACACCTCGGCCGCTGTGGGCGTTAGTTCAACTGCCTTAAGGAAGGTCTCGGACGTCAGGGTTCCAGTGATCATGGCTTAGGCCCGGCGGTAGTCGGCGAGGGTTTCGTCAGCCACGTCTTCGAGGTTCACCACGAGGTTCTCCGGCGTGCGCGCTGTGAGCCAGACGAGTTCTTCCGTGATGGACATGTTGGCTTCAACGTGGGGCATGAACGGCGGCACGAAAACCCAGTCGCCGGCCTTCATGTCGATGAACTCCGAGTAGTTCTCGCCGAAGTAGATGCGGCCGTGGCCACGTAACACATAGCCGCCGGTCTCAGCCTCGCCGTGGTGGTGCGGAAGTGAGCGGTACCCGGGGGTGTTGGACACTTGGCCGAACCAGATCTTGGTTGCCGGGGTGTGCTGGATGCTGACGCCGGACACGCGGATGCAGTCGCCGGACTGCGCAGTGTTGGTGTCCTCAGCTCCGGCGCGGGTGACAACCGGGACAACCTTGCCGTCAGCCTGCGCGTAGATGGAGTTATCGCCTTCGAGTTGGTACTCGGTAGTGGTCTGGCTCATGGGTTTTCTCCTTTTATCTGGTGGTTCTGGACGATTGCTGTCAGGCGGGGACTGCGACGGGTGCGTGGATTCGGAACTGATTCTCCAACCGGCCGATCCCGTCGATTTCCGTAGTGAGGACGTCGCCGTCCTTAAGGAAGCGAGGCGGGGTCATTCCCATGCCCACTCCCCCGGGTGTTCCGGTAAGGACGAGGTCGCCGGGACGCAGAGCGGTGAATTGCGAGATGTAGGACAGCAGCTGTGCCGGGCCGAATACCAGGGTGCTGGTGTTTCCCTGCTGCACAAGCTCGCCGTTGACGTATCCGCGGACGTTGAAGTGTTGGTCCGCCTCGTCCGCGGTGACCATGACCGGGCCCACGGGGGTTGTGCCGTCCCAGGCCTTGCCCTGGAACCACTGCAGGGTCCGGTTCTGCCAGTCGCGCATGGAGACGTCGTTGGCCACCGTGTACCCGGCAATGGCCGCACGGGCCTGGTCTTCGTCTGCATGGAACAGTTCAGAACCTACGACGACGGCCAGCTCGGCTTCCCAGTCGACACGGCCGCTGCCGTGGACTTCTACGGCGTCTTCAGCCCCCACCAAGGTGTCCGCATACTTGGCGAACAGTGTGGGGTATTCGGGAAGTTCGCGGCCCATTTCCTGGATGTGGTCCCCATAGTTCAAGCCGCAGCAGATGACTTTGCCGGCCCGGGGAAGGAGCGGGGCGAGGTCAGCGTCGGCGGCCGCAACTATGGTCTGCTCCTTCGACGCTGCAGCCTCTTCAACAGCGTTCCGCCAGTCCGGCCGAGCCAGGAGCGCGCCGACGTCATCGGCGGGCAGGGTGAGGTAAGAGTCGGCGCCCGTGGCGAGTGCCGCCGTCGTTCCTCCGTTGGCCGTGCGCAGGGTGGCGAGTTTCATTGCGGGTTCCCTTCGAGATTTTATGATGTGTCGACTTTTTTACGATCGTCACATATGCTCAACGTAGCACGGCAGAAATGATCTGCACAGAGGCTTTCCAAAAGTTTTTGCAGTTGCCACAACGAGGAGGAACAGCATGAGCCACACAACGATCAACCCGGAATCGCTGCCCAAACCATCGGGTTTTGCGCACGGCATCCTGGCCGGCAACACCGTCTTCCTGGGCGGGCAGACGGCTTTGGACAAGAACATGAAGATCGTTCCCGGCGGCATCGTGGAACAGTTCACGCAGGCGTTCTCCAACGTGATCACCACCCTGCGCGAGGCCGGCGGACAGCCCGAAGACCTTGTCAACGTGACCATCTACCTCACGGACGTTGACGACTACATGGCCAACGGCCGCGAAATCGGACGCATCTGGCGCGAAATGGCGGGATCGCACTACCCCGCCATGGCAGGCATCGGTGTCACGCGCCTGTGGCAGAAGGAAGCACTGATCGAAATTCAGGGCATCGCGGTGATCCCGGAACGCTAAACCTCTGGAGTTTTTGTACAGATACCGCCCCTAAAACCGCTTCTAGAGGTCATTAGCTGTACAAAAACTCCCGTCGATGGCGCAGGATTGAGCCATGGGAACCGTCACCGAATATCTTGCGGGCGTCAGCGAGGGCAACCGCCCAATTCTGGAGCGAATTGTGGCGATCGCCCGCGAGTTGGCCCCCGACGCCGAAGAAGGCGTCAGCTACGGGATGCCCGCTTTGCTGGTTGATGGCAAGGGCTTTGTGAGCGTGCTCGAAACCAAGAAGCACCTTGCCCTGTACCCGTTTAGTGGGCAGATCCTGCCGGAAATGTCCGAAGAGCTGGGGGGCTACTCATGGTCGCCGGGGACGCTGCGGTTCTCGGCGGACAACCCCGTGCCGGACTCGATGGTCCGCCGGATCCTTGAGACCCGATTGGCTGCGATCCGGAAGTAGTCAGTGCTCGAACCGGCTAGTGCTTCGCGGAGACGTCTTGGGAGATTGCCTGCGCGGTGGCCACCACTTCCTGGCGCACGCCCTCCAGATACTTCTCCGGGTCCGGCTGGGCAGCAACGGCCTGGGCCTGCAGGGACACGTTGATCGCAGCCACGTTGTCGCCGTTGTTGTGGTTCCACACCGGTGCTGCGATGGACATCAGCCCAAGTTCCAGCTCCTGGTCCAGGAGGCACCACCCCTGCCTGCGGACATGTTCGACGGCGGCCCTCAAGTCGGAGGCGCTGGCGACGGTCCGCGGGGTGAGCGGGGTGAGTTCCGCCGTCGAGAGGTAAGCCTCCAACCTAGCCTGCGGCAATCCGGCGAGCAGCACGCGACCCATGGACGTGGCGTACGCCGGGAAGCGGGTGCCAACCGTGATGCCGACGTTCATGATCCTGCGGGTGGCAACGCGGGCCACGTAGAAAATATCCGGTCCGTCCAGCACCGCGGCAGAGGTGGACTCCCCCAGCTTTAGGCTCAGTTGTTCCAAGTGCGGCTGGGCAAGCTGCGGAATAGACAGCGCTGACAGATACGAGTATCCGAGCTGCAGCACCTTGGCCGTGAGCGCGAACGTCTTGCCATCGGTGCGGACATAGCCCAGCTCAACCAAGGTGTGCAGGAACCTCCGGGCCGTGGCACGGGTCAGATCGGTGCGGGCCGCGACTTCGCTGAGTGTCATCACGGGGTTGTTCGCGTCGAACGCCCGGATCACGGCAAGTCCCCGGGCCAGCGACTGCACATACTGATCGCTTGCCTGGGGGGTAATTGCGGAGTCGGTCATGGTTACCAATCCTAAATCGCGTTGCGAGGCCTACTCTGCAGGACTCACGCCCCGAAAACCCTGCAGAGCGGGCCTCACAACGCGGGGGCCGGAACTTGCGAGGCCTACTCTGCCTCCCTTAGGCCGGCTTCTTCAGGGGCAGCGGTACGAGCTCCTGGATTTCCTCGAAGGTGCAGCCGAAGGTTTCGCGGACGGTGACGCCGTCGGGGCCTGTGAGGAACACGGCTTTGTCCGTGTACACGCGGGTGACGCAGCCGACGCCGGTGATCGGGTAGGTGCAGTGTTCCACGAGCTTGGACACGCCTTCGCGGGTCAGCAAGGTCATCATCACGAAGACGTCCTTGGCACCGGTTGCGAGGTCCATCGCACCGCCCACGGCCGGGATGGCGTCCGGGGCGCCGGTGTGCCAGTTGGCGAGGTCGCCGGTGGCGGAGACCTGGAAAGCGCCGAGCACGCAGATGTCCAAGTGCCCGCCGCGCATGATCGCGAACGAGTCGGCGTGGTGGAAGTACGAGGCCCCGGGCAGTTCGGTGACGGGAATCTTGCCGGCGTTGATCAAGTCGCCGTCGATCTCGTCGCCCTCAGCTGCCGGGCCCATGCCGAGCATCCCGTTCTCCGTGTGGAGGGTGATGTTTTGTTCCTCGGTGAGGTAGTTGGACACGAGCGTGGGCTGGCCGATGCCCAGGTTCACGAACGAGCCCGGGGCGATGTCGCGGGCCACCAACTGGGCGAGCTCGTCGCGGCCCAGCGGCTTCTCCGAGGTCTGGATGCTTGTTTGGGTGCTCATGCTCAGACCACCTTCTCTGTGCTGGTGCCGACTCCGCCGCCGGCAGAATCGACGCGGACCACACTGTTGACGTAAATCCCCGGCGTCACTACGTTTTCCGGATCCAGGGAACCGGTAGGCACGATCTCCGAGACCTGCACGATGGTGTGCTTGGCAGCGGCGGCCATGATGGGGCCGAAGTTCCGGGCCGTCTTGCGGTAAACGAGGTTGCCCTTGCCATCGGACTTGAGTGCCTTGATGAGGGCGACGTCGGCATGGATCGGCGTCTCAAACACCTGCCACTTTCCATCCAACAACCGGGTTTCCTTGCCCTCAGCCAACGTGGTGCCGTAACCGGTGGGCGTGAAGAACCCACCGATACCGGCACCGGCAGCACGGATGCGCTCGGCCAGGTTGCCCTGCGGGACCAGTTCCAGCTCGATCTCACCGGAGTGAAACTTGGCGTCGAAATGCCAGGAATCGGACTGCCGCGGGAACGAGCAGATCATCTTGCGGACTCGGCCCTCCTTGATCAGCAACGCGAGGCCCTGATCGCCCTGGCCGGCGTTGTTGTTCACCACGGTCAGGTCCTTCGCGCCGCAGTCCATCAGCGCGTCGATCAGTTCGAACGGCTGCCCGGCGTTACCGAACCCGCCGATCATCACGGTGGAACCGTCCTTGATGCCGGCGACAGCCTCGCCAACAGTGTCAATGAAATTCAGCATCGCCCTAGACTCCTTCTGAAACTCCGGCAGAAACGTTTTCCAGCACCACGGCCAGGCCCTGGCCCACGCCGATGCAGATCGCCGCAACTCCCCAGCGCTGCCCGGAAGCCTGCAAAGAGCGGGCGAGCGTACCCAGGATGCGGGTACCGGAGGCACCGAGTGGGTGGCCCATCGCGATGGCGCCACCGTGCTGGTTCACGATTGAGGGGTCGATCCCCCATGCATCAACGCACGCCAGCGATTGCGCGGCGAACGCTTCGTTAAGTTCGACGGCGCCCACCTGGTCCCAGCCGATGCCCGCCTTCGCGAGGGCCTTGTTCGCGGCTTCCACCGGGGCGAAACCGAAGAACTGGGGATCGTTGCCGTGGGCACCACGCCCGGCGATGCGCGCCAACGGGTCCAAGCCAAGAATGGAAGACGCAGCTTCGGATCCGATCCACGCCGCCGAAGCACCATCAGACAAAGGCGAGGCATTCCCGGCGGTGACCGTGCCGCCGTCGGGCCCGTCAGACTCAGCCCGGAACACCGTCTTCAACCCGGCAAGCTTCTCCGCCGAAGAACCGGCACGGATGCCTTCGTCCCGCACAAGATCAGTGCCCGGAACCTGCGACACCAAAGAATCGTAGAAGCCTTCGTTCCACGCGGCGTCGGCCAGGTTGTGCGAATCAGCCGCAAAAGCATCCTGCCGCTCCCGGGTGATTCCGTACTTTTCACGGAGTCGCTCGGTGGCTTCGCCCAGGGAGATGGTCCAGTCCTTGCTCATGGCCGGGTTCACCAGGCGCCAACCGAGCGTGGTTGAAGCGAGCGTCATGTCGCCGGCCGGGTAGGGCTTGGAGGTCTTCGGCAGCACCCACGGCGCACGGCTCATGGATTCCGCGCCGCCCACCAGCATGAGTTCGGCGTCGCCCGCGTTGATCTGGCGCGAGGCGATGATCGCCGCGTCCAACGAGGATCCACACAGCCGGTTCACGCTGGTGCCCGGAATGGAGACCGGCAGGCCAGCCAACAGGGTGGCCATGCGGGCCACGTTGCGGTTTTCCTCGCCGGCACCGTTGGCGTTGCCGAACACCACTTCGTCGATTCGCTCAACATCAAGCCCCGGGGCACGCTTAACGGACTCGCGGACCACATGGGCGGCAAGGTCGTCGGGACGGACAGCGGCAAGACCGGAGCCGAACTTGCCGAAGGGCGTGCGCACGGCGTCGTACACGAAAGCCTGGTTCATGGGATTTCCTTCGGGGTGGGGACTAGTTGGGGGTGGAGGCCGCGTCGATCTCGGCGAAGACCTTCTGGGCCGTCTTGAACGCGGAATTGGCCGACGGCACACTGCAATAGATGGCGGTCTGCAGCAGGATTTCCTTGATTTCGTCCCTGCTCAGGCCGTTATTGAGGGCAGCCCGGACGTGCATGGCCAGCTCCTCCCAGTGACCGTGCGCCACCAGTGCCGTGAGGGTAACGGCGGATCGCATTTGCCGGCTCAAGCCGGGCCGCGTCCAGATGCCACCCCAGGCGATCCTGGTGATCATGTCCTGGTAGTCCTCGGTAAAGGAATCTTTGTTGGTGTTCGCCCGGTCCACGTGCGCGTCGCCGAGCACTTCGCGGCGAACCACCATGCCGGCGTCGTAAATGTCCTGTGCGGTGGCATCGGGCTGCACGGCGCCGTTGCGTTCAGCATCGCCGGAAACAGTACTCATCGTCCGTTCTCCTTCATGAAAGTGCGCATCAAGCCGGCCACAGCGGCCGGCGCTTCTGCGGGCGCCAGGTGAGCGACGCCGTCGAGCGTTTCCACCACTGCCGTTCCGCCGCCGGTCCGGATCCCGTCCGCAACAGACTCGGCCATCGACGGCGGCGCCACGGAATCCTCGACGCCGGCAATCACCTGCGTGGGAACGGTGATGCTGCCCAGTTGCTCGCGGACATCGAATGCGGCGAGGGCTTCGCAGCAGAACGAGTAGCCAAAGCGATCGGCGTCGCGGAGGGCGTGCAGCAGGCGGCTGCTGATGTCCGGCTGGCGGTCCATGAAGCCCGGCCCGAACCAGCGTTCAGCGGAGCCTTGGATCATCACCGGGGTGCCCAGCCTGCGGACGGTTTCCGCACGCTCCAACCAGCCCTCGGGAGTGCCGAGCTTAGCGCCGCTGCACTGGACGGACAGGCTGCGGAGTCGGTTGCCGTGTTTGATGCCAAGCTGCAGGCCGGTGGCCCCGCCCAGCGAAACACCGGCGTAGTGGAACCCCACGCCGGGGGCAACAGAGTCAACAAGATCGACGACGGCGTCAGCCAGTTCCGCAACATCGAAACCTTCCGTGGTGGTCGGCGAGATCCCGTGGCCCGGGAGGTCCCAACCGATGACGTCGTACTCGTCACCCAGGAGGGCAGCCGTTTCCGTCCAGAGAATGGTGGACGTGCCCAGTGACGGGCCCACTACCAAGAGCGGTTTGGATCCCAGTTCACGCTGCGGGGACAGCAGCACGGCCTTGATGGTTGGCTTAGCCACGAGTGGCTCCTTTCGAGGTTCCTGCGTAATCCGGGTAGGCGGCAAGGACCCGGCGGCTGATCTCCGCTGCCTCGCCGAGGTAACTTGCGGGGTCCAGGAGAGCTTCGAGTTCGGCGTCCGAGAGCTTGTCCGCAGGCACGGTTTCGCGCAGCAGCTTGGTGTACATCCGGGACTGCTCGGCGGCGGGCGCCTTCAGGGTCTCGTCGACGACGGCCTGCAGCTTCTGTTTTCCGTCCTCGCCCAGGAGAGGCGCCACGGCGGCCGACACACCTTCGCTGAGCAGCAGTGGTCCCGAGAGCTCGAGGTTCCGGCGCATGGCGTCCGGGAAGACCCGGAGGCCTTCGGTGAGTTCGCGAAGGTGTCCGGCTGCGCCCAAGGCCAACGCGAGCAGCTGGCGCAGAGCCGGCCATTCACTGTGCCAGGCGCCATCGGGCCGCTCGTCGTTGAAGGTAGCCGCCGCGAGGTGCAGTTGCGCGGCAAGACCAGGAGCCTGCAACGCTGCGCTGCGGATCAGGACTGACAGCACGGGGTTCTGCTTCTGCGGCATGGCCGAGGAAACACCCCGCCCGGCAGCCAGGGGTTCGCCAAGTTCGGCGACTTCCGGCCGGCTCAGGAAGAGCAGGTCGGCAGCGATCTTGCCGAAGGAATCGATGACGGCAGCGAGGCCGTCGCCCAGGGCTGTGATGGCCAGCCGGTTGGTGTGCCAAGGGGCCGGGACTGCGGCCAGCCCAAGGCGTGCAGCCAACCCATCCGCGAGCGTAAATGGTGTGGAGGAAGTACCCGTAGTCAGCTTGGTCCCGGAGGCCAACGTCCCGCCGGCCCCGCCGAACTGAACCGGAAATTCCAGGGATTCAAAGCGGGCAGCGGCAGCGGCCACGCCCTGGAACCACTGCGCAGCCTTGAGCCCGAACGTATACGGAAGCGCGTGTTGCGTCAGGCTCCTGCCCACGCACAGCGTGTCCGCATGCTGCTCCGCCAAGGTGGCGAGCGCCGTCGTCGTGCCCTTGACGTCAGCCAGCAACGCTGAAATGGTGCGGCTGGCCAGCAGCATGAGAGCGGAGTCGAGAACGTCCTGGCTGGTCAGGGAGGTGTGGACGGCCTTGCCGGCACCGATTCCGGAGTCCAATTCCCGGACGCGGGCGCGCAAGTCTCCTAGCAAGGGAATGACCGGGTTGCCGCCACCCTGGGCGCGTTCGGCAATTGAGGCAGCGTCGTAATGCTCGATCGAGGCGGCTTCGGCCACCACAGCGGCGGATCCGCCGGGGACCAGCCCCGCCTCCTCGAGGACGGAAGCCCAAGAGGCTTCGACGTCGAGGATTGCCGCCATCACGGCACGGTCGCCCGTCAGCGCCGCCACAGCGGGCGACGCCGAAACGGGGCTCAGGAGGCCGAAGTCGCCGTCGGTCATCGGGTTGCCTGATCCTCGGAAGCCAGATCCAGCGATCCGTCCTGCTGGAAATCCAGGAACACGGTCTCGTCGCCGCCCTGCAGGCGGATGTCCCAGGTGAGGCCACCGTCGGGATCGCGGCGTGCGATCAGGGTCTTGCGGCGTTCGGGATCCAGGGAGCTCAGCAGGGGATCGTTGGCCAGTGCTTCCTCGTTTTCCGGCAGGTACACGCGGGTGAAGAGGCGGTTCATGAGGCCGCGGGCAAACACAGCCACGGAGATGAACGCAGCAGCACCCGGTGCCGTGGGACCGGGGTTGACTGTGGTGAACGTGTACACGCCTGAGTTGCCCACAGAGCCGCGGCCCCAGCCGGTGAAGGTGTAGCCGTCGCGGACCAGGGAGCCGGTGCGCTGGACGATCTTGCCCTCGGAGTCCGGCTGCCAGATTTCCAGGATGGCGTCCGGAATGGCATTGCCCGCGCCGTCGTAGACCGTGCCTTGGAGGCGGATGCTGCCGGGGCTGCCCGGCGCCAGGAGTTCGTTGTCCTTATTGAAGGGGAGGGCGTAGCCGTAGAAAGGGCCAACGGTCTGACCCGGTGTGGGTGCCAGCTTGCTCATGCGCTTTACTCCTCGTCCCCGGCGTCGCCGTATGCTTCGTTTTCGGTCCAGGTCCGCTTGGAACCGGTCAGGATGATGTCCCATTTGTAGCCGAGGGCCCATTCCGGACTGGTCAGCTCGTGGTCGTACTGTGCCACCAGGCGGTCGCGGGCATCCTGGTCCACGATCGACTGGTAGATGGGGTCCAGCGGGAAGAGCTGGTCGCCCGGGAAGTACATCTGGGTGACGATCCGCTGGGTGAACTCCGAGCCGAACATGGAGAAGTGGATGTGGGCCGGACGCCAGGCGTTCAGGTGGTTCTTCCACGGGTACGCGCCGGGCTTGATGGTGGTGAAGCTGTACGAGCCGTCGTCGCCGGTGATGCAACGCCCGACGCCGGTGAAGTTCGGGTCCAGCGGTGCGGGGTGCTGGTCGCGCTTGTGGATGTAGCGGCCGGAGGCATTGGCCTGCCAGATCTCCACGAGCTGTCCCGCTACAGGACGCCCATCGCCATCAAGGACGCGGCCAGCGACGATGATGCGCTCACCCTGCGGTTCGCCGTTGTGCTGGATGGTCAGGTCCGATTCCAGCGCGTGCACATCCTGGTGACCGAAGGCGGGCGAGTAGAGCTCGATTGTCTCCGGGTCCGCGTGGTGCAGGCTCTTGGTGGGGTGGCGGAGGATACTGCTGCGGTAAGGGGCGTAGTCCAGGCGCGGCATGGTTTCCGGGCCTTTGCCATTCTTCAGGGCCTCGGCGTAGCGGTCCCCGATGCCCTTGATCTCAGCACTGAGATCGGCCTGGGTTTCCACTTTCTTGGAATCGTGCGCAGCGTGTGGCTCAGCGGCGGGCACGAGCTCCTCGGATTCGAGCGCTGGTGCTGTCTGTTCTTGCAGCACGGCCGGCTCCTTTCGGTTGATGGATTCTCTTTGGTTTCGGGTCTAAGCCCGGTGGAGCGAGTCGTATTGGACGGCGTGGCGCACCGGGGCGTTGGGCGCCCCGTAGCCGTCGTAGTTGCCGCGGCGCTCCACCATTTCGAAGAACACACTGCCCACGGTGGCCGTGTAGAAGTGGAGGAACTCGCCGTTGGCGTCCCGGTCATAGAGGAGGTTGAGCTCCTTGAGGGTGGCCAGGAATCCGGGTTCAAGATCGAACCGGGCGTCCAGGTCCTCGTAATAGTTGGCCGGAATCTGGAGGAACTCGAGGCCACGATCGCGGGCGGACCGGGCCGTAGCCACGAGGTCTTCCACGGCGAACGCGATGTGTTCCTGGTACGTTTTGCGGGCTTTTTCTTGTGCCTGCTGGGCCGGAGCCAGGTTGAGCACCAGCCTGACGGCGCCGTTGCTGGTCTGCATCACCTGCGAGCGCACCAGTCCGCTGGGGCTGGGGACCTCCGCGAAGGGTTGCGGTTCCAAGGCGAGGGCGCTGGTGTAGAAGAGGACGGCTTCGTCGAAGTGCTGCCACGGCTGGGCGAGGTTGACGTGGTCAATGACGGCGTTCTGTGCGCTGGAGGCGTGTTCCAGACCCTCGCCGAACTCGTGCGTCCACGCCGCCGTCCCGTCCGGGCTGCCCTGGCACAGGAAGATCTCGGTGGAGTCAGGGGCAGAAATGCCTTGGAAGACTTCCTCGTCGGCCTGGACCTTGCGGGCCACCACGGGCGCCTTGAGCTGCTGGGCGCGAGCGGAGGCAATCACTGGAGAGTCGACGTCGAACCCCAACGCGGCGATAGCCGGTTCGGTGTGCGAGGCCGCTTGCTCGTTGATGATGACGCGCGCCTGGCCCATGGTCCAGAGCTGGACATCCTTGGTGCGGTGGCGGCCTTCGAACCCGAAGCCGAGCTGGCCCAGGAGCTTCTCAAGCTGAGCGGTGTCGTCAGCCTTGACCTCGGCAAAGTTGAAGCCGGCGGGTTCGCTCACCTTGGGCAGCGTGGCCAGTTCCATGGGATAACGACGGCGGGACGCGGCTTTGTCTTCCGGTGCATCTGCCACGGAGGTGCTTGCGAGCCACTTGGCGCTCTGTTCCTCCAGCCAGATGAGGGAGCGCATGGCATCCACGGCGGTGCGCTCGGTGTCCGACTGGCGGAAGACATCATTGAAGACCTCGAGGGAGACCGGGCCCGTGTATCCGGCACGGACAACGTGGCCCATGAACTTGGCAAGCTCGAACTGGCCCTCACCCGGGAAAACCCGGTAATGGCGGCTCCAGGACAGCACGTCCATGGAGAGCTTGGGGGCGTCGGCAACCTGAACGAAGAAGATTTTCTCCGCGTTGATCTGCTCGATCGGCGCGGTGTCCCAGTCACGGGAAAGAATGTGGAAGGAGTCAAGGCAGGTGCCGAGGTTGGGGTGGTCCACCATCTCAACCAGGCGGTAGGCGTGCTCGTA
Organism: Arthrobacter sp. StoSoilB22; assembly: GCF_019977315.1. Taxonomy (NCBI): domain Bacteria; kingdom Bacillati; phylum Actinomycetota; class Actinomycetes; order Micrococcales; family Micrococcaceae; genus Arthrobacter; species Arthrobacter sp. StoSoilB22. Next base: position 4,382,228 of record NZ_AP024652.1, read on the forward strand.
GTCGTTGACGTATTTGCCCCACGCCAGGGCTTCGTAGGCAACCTTGACGCCGTGCGCCCCGGCCAACTCTGCCAATTCCGCGAGCTGCTCGGCTCTGAGATCGTCGTCGTCAATGGTTGCCGTGGCCACGTTGGAGCAGACCAGGATGGTGTCCATGCCCAAACGTGACATGAGCTTGAACTTGGCCTCGGCCCGCTTGAGGTTGGCCTTCAGCAGGTCCGGAGTGACGCCGTCGAAATCCCGGAACGGCTGGTAGAGATCCAGGCCCAAGCCGAGGTCGGCGGCCATTGTCCGGACCTCTTCCGGGCTGTGGGGGGACGTGACGAGGTCCTGTTCGAAGATCTCGATGCCATCGAAGCCCGCAATCGCGCAGGCCTGCATCTTCTCCTTCAGCGTGCCGGACAGGCAAACCGTGGCGATTCCGGTGCGCATCAGTTGGCCGCCTTTGCCAAGAGTGCCTCTTCTTCGGCGGCGATCAGCTCCAGGAAGTGCGCCCGCATGCGATCGCGGTCCGCCTCGCGTCCAGTGATGAGCTGGAAGGCGTCGGCTGCCTGACCGACTGCCATGCGACCGCCGTCGAGGACGTCGCATCCCTTGGCCCGCGCCTCGCGGACCAGTTGCGTTTCGATGGGGCGGTAGACGATGTCCGCCACCCAATGCCGCGGCTCCACCAGGCCCATGTCCAAGGGGAGCCCGGGGTGGGCCGCCATGCCGATGGGAGTGCAGTGCACCAAGCCGTCAGCGAGGGGCATGATCTCGGGCAGCTCGTTGATGCTCCGCGGCGTAACGGTGGCTTCAGGGAAAAGCCCCCCGAGCTCGGCGGCACGTTCCGCGGCGCGGGCGGGATCCATGTCCACCAGGTCCAGGGTGCCGACGCCGGCTTTGAGGAGTGCGTAGGCGACGGCGGAACCGGCACCGCCTGCACCTAACTGAACTACGCGGTCTAGTCGCGCCTCGGGGAGGCCGTCCGCGAGCGCCGAGCCGAAGCCGGAGAAGTCAGTGTTGTGGCCAATCAGCCGGCCGTCCTGAATCAGGACGGTATTGACGGCACCCAGGCGCGCGGCGTCGTCGGAAATTTCATCAAGGTGCCCCAGCACCAACTGCTTGCACGGGTGCGTGATGTTCAGTCCGTTGAAGCCCATGCGCTGCGCCGCCGTCAGGAGATCCCCGACGGCGGTGGCCGGCAACTGCAGTTCCAGCAAGTCGATGGGGCGGTACAGCAAGCGAAGGCCCTGCACATCGGCTTCGCGTTCGTGCATGGGCGGCGTGAGTGAGGGCATGACGCCTTCGCCTACGAGGCCCACCAGAACGGACTCGGCTCGGTTGCTCATCCTAAAGCTCCTTTGACTTCAGCACCGCCGAGCTTTTGGCGCTTTCTGGGGCGCTTCCAGCCGGGGTGTTATTTAGATTACTACAAGTGTTCATATTCCGCACGCTTGTTCTTATCGCGAACATTTCCACAGTGCGCACCCAACCAAGTAGCAGTTAAGCGCGCTTAGAGCCGTCTAAACGCGCACTATTGCGACCTGGTTGGGTGAGGGTCACCGCTGGGGCAGGCGGGCCGCGAGTTCAGCCGCGGCCTCCTGCAGGGTAGGGACGTGGGCAATCAATTCCTCCATGCTCATGCGGAACACCGGGACGGCCGTGGCGAGGGAGGCGAACGCATGGCCCTGTGAGTTGAGAACCGGAACAGCGACGGCGCGCATGCCAATCTCGTTTTCTTCATCCATCACCGCGTAACCCTGGCGTCGCACCTGCTCGATCTCCTCGCGGAACTTGTCGCGGTCGGTAATGGTGTGCTCGGTGAGCGGATCCAGGGGGAGCTCCTCCAGCAGCCTCTTCCGCTCGATCTCATCCTCAAACGCCACGATCGCCTTACCCACGGAGGTAGTGTGCAAGGCGCCCAGGTGACCGGGGTCGCTGGTGACCCGAAAGGTCTTGGGTCCGTCCACCTTGTTTACAGTGAGGTGATGATTGCCGTCGCGCACGGACAAGATGGTGGCCTCATGCGTAATTTCAGTGACACGCTGAAGGACGGGCAGCGCCGTTGCCGCGAAGCCGTGGTGATTGGAAACGCGCTGGCCGAGCTGGAAGACGCGTAGTCCCAAGTGGTACCGACGCCCATCGGGCTCGTAGTCAACAAATCCATCGCGGGTCAGTGAACCCAGCAGTCTGTACGTGGTGCTGAACGGGAGATTCGCACTCCTTGCCAGATCCGCCGCACTCGCCCCGCGCGGTTCATTTCCCAATAGAACCAACAGGCTCAAGGCCTTGCCGACCATGTCGGTCTTTGTGTCCTCTTTCACACTCATGTTTTGATGCTCTCACATAGTGAGAGCTATTTCTAGATGGTGGTGACATCTCTTGACAAGTGACCCCACTCACAGCCACTATTGCTGTATTGCACAAGTAGCTCTCACCATGTGGTTACTAATGCAGGGATCGACCGGCCGCACCATGCTTGGGTCTCCCCACAGAAGCCAGATCCGCGACATCGTCGTCACAGAAGGAACACCCCATGAGCCAAACAATGCCGTCAGCGACGCCAGGCACTGAAACCACTTCCGGAACCCCCAAGAAAGCCGCGCTTGCCAGCTTCCTGGGCAGCGCCGTCGAGTATTACGACTTCTTCATCTTCGGCTCTGCCGCGGCCCTGATCTTCCCCCACGTCTTCTTTCCCTCCGCCGACGCGAACGCGGCCATCATGTCCTTCGCAACTTTCGGCTTCGCCTACGTTGCCCGCCCCGTGGGTGCGGTGATTCTGGGTCACTTCGGTGACCGCATTGGCAGGCAGAAGGTCCTGATGTTCACGCTGGTCCTCATGGGGGCAGCCACATTTGTTATCGGCTGCCTCCCCGACTTCAAGACCATTGGCTGGTGGGCTCCGGCCCTGCTGGTCCTCGCCCGGCTCTGCCAGGGCCTCTCCGCTGCAGGCGAGCAGGCCGGCGCTTCCTCCATGACCCTTGAGCACGCCCCGGACAACCGCCGCTCCTTCTTCACCTCCTGGACCCTCACCGGTACACAGGGTGGCCAAATCCTTGCAGCCCTCGTCTTCATCCCCGTGGTGGCCCTGCCGGATGACATCAAGTACGGCATCGGTTGGCGCATCCCGTTCTGGCTCAGCGCTGTGGTAGTACTGGTGGCCTTCTTCATCCGCCGCACCCTGCACGAACCGCCCGCATTCGCCGAAGCCAAGAAGAACAACCAGATCTCCAAGCTCCCCGTTGCCGACCTCCTCAGGCTGCACTGGCGCGATGTTCTCCGCGTGGTCTGCTGCGCCTTCATCGCCGCCGTCAGCACTGTCTTTGGTACGCTCGCCATCAAATACGCCCAGGACGTTGCCGGCGTCAACAGCACCATCACGCTCTGGCTGGTGGTCGCGGCAAACGTTGTTGCCCTGGGAACCCAGCCACTGTTCGGCATGCTCTCGGACAAGATCGGCCGCAAACCCGTATTCATCTACGGAGCTTTGTCCAGCGCCATCATGACGCCGGTGTTCCTGCTGACCCTGGAGGGCGGCAACGTGCCGCTGATGTTCCTGGTCTCCGTTGTCTACTTCTCCTTCGGATACGCCGCAGCCAACGCCGTTTGGCCATCCTTCTACGGTGAAATGTTCAGCACCAAGGTCCGCTTCTCCGGCTTGGCCATCGGTACGCAGCTCGGCTTCCTGATGGCAGGCTTCGCTCCCGCAATCGTCACCGCCCTGGGTGGCACCAAACCCGGCGGTTGGGTCCAGATCTCCATCTTTACCGCGGTCATCTGCGTCATCGCAGCTGTCTCGGCCATGACAGCCCGCGAATCAGCCAAGACGCCCACTGCGGAACTCGGCGTCCACAAGCGACACCAGCACGTCTAACCCCGACGCTCCTGCCCGGTTACTCGGCCTGGAGCAACGGAAATGCCCGGCACGTCCTGTGACGTGCCGGGCATTTTGCTGCTCGCGGGCCGGGTCTGGCCTCAGCAACTGGGCAGGAGCGCACAACGGGAGGAGCGCAACTGGGCAGGAGCGCGGCGATAATCCCCTACCGCGGGTCCACCACCACCTTTTGGAAGGCCCCCTGGCCGGTGCCGACGTAAAGGAACAATGTTCCATCACCGGCGATGCCAACAACGGAAGGATTCCCCAATCCCGTAAAGCCATTCCCCAAAGCGGCGAAGGTAGAGAACATGTTCCAGCCTGCCCCCAGGGAAGCCCGTGTCAGGAAGCCCCCGTTGCCGTTGCCCGGGTAGAGCCACAGTGAGCCATCGCTTCCGCGGGCCATGATGTCTTCCCGGCCATCGCCGTTGAAGTCACCGCCCTGCATGACTGAATCGAAAATGTTCCAGCCGGTTCCGATCTGCCGCCATGACTGGAAACCACCGGCTCCGTTGCCCGGGTAGAGCCAAAGATTTCCGTCGGCGGCCCGCGCCACGAGATCGGCTTTGCCGTCGCCCGAAAAGTCGCCCGGTGCCAGCATCTGCGTGAAGCCTTGCCACCCTGTGCCAATCTGTTTGCGGGCCAGGAACTGGCCGCGCCCATCCGTCGGATACAGCCACAACACACCGTCAGAGGTCCGAGCCACAAGGTCCGGGTGGCCATCGCCGTCGAAATCTCCCGCACTGAGAACGGAGGTGAACGCGGCCCACCCAGAACCCACTTGGACCCTTGGCAGGAATCCGCCGGAACCGTTGCCGGGGTAGAGCCACAACACACCATTGGTGCCGCGGGCAAGGATGTCCGCGACACCATCGCCGTCGAAATCTCCTGCCTCCCACACCTGGCTGAACTGGTTCCACCCGGCCCCAATGGCCAGCCGATCGGCAAATCCCGAACCGCTGCCCGGGTAGAGGCGCATGGTTCCTGACGAGGTCGCGGTCAGCACGTCCGACTTCGCATCACCCGTGAAGTCCTGCCCACTCACGATGTCGCCCACCGAATTCCAACCACCCCCGAGGTTGATGCGGGGCACGAAGCCACCCCAGCCGTTTCCGGGGTACAGGTAGAGAGTGCCGTCGCTTGTCCGCGCCAGCAGTCCGGCACCGGCACCGCTAAAGGAGCCGTCGGAAGTGATGCTGGTGAAGCCGTTCCAGCCGGAGCCGATCTGCGACCATGCCCGGAATCCACCTTGGCCGTCGCTTGGGTAGAGCCACAGACTGCCATCGGGCTTGGTGGCCATGAGATCGGGGCGGGCATCGCCGTCGAAATCCCCCACGCCAATGAGGTTTGAGAAGCCCTGCCAACCTGATCCGATCTGCCGCTTGGCCAGGAAACCGCCGCGACCATCGCCCGGATACAGCCACAAGGCACCGTCGCTGGTGCGTGCCAAAATGTCCCCGCGGCCGTCGCCGTCAAAGTCCGAGATACCGGTGATGGCATCAAAGATGTTCCATCCCGAGCCAATCTCACGGGGATTGTTGAGCCTGTTACCGGGCAGTCCTGTGTACAGCATCAGGGAGCCGTCCGCCTCACGGGAGAGGACGTCGGCGAGCTTATCGCCGTCGAAGTCGCCGGCCGAGAACCGAATCTTCGCCGTGAGCTTGGGGTCGGCAAAAATAGTGACCGACGCCGTTGTGGTGGACACCGAATTGATGGTCACCTGAGTGCCGGTATAGGTGGTGAAAGTGCTGCCGGCCTGCCATGCGTGGTTGGTGGCGTACCAAGGTTCCGGGAATGGCTTGGTGGACGGCATGAGGATCAGGGACGAAGCGACCGTGGCTCCGCCGCGTTGGACGATCTTGACGCCCCTGTTTCCTGCTGGCTTGCCGGAGTCGTCCAGGTAGCTGTCATATCCGGCGGCCTGCCGCAGCTCAAGGTAGTAGACCTCTTTGCTGATGGGATCCGTGAACTTGATGGCACGCTGGGCATCCGTTCCACCCCATGGTTTGAGCGTGTAGGTCTTAGCGCCGGTGGCAATCCCCACGTCCCGGATTTCGTCGCCACGACCCAGCCCCGCGTAGTCCCAGAGCGAGCTGCTCACCACGGGCGATTCGAATTGGGCGGCACCCATGATGTCCGTCGTGTCACCGTACTCCCGGATGTAGCACGAAGGATCCGTGAACCGACCGTAACCGTCAACGCCGACGTCGGACGCACCACTGCCGCACTGCAACGCGTCCGCATGCATCAGGCCGATGACATGCCCGAACTCATGGCTCATCACGTTGTTCGTGAACCCGCTGATTTGCGGCAGGAGGACCCGGCCGCTGTAGCTTCCGCTGCTGTATCCGGCGCCCAGGGCGTTTCCGGACAAAGTGGACGTGGGAATGAAAATCACCAGTGCCGTGTACGGGCTGGCCGACCAACCCAGCTCGCTGGTGATGGTGGACATGATGGTGCTGTAGCTATCGGTGGACTTCGCCTTGGACTGGTGACCGGCAACCTTGGTATTCACCGTCATGGACAGTTTGTTGGCCGTCATGGCTTTCCAGTAATTGCTGGACGCAGTGACAGCTTGCTCAGCACTGGTCATGGAGACCGTGTTGCCGTTGTCCGCCAATTTGGCCGTGACCAGCCGTACCCGGATGTCGCCGCTGGGCCCTGCAGCCGCCGCGCCGGAGTCTGGACCTGCGCCCGAGTCGGGGCCGGTATTGAACGGCGTGGCACGCTCGGGGGGATTCTCGAACTCATGCTCCGAGTGCGGCGTACCCTCCACGAACTGGACGTTCGGATTGTCCGGCCCGGGCAACGGCACCGCCGTCGCGGGGGTCTGTACGAAGAACAGGCCGGTAGCAAACACCACCAAGCCTGTAGATAACGCGATTGATCGCCGTAGCGCACCCATTCGATCTCCCTGAGCCGGAGCCTGTGGTTCCTGTGAGTCTCAGCAACCGAGATCAGGCTACAACCGGGTAGTCACCGAGCCCGGCAGGCGGGGCTGTTCACCTGGAAACCCAACCATCCCGGAATGCTAACGGGACCCTAACCGGGCCGAAATACCGTGGCAACATTGCCGCGCCACACTGGAAGAGCCGGCAAGTGCAGGCACAAGCTCCAGCCCAGGAGGCCACCATGTTGAAGGAAGTCACAACACACACAACACGTATACGCGCGATCAGCCAGCTCCATCGGGGAGACGAGATCGAAGCCCGCCTGTCCGTGGGACCCGCCTATGATGACGTGGTTATCCGCCGCGGACGCGTCCAGGAAACTGCGCCGGGCATCGGCGTGGTGTGGATCATGGACCACGCCTCAGGAATGCGGAAAGCCATCAACACCGACGAATGCAGTGTTTGGCGTGTCGCCTGATCCGGCTCGACCCCAAACCCCTCTCAGCCACCAGCCACGGATTGGATGATCAAAACCTCCTGGCCGGCCGCAACTTCAGTATCAAGACCTTTCACACGCCGGATCTCGTCACCGTTAACGTAAATATTCACGAAACGGCGGAGAGCCCCGGTTTCATCACGCAAACGCCTGGCCAGCACCGGATAATCTCCGGTCACCGAGTCCAGCAACTGTCCAACGGTCACAGCCCCGTCGGCGGACGCAGTCAGATAGGACTGTCCGCCGACGAGTGGCTGCAGGACACCAGGCAACACGACCGTATAGTCAGCCATGATGGGCCTAACCAGGCACCGGGGCTTGGTTTTCGGTACCAGGATCCCGCGTCTGCGCTGCTGCCTCCACGAATTGTTCAGTTTCCGCCACCAACGTGGCTTCCGCGGCTGCCAGCGGGATTTCTGCCCCTGCCGGGTTTCCCACCACGACGGCGGCACGCACGCACAGCACGTCCGGCAAGTGCGATGCCACTTCGGTAAACGTCTCGCCCTCGTCTGCGCTGGCATACACGGCGCCTCCGCGGGTTCCGAAGTACACGCCGGTGGGTTCGGCGGTGTCCACGGACGCTGCATCCCGTAGCACGGCGTTGTATTCGTGGTCCGGGAGACCGGTATGCAGCTCTTTCCACGTCCGGCCGGCGTCGTCTGTGCGATGGACGCTGAGCTTGCTGTCCGGCGGGATGCGTTCGCCATCAGCTTTCAACGGAACCACCCACGCCGTGCCCTCGCGCCGAGGATGAGTCAGCATCACGAACCCGAAGTCCGCCGGAAGTCCGTCCGCGATTGAGTCCCAGTTCTCGCCTCCATCGTCGGTGCGATACACGCCGTGATGGTTCTGCGCGTACAAACGGTCCTCGACGGCGGCATCCGCCGCGATCTTGTGAACGCACTGGCCGAACTCCGGGTTGGGATCGGGCATGAAGTAGGCCGAGATTCCCTTGTTGCGCGGCTCCCAGGAGGCGCCGCCGTCGAGCGATCTGTAAACGCCGCCCGTACTCATGGCGATGTGAACCTTCTCCCCGGAAGGATCAACCACTATGGAGTGCGCCGCCGCCCCGCCGTAGCCGGCACCCCACTCACTACGGTGGGGGTGGTCCCAGAGTCCGCGGTTCAGCTCGAAGTGCTCGCCGCCGTCGGTTGATTTCCAAACGGAAATCGGCTCGCACCCGGCCCAGACAACTCCCGGGCGTGATGCGGCGTCGGGGTATATCTGCCAGATGCGCTCCAACGCGGCGTCGGTGCCCTCCGGGAACTTGATGGCGCCGTGCTCGGGCTCGGTCCATGTAGCGCCGAGGTTGTCCGAGTGGGCAACGGTGGGACCCCAATGCTCGGACCGCACACCCACCATGATTCGTGTTTTGCCGTCCCGTGTATCTATCCCGATGCTGGGTATTTCACTCATCAGGAAGTGCGGGCCGGAGAGGGACCATACTTTGCGGTCCGGGCTGCTTGCGAGCCACAGGCCTTTCTTGGTTCCGATCGCGATGACGTAACTCTCTGCGGTAGCCATGAACCCCATCGAACCATCAGGGCGTGCGGGTAGCAACGGTTTTTTGGGCGTATGTGGATAGTCCGAACTTCGGGCAAGAGGGACCCTTACGGTTACAGTGCATCCAAACCCCTGATCGTGACGCGAAAATCAGAAAAACTTTTTCGCCGCTTGTGGTGACCGTTGGATGCTGCAGCGGGAAAACGTGCTTGACTGTGGTTTTGCGGCCAATCGGCCGCCACAACGTACTGGGGGATCAGATGTTTTGCGAGGTCAAAGAGCCATGAGGTCAACAAACAGGATGTTCGCGGTGGTTGGCCGGTAGCAGGACCGAGCCATGATTACAGCCTCTTTGCATGAAGGAGCGATAGTCCTGGACCCGTTCTCCGTAAGGATGGTCCTGGGGATAGTCACGTTGACCCTGATAGTGCTGTCCGCCGCCTCCTCACGGCGAATCCGGTCCACCTCCACCACGTGGTGGCGGGTTGCCCTCCTTCTCTTCTTCGCCGGAAATTTCGCTTTCCTGCTGAACGGAACCTCCTTTCTGGCCTGGGCCAATCCGCCGGGCAAAGCGCTGATCGTGGCCGGTGCGTTCAGCATTTGGGCCGGCGCTCGAGCTCTTCGCGAGCGAAAAGTCAGCGCGTGGCAGATATCGCCGGCACCGCTGATCACCTTCCTTGCATCAGCGATGGACGGTGTCGAATCCAGCCTGTGGTCCGGAGGCTTGATGTATCTGGGAATGACGGCAGCAGGCCTTGGCATGGCCGCAGGAGAGTTGTGGTTGGCGAAGTCCGCCCAGTCCCGGATGACGAAGTTTCTGGCCCTCATCGCCGGACTTACGTCCCTGTACTACTTGGGCCGGGGCGTCACGTTTGTACTGGAAGGGCCGGACGGGAGTTCCTTCCGGACACTTTTCGGCTATGCACCGGCGGCGTTGATGCACCTGATTCTGCTGGTCTCGCTGTCTTTCACCATCAACTCGCTCGGCAACAGCCACCTGATCAAGAGGCTCCGGGAACGTGCCGAACGGGACCATCTGACCGGGCTGCTTAACAGGGGCGCCTTCCTGGGCCTGGCCGAAAAGGAACTGGCAGGCCCGGCTGCCCACCAGAACGCTGCACTGATCCTGGCGGACCTGGACTATTTCAAGGCCGTCAATGATGAACACGGACATGCCGCAGGAGATGCTGCTTTGCGTGCCTTTGCCGAGGCCTGCACCGCGTCAGTAAGGTCAACGGATCTTGTGGGGCGATACGGCGGTGAGGAGTTCATTCTTCTCTTGCCGGGCGCGACGCAACAACGGGCAGAGGCCATCGCCTCGGACATCAGCCGGCGCCTGTCCGCCATGGCAGATCCGGCTGGTTTGCCCTACCCCACGGTCAGCTATGGGGTGACATCCACAGGTGCCAAAGCCGCAGACCTGAATTTCATGATCAGTGTGGCAGACGCGGCGTTATACAGCGCCAAAGCCCAGGGCCGCGACCAGGTGGTGGGTGCGGAATCGGTGGAGCCGCTACCCACGATTCAGCAAAGGCCGTAGCACACGGACATACGAGGACATGGTGTCAGGCCTTACCCGCAACCTGTGTGACGTTATGCCTAGGCTGTGGGTGGTAGCTACACCCGTGAATGACGGACAACGATGACGGAGAACAACGATGACTGAAGCAAATACCGCTGCACGTGCACTACAGCTCAAGGCCCTGCATGAGGCACCGGAAATCCTGAGCGTGGTCAATGTGTGGGATGCCATCAGTGCCCGCACTGTGGCAGACCTGCCTGAAACCAAGGCCATCGCAACCGCCGGGCATTCCATTGCTGCGGCCTTTGGTTACGCCGATGGAACCATGCCGTTGGACGTCGCGCTGGAAGGGGTCAAGCGAATTGTCGACGCCGTGGATCACCCGGTCACTGCTGACCTGGACGATGGCTACGAGAACCCTGCCGAGACCATTCGCAGGGCTATCGCGATCGGCGTGGTTGGCGCGAATGTAGAAGACCGTTTGCGGCCCTTCGACGAGGCCGTGGCCCGTGTTCACGCGATCATTTCGGCCGCCGAGGACGAAGGCATTGTGTTCCAGCTGAACGCCCGCACCGATGCCATTGCCCGTGGCGGCGACCGGCCCATTAAGGACAGCATCGAGGACGCCATCGTCAGGGGACGGGCGTTCCTCGACGCCGGCGCATCGCTGGTTTTCGTGCCCGGAGCCATGACCCGTGAGGTCATCGAGCCGCTGGTTGAGGGCCTCGGGCACGGGAAGCTCTCCGTCATCGGTGCACCTGGCGCCCTTCCGGCAACTGAGCTCCAGGCGCTTGGTGTGGCCCGCGTGTCCTATGGTCCGTTCACCCAGCGGGTGGCCCTGCGTGCCCTCCGGGATCTTGCCTCTGATCTGTACGGCTCGGGCGTGGTCCCTACTGACACCCCGGCGCTGAACTAGCTGATCCTGCCGGTCCCGTCAGAGAAGGCGGGACCGGTCAGCTGCCCGAGCGGGTATCGAACGCAGCCGCCGATTCCCGGAGCAGGCGGGCCACTGTGTCCACCGGCAGGCTCGCTGCCTTTCGCCGGTCGAAACGGCGCAGTGCGATGTGCCGGGTCCCTAAGCCAGGAACATCCAGGATGTCCACGTGATCGTGGACCACGCCCGTCAGAGCCAGGGTGGGCACAATGGCCACCCCCTCACCGGCCGCTACAAGTGCCAGTGCGGTGAGTGTGTCGTGGTACTGGTGAACAGTGTCAATCCGGCTGCCCGTTGAGTGGCGGAGGCGTCCGAGCACTGCTGTGTTTGCTGCCGACGGTTCCACTCCCAGCCACGGCAAGGGCAGGCGACTGAGGTCTATGTTGTCCGTGCCAAGCAGGCTTCCTGCCGGCACCACGAGCTTCCAGGGCTCGTCCAGCAGGGGATCTTCGACCATCCCGGCGGCCATCGGACGCTGCTCTGCCGCCGTCGAATCCTGTTCAATCACTACGGCGTCGAGCTGCCGTTGACGTAGCAGCCGCATCAGCGCGGGGAAACTGTCTTCAACAATCTGGATCTGTAGCTGGGGGTACTGGTTGCGCCATTCCGGAAGTCGCGGGATCACCACTGTGCGCATGAAGCTGGTGAAGCCGCCCACGCGCACCACTCCCGCAATGTTGACTTCGCTTTGCATGCGGGCGCGGGCAACGTTGAGGGCCCGTTCTATCTCTTCCCCTGCCTCCGCCATGGCCAGTCCCGCGGGGGTGAGCACTGAACCTTTGGGGGTCCGCAGGAGTAAGGCCTGACCCGCCTCGTGTTCGAGTTTGCTGAGCTGCTGCGACACTGCGGACGGTGTGATCCGCAGTTCATCGGCGGCAGCAAGAACGCCTCCGGTGCGGGCAACTGCGAGAAGTACGAGCAGCCTGCGGGGGTCCATTTCCATGTTAAGCACTCCTAAACATGGGATTCAGAATAATGCAATTGAACTAAAGGGGTAAGTCCCTCAATATTGACTCACAAGCACGATTCAGTCACGCAGCATCGACCCCCGAATCAAGCCCCCATCCCGGACCTTACGCCGCCTGCCGGCTCTCTCCGGATGCCCAAATCTGAAAGGACTCCCATGGAACTGCTGTTCGAAATTGCCGGTTGGGCCGGCGCTGTGGCAATGCTCGGCGGCTACATGGCGGTCTCCATGGGATGGCTGCAGGCGGGCAGCACTTTCCAAACCGTAAATCTCTTTGGTTCCTGCGCCTTCATCATCAACGGCACACTTCACGGAGCATGGCCCTCAGTGGTGACCAACGTGGCGTGGTTCCTGATTTCAGCTATTGCACTGCTGCGCATGAAGGCCCAGCACCGGGCCTCGGTCACCTCCGACGCTCAGGAAAGTCACCCACTTGCCCCGGACACTGCCGCTCAGGTCATTGTCACGGCTGCTCGCCCGGCAGCCAGCTGCGCCTAGCGGGTTCACCAGGAGTAGCGGGTTGACCAGGGCCAGTTAGTCCACAAACTCCGACTGTGTCTCGATGAAGTCCCAATCCGCACTGGTCAGGACACCACTGACCTTGTCCGGATGGGGCCCTCCGGCTTCTGCAATGTGCCGCAGCACCTGGAGCGGAAGTTCATCGGCCCGCAGGTTTTCGCGCAGCCACTCTTTACTGTCCAGGTGCAGATCGAGCCACCACATGAAGATTTCCATCACGGACCGCCTTTCTTCGGATTAACCGTAGGCCGGGGCGGATGTCTCTACAAGGGCTCAGGGCTGACGTCTTTATCGCAGCCGGATCCGCCAAACACGCTGTTCAAGCACACGCCGCGGAGCAACAATAGGGGTATGGCTGCGGAAGGTTTCAGCGGACGGATTCCCTTGGTTGTGGGCGTACTGCCGGACCAGCATGTGGAAGTACTACAAACTGCCAGGACCTTGGCCGAGCAACTGGGCGTGCCGCTGGTTTGCGCTTATGTGGACGAGGCCAGCTACCTCGTGGAGTGGGATCCTTCGCGTGAGACTCACCGGATGTCCCTTCACCCCGAAAAGGATGACGAGGACGTGGCGGTTATCCGGGATGATCTGGGTAAGGCCATCGCGGAAGCCATGGACGGTGGCACGGCAGATTGGACGTTGCGCTTGCTTGCCGGCGATCCTGCCCGGGCGCTGGGACGCCTGGCCTCTGACATAGATGCCTCAATGATCATTGTTGGCTCTCCCGAGCCTGGCTTGGGACACCGTATTTCCGAGGCTTTGAATGGCTCGGTGGCTGCTTGGCTGAGCCATCACCAGCGGCGTCCGGTGCTGATTGTGCCCCAAAAGAGGAGGCACGAAGCTGCTCATAAAAACTAAAGCGAAAGTACTTATTCGAGGTGGTGGCAAAGGCGTCGCGCGGCACGTAGAGTAATTACTGCAGGACGGCGAAAGCCCCTGCTCAAAGACCGCTCCGGAGTGCGTATCCCCCAATAACGCACTCCGGAGCTCTTTTGTTTAAGCGGCGCCATCTTTAGGCGGCGCCGCGTACCGCCACTACCCACTTTGAATCCGAAACCCCCGCGACACGCCCGTAGCGACGGCGAGTCGCCGGCGAGAAGCCACCAAAAAGGGTCAGGAAGGCACGCGACGGGTGACCACCGACGCCGGGACGGCCGGGACGCGCTGCCTCTTGGCATATACCCGGGCCCGTTGGCTGGACAACGCCAGGAGCACCAGGATGTCAGTGGCCACACCGAAAAGTCCGGCTTCGAGGGTGATGTTGGTGCTTCCGGTGAAGTAGTCAACGGCTTGGACCACCACGGAGACAGAACTGAGGCCCATCGCGATCACCCTTGCCCCGTTGCTGCCCAGGAAAATCCGCCAGGCAAGGAAAACTTCCCCCAGCCCGAAGATCAGCACTACCACGGCAACAAAGGTGACAACCGTCGTCGTGGTTTGCGGGTCAAGGGGGTCGCCGTCGGTGGTGATGTCCGAGAAAACATCGGAAGAGGTCACCAGTGTCAGCGCCAGGATAAAGGCCGCGATGGACCTGGCCACCACCAACGCGGCGCCCACCATGGTGGGCGCCGGCCGTCTGTCGCGGCTGTCCGTGGGGCGGGATGGCTGGTGGGCCGGGACCTGCACGCGTCGCGCGTCCACGATGGGGAGGTCGCCGTCGGTGGAAATCGAATCCCCGCCTCCGTTCCTGGAGTGGTAGCCGGTGGAGAAGTCCTCAATCACCTGCACCGTGACGCGTGGATCAGCGGCGGTAACGCTGGAAATGATGTGGTCCCGCTCAACGTCGGTGTTCTGCTCGATCTTGTGCGTAATTTGCAGGGTGAAGAGTGAGAACCCGACGCTGCGGTCGTAGGTGCCGGCAGCCAGCCAGTCCACTTTGTGCCCGCCGGGCAGCAGCCAGCCTTCGGGGCATCGCCAGAAACGGACGTGGTGGCGTTTGCCTGGGTTGTTGTCCACTTCCTGCTGATAGGCGAAGTCCTGCTGCCGGTCGAAGAGGTAGAGCGGGCTGACCGGGGCTTCGGAGTAACTCCGGCGGAAGATGGTGGAGCTGATGATGCGGCGGCTGCTTTTGAGCGTCACTTGGTCCGCTTGAGTCCAGCCGGCCGCGCGCATGATGGCGTGGAGTTGCGGCTCGTCGCCCAGCAACGCGACGTTTACGGGATCTCCCAGTAATCCGTCGCTGGTCCGGGCGCGGCCGATGAAGTAGCCGGGAACGTAGATGGTGGTGAGGATGCGGTGCAGGCGAGGGAGGAGGAGATACGCGAGGAACGCCCAAAAGAAGAAGTAGAACCACACCTGGCCCCACCCCAAATGGAAGCTCTCCCCCACCAGCAGGAACGCCAACCACACCGCAGCGGCGCCACCAAGGATGAAGAAGGCGTGGTCCAGCCGGGAATCGGTCACATCCTTGGCCGCTGCCTTGTACATATAGCTCCCCCTTGTGGCCCCTTAAGCTTCGGGCTTCGAATGCAGCTTGTACAGGCTTACGTGAGCAACTTCGGCACGTGGAGTTGTCCGTTGCTGATGAGCCATTGCAGGGACTCGCGAATGGCCTGCTCGGGCTCGTATCCGGGCGCGTACCCGATGAGGGAGGCGGCTTTGTGGATACTCATGCAGTGGTTGCGGGAAAGGTGGGCCCAGCTGGAATCGGCAAATTCGGGAGTGGTGATTCGTCGGAATTCTTCCCAGCTCACGGTCTCCATGTGCGGATCCTGCCCGAACCAGGACGCGGCGATGCGCACGTAGCCACGAACCGTCAGGGCTGTGGGAGCAACAATGGTGAAGTCTTCCCCGGCTGCAGCGTCGCGGTTGAGGATGGCTTTCTCAAAGGCCTGCGCCACGTCGTCGGCGTGCACGTGATGCATCAGCTCGGTACCGCTTCCGGGGACCTTGAGTGTCTGCCCGGAAGCAATCACGGGCCACACGCCTGGATCCAGGTTGCCCAGTGGCCCGATCGGGAACCAGCCGGGTCCCACGATGTGGCCGGGGTGGATGGATGTTGTGGCCAGACCCCCTGAAGCGGTCTCCTCTTTGAGCATTCGGGCGATGTCGCGTTTCCGGATTCCGTAATCGTCAGTTGGTTCTGCGGCCGAGGGTTCGCCAGCCGAATCCGATCCTTCGGTGATGGGCAATTTCAAGCTGACACCGTGGCGCCAGATCGACCCGCAGTGCAGCAGATGCGCTGTCTCGCCGCGCAGCCGGTTCACCAGCGCAGTGGCTGACTCCAGCGTGAAGCAAATGAGGTCAACCACGACGTCGGCACCCAGTCCCGCTATCCGGTCACCAAAGACGCCCTCAAGTTCCTCGTGCTCGCGGTCCGCTGTAACCTGGCGGACCTGCTGCCATTCGGGGACGTCGGCATGGGGTGGTCGGCTTCCGCGGCTGATGTTGATGACCTCGTACCCGGCACGCACAAGCCTGGGCACCAGGAAGGACCCGATATGGCCGCTGCCGCCGATCACGACGATTTTCATGGGTGCTCCGATCTCCACGAGTCACGCTACTGGCTTGCGGGGGTAACCGATAGGCCCGCGCGCCCAAGGTCAACTCGGCACATAATAACGAGACTTACTTGTTCCTTGGTTAGACAAACGGCAGGCTCCCGCGACTAGCATGAATAGTCCGGGCAAGCCCGGGTACGTGACCTCTTGAACGACCCCCTCGGAAGGTCGGCGTTGACGCGGCGACCACGTAAAGGAGACAACTGTGCGGGAGCCTGCAGTCAGCGAGAGCGTGTCAGAAATCAGCGAAACTCCGGAAGAAAATGCGGAGGAGACGCCACAGGAAACGCCCGATGAAACCGCAAGCGAACCGGCGGAAATCACGTTTGACGAGCAGTTCTACCCTGCCCGTCCCAAAGCGCTGCGCCCCATTGCCCGGCGTCGGCAGTTCTTTGCCGCCCGGCCCTCCTTGGAATTCGACGGCTTGAACTCCACGTACGTGGATTGGCTCCGGAACCAGTCCATGCTGGGTGACGCCAACACCATGGCCCGGCAGTTGTCCGGGCAGGCCAGCATGTGGCAGAACTCGTATGCCAGGCCCAACCCACGCGCAGCTGTTGAGCGTGCACCTGTGTGGTTCACTGCCTATCCACTGTCTTTCATAACCAAGGACGGCCAGTCCTTCCTTTCTGCGCTGGGTGACCCAGCGCTTTGGGACGCGTTCAGCCAGATCGGCATCAGGGGCCTGCACACGGGACCGGTGAAGCTGGCCGGCGGCATCCGCGGATGGTCGCAAACACCCAGCGTGGACGGCCACTTCGACCGGATCAGCATGGCGATCGATCCCGCCTTCGGCACGGAGGAAGAGTTCCGGCAGATGTGCGAGGTAGCCAACCAGCACGGCGGCACCGTCATTGACGACATCGTCCCGGGGCACACCGGCAAGGGAGCGGACTTCCGCCTCGCCGAAATGAACTTCCGGGATTACCCCGGCATCTATCACATGGTGGACATCCCGGAGGAGGACTGGCACTTGCTGCCGGACGTCCCCGAGGGCGAAGATTCGGTGAACATCAGCCCCGCGGCTGAGGAAGCGCTGCAAAAGGCCGGCTACATCATCGGGCGACTGCAGCGGGTTATCTTCTACGAGCCCGGCGTCAAGGAAACCAACTGGAGCGCCACCAAGCCCATCATCGACACCACGGGCAAGAAACGCCGCTGGGTTTATCTCCACTACTTCAAGGCCGGTCAGCCTTCCATTAACTGGCTGGACCCCACCTTCGCCGGCATGCGCCTGGTGGTTGGCGACGCCCTGCACTCCTTGCTGGACCTCGGGACCGGAGCGCTCCGGCTGGATGCCAACGGTTTCCTGGGTGTGGAGAAGAGCGCCGAGGAAGAACCGGGCTGGTCCGAGGGTCACCCGTTGTCCGAGGCAGCCAACCAGTTGATTGGTTCCATGATCCGCAAGGTGGGCGGGTTCTCCTTCCAAGAGCTCAACCTCACTATCGATGACATCAAGTCGCAGTCCGAGTCCGGCCCGGACCTGTCTTACGACTTCATCACCAGGCCCGCCTACCACTACGCCCTGGTCATCGGAGATACCGAGTTCCTGCGCCTCACCTTGCGGCTGTCCATGGAGATCGGCGTGGACCAGGCATCGCTGGTTCACGCCCTGCAGAACCACGATGAACTGACCTATGAGTTGCTCCACTTCGCTGCCGGGCACAGGGATGAAGTCTTTGAACTTGCCGGCGAGGAGCTCACCGGTGCCGAGGTGGCCGAGAAGGTCCAGACCACCATGCGTGAACGGCTCACGGGTGAGAACGGGCCCTACAACGCGGTCTTCACCACCAACGGCATCGCCTGCACCACCGTCAGCTTCATCATGGCCGCCCTCGGGATCAAGGACCCGGATGCCATCACCAAGGAGCAGGAAGCGCAGGTCCTGGACGCCCACGTGCTCTTGTCCATGTACAACGCGTTGCAGCCGGGTGTGTTCGCGCTCTCCGGTTGGGACCTCACAGGCATCACAGCGCTGGACCGCGAAACCGTCAAGGAACTCACCTCGCAGGGTGACACCCGGTGGATCAACCGTGGCGCGCACGACCTCATGGGGACCAGCCCGGACGCCAAGACCTCCCTGGCCGGTATGGCGCGTGCCCGGAGCCTGTACGGTTCCCTCCCTGAGCAGCTGAAGGACCCGAACTCCTATGCGCGGCGCCTCCAGCAGATCCTTACGGTGCGGGAAGAATCAGGCATCGCCACCAGCACGCTCCTTGATGTGCCCGACGTTTCCAACCGCGGCTTGCTGGTGTTGGTCAATCAGCTCGCGGATGGGGCACTGCAGGTGACGGTCCTGAACTTCTCTGACCAGGACATCGCCGGCAGCATCCAGTCCCCGCACCTTGTTCCGGGAGCTACAGTCCATGATTTGTTCTCCGCTGAAGAAGAAGTGGCCCAGGTGGATGATCTGTGCAGCTTCTTCCTCGAGTTGCCCGCCTTCCAGGGCACGGCACTGCTGCTGAAGGACCCGGTAGTGGAGGACGAGGCTACCGAATAGAACGCACGACGTCGGCACTTACGGTGAGTGCCGACGTCGCGGTTTGGTGCTATCCGCCTACGTTGGGAACCTTTCCGGGGTAAGCACGTACCTCTTCCATATAGACGAGCGGGCGGCCGTCGGCGCACTCTCCCACGTCCTTGGAATTCACTTCCAGGCCCCCAAAGGAGATGACATCTCCGGTGCTGAAGACTGTTCCGTCGGGCATCACCAACCCGGTGTCCGTGACCTTCGTGCCAGTCGGAAAGAGGAAGCCGTTGCCGATGCAACCTTTATTGTCCGCCTCAAGTTTCAGTATCCGGAGAACATCGGGGCGCATGTAAATACCCTCGGAAATCACACCGTCAATTTCGGTCGTGGAAACGGCCAACTTACCTGAGCCCCCCGTGACGATGTCGGCTTCCACCGTAGGGGTCGGGGAGCCCGTAATTTCGGGGAGCGGCAGCGCACTGGAGGAGCCTGTTTCCGGCGCGGGATCCAGCTGGGTAGCGGCTGGCGCCGTTTGTTCCGTGGGCGGGGCCGTCATTGCGGACGTCACCACTACCCCGGCAACAATGGCTGCAGCCGCCGCCAATCCGAATCCTGCTGCCAACCGTACCCGGCGTCCGGGATGCTGTTGATGGAAATCTGCAACCGACCCACCCACGGTGATGTGCTCGGCATCAGTGTCCATGACAGCCAGGCTCTTCTCGCGGCTGCGGGCCAACTCTTCTTCGGTAACCGCGGAAGCCGGATCAGCTGCGGTCAGGCGATCCATGGTGGATTTTTCCTTGCTACTCATCGCTGCACATCCTCTGTGGCTTGATCCTCCCGAATCAGATTGCTGAGTTGCTTCCGTGCTCTGTGCAGCCGCATTCTGACGGCCGTGGCGGAAATGTCGAGCAGACCTGACACCTCGGCGGAGGTGAACCCGTCCCAGTACGTCAGGAGGAGAACCTCGCGTTCCTCCGGCTTGAGCCGATCCAGTGCGTCGGCCACCATTCCGTCGTCGGAGCCCAGCCCGCGCGTTCTCTGACGTTCCAGTTGTTGTGTGAGATTGATGGAGCGAACGGCCGAACGGTGATGGTTGCGGAGGACATTCCGGGCGATCCCGAACACCACTAACTCAGACAATTCTTGGCCCTGACGGCATTTTTCCCACACGATGCGGAAGACGTCGGCGGTAAGGTCTTCGGCTGCGGGCGTCCCCTCCGTTCGACGCCGGAAGTACCGGTACACCTTGTCGTGGCACGCCGCATGCGTCGCCAGAAAATGCTTCTGCCCGGCAGACTCCACGCGATCCCCCTGCTCCGTTTGCACCCTCATATCCAGTTAATGTCCGGCAGTCAGGAAAATGTAACCCAACTTTCAGGAACGACACGGAAAGCCCGCCGTCGGCACTCGCGGTGAGTGCCGACGTCGGGCTTGAGGGTTGAACGCTGCGGGTTAGTCGCCCACGGCGTCGCGACCGCGGCGAAGGATGAGCGGATCGGCGTCGTAGACAACCGAGGTGTCCTTGTCCGCGTAGTCGAACTGATTGAGGAAGTAGCGCATGGCGTTGATGCGGGCGCGTTTCTTGTCGTTGGATTTGATGGTGATCCACGGCGCGTGATCGGAGTCCGTGTACAGGAATGTACGCTCCTTGGCGTCCGTGTACTCGTCCCAGCGATCCAGCGATGCCAGGTCCATGGGCGAGAGCTTCCAACGGCGGACGGGGTCGATCTGGCGGATGGCGAAGCGGGTTCGCTGCTCCTGACGGGTCACGGAGAACCAGAACTTGGTGACGTGGATGCCGGCGTCCACCAGCATCTTTTCGAACACCGGGGCCTGGCCCATGAAGGTGTCGTATTCGTCGTCGGTGCAGAAGCCCATGACGCGTTCCACGTTGGCGCGGTTGTACCAGGAGCGGTCGAACATGACGATCTCGCCTGCGGTGGGAAGGTGTTGGATGTAGCGCTGGAAGTACCACTGGCCTTGCTCGCGGTCGGAGGGCTTGGCGAGCGCCACGGTGCGGGCGGACCGTGGATCCAAGTGCTCGGTGAAGCGTTTGATGGTGCCGCCTTTACCGGCAGCGTCGCGTCCCTCGAAAACAATCACGTGCTTGAGCCCGAGGTCCTGACCCCAGTATTGGAACTTCAACAGCTCGATCTGCAGCCGATACTTCTCAATCTCGTACTCATCGCGGGTCATCCGCCGCTCATAGGGATAATCCTCGTTCCACGTCTCCACCGCCGATCCGCCGGGATCGATCAGGTCCGGGTCCTCCCCTTGCCCTCCGCTGATGGTGTAGCCCAATTCCACCAAATGGTCGATGGTTTCACGCAGGTTGTCCCTGATCCACCAATCGTCCAGTGATGTGGATGGTGGGGTTGCCTCCGTCATGCGGTCCTCCTGGTCTGTAAGCCTGCCCGGCCTGCGGGTTGAGCGGCAGCGTAGCAAGGCTTGGTGACGGGAACATGAACAGGCTATGCAGCGGTCAGCCGTGGTTGCGGCGGGCCTCCACCTGCGTGAAGAGCAGCCAGCTTAGCCAGACGCCCAGAAGGATCGCCGCGCCGGGCAGCAAGTCCAACGGTGCGATTTCGCGCCCGGCGGGGAGAATACCGAACCCGAGCCCTACAGCGCCCGCCACAACCACCAAGCTGATGGCATCCGAAGCCACGTCAAGTGACCGGCGCCGTATCAGTTTGACCGCCAGCCCTCCGGCCATGATCACCACGATTGCCACACCCATTCCCAACGGGTAGGCGCTGAAGCCCGGCACGAAGTCCTGGGATGCGGCCCACACCATGAAGGTCAGCAGACCTGCGAAAAGTG
Organism: Arthrobacter sp. StoSoilB22; assembly: GCF_019977315.1. Classification (NCBI taxonomy): domain Bacteria; kingdom Bacillati; phylum Actinomycetota; class Actinomycetes; order Micrococcales; family Micrococcaceae; genus Arthrobacter; species Arthrobacter sp. StoSoilB22. The sequence continues at coordinate 4,403,709 of NZ_AP024652.1, forward strand.
CAAGTGAAGTGATGAGCGAGGCAGCGGTGGTCATCACCGTCATCCGCCGGTCCTTGTCATGGCGTTTCCGGGGAATGTAGTCCCAAGCGCCACGGGTCAGCTTGGAACTAATCCACCCCGCGATCACCACCAGGACCAGCGGGACCAGGATGGGCGTGACGTAGTTGTTGCTGACCGCCCAAAAGAAGGCCAGAAGTGCCGTGTAGACCTGCGGGGTGGCAACAATTCCCAGCCACCAGCCCGTCAGGTACTCATTACGGGCTTCGGGGAGGTCCAGGGGATGGACAAGGTACTGGGTTTTCGGGTCCGGTAGTTGGACCTTTTCTTCGATGGGATTCATGACGCCCTCCACGGGACCTGCTCGATGTATGGCGGGCGAAGACCCGCTCTGGCGATTTCGTAGACCTTCTGGCGCGCCACACCGAGCTCACCGGCTACGGTTACCGCGCTGTATTCGTCCAGGAGTTCGGCGACTGCTGCCGATCTGACTCCGGACGCCCTGGAGTTCAAATGCGCTGCGAAAATGCTGACTTCGGCTGCGAGGAGAGCGACGGCGAGAGGCCCGCCGAACGGCTCTGCCCAGCCCGGTTTGCCCTCGGCTGCAGCCGAATAGAGGGCATCCCCGCCATCAGCGATGACCGCGCTGACTTGTTCCGGGGTAATGCCGCGTTCTGTGAATCGTTTGGCCGCCGCCTCCCTGGAGCCATCACCAGGGGGTCGGTGAGTAAGGATTTTGTGCCATGGTGAATCCCGCGCAACGGGCGTGTCACCCCGGGGTTGACTGCTCATGCATCCCATGGTGCGCCGCACCAGGCCGAAGTGTCAACCCTAGGGTGACAAAACTAATCTGTCGGGGCTGCCCGGAGGGCGGCTGTCCGGACGTCAATCCAGTAGCGACGGAAAGCGGTCCCGTCATCATCCATCCGCACATCCTCGAGCAAGCCGCCGCAACGCTCGATCGTCTTGACCGAGGCCACATTGTTGTCATCGCATGTCAGGAGAACGCGATCCAACTCCCCCCGCGCAGCCACGAGGCCGCACATCTCACGCAGAGCCCAGGAAGCCGCTCCCCGTCCACGATCGGACGGCCGGACTCCGTAGCCAATGTGCCCACCGGAGTTCAGGAGGGCTGGGGTGAGGTGATGACGGAACGCGATGGAGCCTACGTAGCGCGAGTCCTCCGTGATCCAGAGATAGGTGCATGGAACCATGCCGTCCTTCTCCGGGGTGTTTTCAGCGTCCAGCAGCCTGGCAACCCATTCCTCGAATCCTTCGGGGGTGGTGACGTCGTCAGCCATGAAGACGGCGGCACCGTCCTGATGGGCCCCGGCCCACTCTTGGTGGGACTCGAGGAACGAGTGGTAAAAGGACGTATCAGGGGCAACCAGGGTGAACATGGACCGACCCTATCGCGGGCGCCCTTTCCCTGGTTGTCATATCGGGCTGCTAGGTCGAAGGGTTCGCTCGCGGCAGCTTCCTGCCCCGCACAGCTGCGTGCGTCTTCTGGAGTGCAGCAATTGATGCGTCGTAGGAGTGCTGGGCGACCCCCACGAAGAGGCAGTCAACGATCATCATCTGCGCAATCCGGCTACCCATGGCCCCCGGGCGGAAAGGAGTCTCGCGGGCGGCCGTGCTCAGCACAACGTCGGCCGCCCTGCCCAGTGGCGAATCAGCATGGTTGGTGATGGCGATGGTGACGGCTCCCGCCGCCTTGCCTGCCTTCAAGAAATCGATGGTGTCCAGCGTGGCTCCCGAGTGGGAGATGGCGACAGCAACGCCGTCGGCATCCAGGAGGGCTGCGGAAGCCAGGGCGGCATGCGGATCTCCCCAGCTGAAGGAGGTGAGTCCTATCCGGTGCAATTTCTGCTGCATGTCCTGGCCCACCAAACCGCCTGCCCCCACGCCGAAGATGTCGATCTTCCGGGAAGTGGACACTGCACTCACCGCCCTGGCCAGCTGGTCCACGTCCAACACTTGCGCGGTATCGGCGATGGACATTGTTTCGTTGAACGCAATTTTGGAGACGATGTCCTGCAAAGAGTCTGCGGTGTTGATGTCCTCGTAGACCTCCGCCGGCACGCCATGGGCCACACTCTCGCGAGCAGTTTCGCGGGCAAGGTCCAAGCGAAGATCGGAGTAGCCGCCGTAGCCCACCTTTTTGTAGAAACGCACCACTGACGTGGTGGACGTCCCGCATTCCTCGGCCAGATCCCCGATGGACATGGTGGCAGCCCGCGATGGGTCCGAGAGAACCAGCTCGGCCACGGCCCGTTCCGAGGGGCGCAACCCCGGCATGACAGACCGTATTCGCACCAAAACGGTGCGGGACAACTGCGCGTTCCCCGGCGCTTCCACCATGGTTTCCTTTCGAGTCCTTTGAGCCCAATCCAAGGCCACCAGTGCCTTGTCATTAAGTTACACAAGCATCGCTAGGAAGGTAAGTCATTGACGCAGTGCGGGCAAGCGAATACGGTCGGTGTAAGTAAAATCACAAAACTTGTCATGCTACTCGCTCCCCTCGAAAGGCTCTTTCATGGCACTGGATCGTAGAAAACTGCTTCATGCATCGGGGCTGGCGGCAGCTGCCGCCGTCGTCGCACCTTTTGCTCCTGGTGCGGCCGCCAACAACCCCAACGCACAGAACCGGCCGGGAAAACCGGGAGTACTTGTCAACGGTGCCGATGTAGCCGCCGCCGATAACTGGAGCATTTTCGCGGGGCGCAAGGTAGGCATCATCACCAATCCCACCGGCGTCTTGGCAAACTTCCGCTCGATCGTGGATGACATGGCGGCCAAAGGCGTGGACGTCAGGGCAGTTTTCGGGCCCGAGCATGGCTTCCGGGGGACCGCGCAGGACGGCGCCAGCGAAGGAACATCCGTGGACCCGCGGACCGGCATCACGGTCTACGACTCCTACGGCGCCAACGTTGCCGCTTATGTGGGCTTCTTCAAAGCCTCCGGCGTGGACACCATATGCTTCGACATTCAAGACGTCGGCGCCCGCTTTTACACCTACATCTGGACCATGTGGGGTGCCATGCAGGCGGCGTCCCAAACCGGAGCCACGTTTGTTGTCCTGGACCGCCCCAACCCCATCGGCGGCCAGGCCCGCGGACCGGTGCTTCAGAAGGGCTTCGAGTCCGGCGTTGGCCAGCTGGGCATTGCGCTCCAGCATGGGATGACCGTGGGCGAGCTCGCCAAATACTTTAACGCGGTTCATCTTCCCGCCGCGGGCCTCACACCCATCCAAGACCTTCAGGTGGTGGAGGTCCAGGGATGGCGGCGCGACATGACCGGGCCGGACAACCGGGCAGCGTGGATCCTGCCAAGCCCCAACATGCCCACACCAGAAACCGCCACCCTGTACCCCGGCACTGCACTGTTCGAGGCCACCAACATGTCAGAGGGGCGCGGCACAACCCGGCCCTTCGAACTCATCGGCGCGCCCTACGTGGACTACCGCTGGGCCGAGGCACTGAACAGCAAGGGTCTTGCGGGCGTCACGTTCCGTGAGGCGTATTTCCAGCCAACACTTTCCAAAAACCAAGGCGTCATCTGTGGGGGCGTGCAGGTTCACATCACCGATCCCACCCGCGTCGAAGCCCTGGAAGTGGGCACCCATATGTTGGTCGAAGCCAAGCGCCTGTACCCCGGCTTTGGGTGGCGAGGCGACGGCGGACGCTGGATGGGCTTGCTGAGCGGCTCGGCCCGCTTTGCCCAACAGCTCGACGCCGGTGCTGACGCCAGGACCATCATGGACAGCTGGCGGTCCGAACTGGACCAGTTCGTGCGCGACACCCGCGGGTACCTCCTCTACAACGGCAAGCGCTAATGGCACCGGCAAACCTCAACCACAACAAGGACGATGGGATTGGGAAACACATGCAAAGAAAACGAACTTCACTCATGACGGCGGCCGCCACTGCGCTGTTGATGACGGGCGCGGGGGTGTTGACCGGCGTGGGCACGGCAGTCGCAGCCCAGCCCACCACCGCAGGAAGTACGACGACGGCCTCCGCCTCGCCGGACATCGAGGCGATGATTTCCGGCATGACGCTGGACGAAAAGATCGGCCAGATGACCTGGACCCACGTTTACGGATCGTCGGCCGGCGACACCTCCATGGCGGCGAAGAACCAAGAGCGGTACGGCGTCAATACACCCGCCGAGGTAGTGGAAAAGTACAACCTTGGCGGCGTCCTCTACTTCGCCTGGTCCGGAAACACCAACAACCCCCAGCAGGTTGCGGGTCTCTCCAACGGCTTGCAGCAAACGGCCCTGCGAGAGGACGGGAACGGCATTCCACTAGCCGTCACCATCGACCAGGAAGGCGGTTTGGTTGCCCGCATCGGACCGCCCGCCACGGTGCTCCCGGGCAACATGGCCCTCGGCGCCACGGCTGATGCGAATCTTGCCAAGGCACAAGGTGAAATCCTTGGCTCCGAAATGCGTGCCATGGGTATCAACGTTGACTTCGCACCGGTCCTGGACCTGAACTCCAACCCGGACAACCCTGTCATCGGAATCCGCTCCATGGGCGAGGACCCGGCGCTGGTCAGTGCCCTCGGTGTTGCCCAGATCGACGGCATTCAAGCGCACAACGTAGGTGCGGCCGCCAAGCACTTCCCCGGCCACGGCGACACCTCAGTGGATTCCCACTACGGACTGCCTACCGTCACTTACGATCGCGCAACACTCAATGAGCACCTGAAGCCATTCAAGGCCGCAATTGACGGTGGCGTGGACATGGTCATGACGGCCCACATCATTGTTGAGGCCATCGACGCGGAAATGCCTGGCACCCTGTCCCACAAGGTACTCACCGGTTTGCTTCGCGATGAGATGGGCTTCAAGGGTTTGGTGACAACAGATGCCCTGGATATGGCCGCAATGGCCGCCGAGTGGCCCCAGGAAGAAATCGCCGTCAAGGCCATCCAGGCCGGTTCTGACATCCTCCTCAACTCCCCGGATGTGGACGCGTCGTTCGCTGGGGTTCGCGCCGCCGTCGAGTCCGGTGAAATCACCGAGACCCGCCTGGACGAGTCCGTCCGACGGATCCTCGAATGGAAGGTCAAGCGTGGGGTCTTTGAGCAGCCCCTGGCTGACCCCGCCGCTGTGGACACCGTAGTGGGAAGCGCAGAGAACCTGGCCACGGCCAAGCTGATCTCCGACCACGCCGTCACCTTGGTGCGTAATGAGAACGGGGTTTTGCCGCTCGCTTCGGGCAGCTCAGTGCTCATGGTGGGTGCCGGTTCAGCGTGGCCCGAGCTCGCGGGTCCAATGCTGAAGGATCAGGGATTCACGGTCACTGAAGACTACGAGGATGGGGCCTCGCCCTCCGCGGCTTACCGTGCACGTGCGGTGGCTGCCGCCGGCAACGTCGATGCCGTGGTCTTCGCTTCCTACAACGCCACCGGCAATGCTGCACAGAAACAGATGGTTGCAGAACTCGCGGCCACCGGCACACCGGTGATCGTTGTGGCAACCCGCAATCCCTATGACATCAACGTCTTCCCTGGCGCCGACGCCGTGCTTAACAGTTATGGAGTCAAGGAGGTCAACTTCCACGGTGCTGTCCGCGCCATCTCTGGTGCGGTCAACCCCAGCGGCAAGCTGCCGGTCAACGTTCCCAAGGCCGACGCCAGCGGTGTCCTCTTGCCGTTAGGCTTCGGGCTGAGTTACGAAATGACGACGCCGGCCCCTGTCACCTTCACGGACCGCCCGGGTCACGGGCAGGACGGCTACACCATCCCCTCTGTCCCGGGTGTGGCGTACCTGATTGACGGCAAGGAAGTGGCAGCCGGAAGTTACAGGAAGCCTTCCGGCACTGTGATCGTCACAGCGGAACGGCGGCCCGGGTACGTCTTTACCGACGGTTCTGTCACCCAGTGGACGCACACGTTTACCACTGGGCTCCCCAAGCCCTAGGAAGAGTTACACCACAGTCGAGTTCATCAGTGCGACCGTGATGAGCAGGGCAATCCCGAACATCGGCAGGCAAAGAATGATGTTGGTCCGGCGGTTGTCCCTCATCACGGCCACGAACTCCCGGAGGAAGGCGCTGGGCACAAAGTATCTGGCCGTGGGAGCACCCACAACCTCGGCGTTGATCTTCTGGCGCCGGGACAGGAGCGCGGCGCGGAGCACGTGGTAATTGTTGGTGCATACCAGCACCGGCCCCTGAATGCCCTTATCTGCCAGCAGGGCAACGGAGTACCGCAGGTTTTCGCGGGTGGTGGTGGCCTGGTTCTCTTCCAACACATCCGTGGCCACCGCACCCTTTGCCACCAAGTACTCCTTCATGGCGGCGGACTCGGGCCGGGGTTCGTCCGGGCCTTGGCCTCCGGAAGGCACCAAGACCGGCCTGGCCGGGGTGCCGCCGTCGTAAATTTCCAAAGCCTTGTTCAAGCGGGCGGCGAGCAATGGCGGGACCTTGCCATTGATCAAGCCGGAACCGAGGACAATCACGGCCGCCGGATTGGGGCTGAAAGGCATCCGCGAATACACCAACGCGTACCCCAGGAACACCACGAAGGCGCAGCCCAGGTAGGCGCAGAGGAAGAAGGCGAGGGCGGCGACGCCGGCCAATACCGGCTGCCCGCTCAGCACGAAAAGAAACGCAACCACCGGCGCGAGGAATACCGCAAGCCCCACCGCGATAGGCAGGAAACTGGTGATCCCCGGGCCTTCCCTACGGACCATCGTGGCACCATTCGCGATCAGGAAGCCCGCGAACACAAAGATGCTCACCACCGGGACCACCAGGACCACAAGGTTCAGCCACTCGAACCACGGGTTCAGGTCAATGAGGAACTCCAGCACAGCCTGAAGGAGGAACCACGCCGCCACCAGCAGGAACACGCCGTTGCGAAGCCGCCGCCGATCCGACTGGAAAGAGGCGAGGAAGAGCCCCGAGAAGAGGAGCCCAAGGACCAGGTTCAGCATGATCCAAGCCTATGCGGTACCAGTCAGGCCGATTCCCGGATGACCAGCTCGGTGGGGATGGTGACAGCGGCCGGACGCTTGCCGCTGATGACGTCCAGCAGCAGCCGCACCATTTCCTCGCTGATCCGATCAAAGGGCTGCCTGACCGTGGTGAGCGGAGGGGTCGTCTCCTGGGAGAGCTTAATGTCATCGAAGCCGACGACGGCGACATCACCCGGGATTGTCAGGCCGGCCTCGCGCAACACATCCATGGCGCCGAGTGCCATGAGGTCGTTCGCAGCGAAAACGGCATCGATGTTCTTGGTGCGGCTGAGAAGTTCGCGCATCGCTTTGGCGCCGCTGTCGCGGCTGTAGTCGCCCCGGGCAATGAGCTCCTCATCGATATCCGCACCTTGATCGTCCCGGTACGCTTCGAGTCGCCGCGTACCGCCGGAGGTGTCCGCAGGGCCGGCGATGGTGGCAATCCGCCGCCGGCCGCCGTCGCGCAGGTACTGCAAAACGTCGCGCGCGCCCTCGTAGTCGTCGGCAGCGACGTAACCCATTTTCTTCTCGAAGCCCAAGGGAGCGCCACAGGCGATCGCCGGGACACCCGCGGCAATGATGTCCGCGATGATGCCCTTCCTGCTGCCATGGGAGGAAATGAGGAGGACACCATCAACGTGGCCTGCTGTGAGGAAGTCGGTGGCCCGCCGTTGTTCATCATCGGTGCCGGCCATGATCAGGACCAGCGGGATGTCATGCACAGCCAGAGCGTCCGCTGCGCCGCGCATGAGGACAGCGAAGTTGGGGTCCTCGAAGAGACGTTCCTGGGTCTCAGTGAGCAGGAAAGCCACGGAATTGGCACGATTGGTGGCCAGATTCCTTGCATGCGGGTTGACTCGGTAGCCCGTCTTCTTGATCGCGGCGTTGACGGCTGCCAAGGCTGACGGACTGACCCAATGGCCACCGTTAAGAACCCGGGAAACCGTACCTCGCGATACGCCGGCTTCTGCGGCCACATCGTCGATTTTGGGCCGTGGCCTGGGGGCGGATTGCGTCATGACCCAAAGCCTACCTACCGCTAGGCCTTCACGGCGCCAGCGGCAAGATCCACCTTCCAATAGCGCTGTAGGAGAAGGAACATGATCACCAACGGCACGATGGACAGCAGCGCGCCGGCGAGCACCAGCGTGTACAGGGCGGGCGCTGAAGCGCCTTGGTTCAGCAGACCGTTAAGTCCCACAGTGATCGGGAACAATTGGTCGTCGCCGAGCATGATGTACGGCAGCATGAAGTTGTTCCAGATGGCCACAAACTGGAACAGGAAGATGGTCACCAGGCCCGGGAGCATCATGGGTGCAGCAATGCGGTTGAAGATATACATTTCCTTGGCGCCCTCGGTTCGGGCGGCCTCAATGACATCACCGGGAACGGAGGCCGCGGCGTAGATCCGCGCCAGGTAAATGCCGTACGGGCTGATGATCTGCGGCAAGAGCACCGACCAGTAGGTGTTGGTGAGGCCCGCCTGGGCCAGCATCAGATATTGCGGAATGGCGAGGATAACGCCGGGGACCAGCACACCCATCAGCAGCACCTTGAAGACGCCCGACTTGCCCGGGAAATCGAACTTCGCCAGCACGTAGCCGGAAAGAGCTGAAACCCAGGTGGACACGATCGCGCCGACGCCCGCGTATAGGGCCGTGTTGAGCATCCAGCGCCAAAACAGGCCGTCGCGGTATTCGGTGAGCTCCACAATGTTGTCCCAAAGGTGCGTACTGGGGGCCAAGGTGAAGGTGGAGAACAGCTCAGTGCCGTCCTTGCTCGCGGCAGCCACAACCCAAATCACGGGAAACAGGCAATAGAGCGCGCCGAGGATCAGGATTCCGGTGGAGAGATAGCTGGGCTTTTCCTTGATGAAGTCCGGTTTGGTGGCCTTGCTTCGCTTGGGGTTGGCGCGGCGGTTTGTGGGTGGCGTGGCGAGGGCAGTCACGGTCAGTTCTCCTGTCCGAAGGCCCGCTTCTGCACGATGCGCAGGAACAGGAACGAAATGATGAAGGTTGCCAAGGCGATCACGATGCTGGTGGCAGCAGCAGAGAAGACGTCATTGCGGGTGAAAGCATCCCGGTACACCAGCATGAGCGGAGACCAGCTAGTGGAAAGGCTGTTAGCCAGGGGGCGCAGCGTTGTGGGTTCGGCGAAGACCTGCAGCGTGGCGATCATCGAGAACAACGCTGTCATCACCAGTGAAGGGGCGATGATGGGGATCTTGATCCTGATGGCCGTCTGGATCTCGGAGCAGCCATCCAGCTTTGCGGCCTCGTAGATTTCGCTGGGCACGGCCTTCAGCGAGGTGTATATGACGATCATGTTGAAGCCGACACCACCCCACAGGGCGATGTTGCAGATGGCGAACGTGACCAGGTTGGGATCCAGGAGCGACGGCAATTCCATGCCGAACTGCCTGGCCAGGAAGTGGAACGGACTGACGCCGGGAAGGTACAGGAAACCCCACAACAGCGAGCTGATCACCGCAGGTACCGCGTACGGCAGGAAGATGGCCGTTCGGGAGAAACTGCCGGCCCTTGTCCGCCGCGAATCCAGCAGGAGCGCAAAGAGCAGGGCAAAGCCAAGCATCAGTGGGATGAGAATGAGCCCATAGGTGAGGACGCGCAGGACGCTGCCCAGGAACTCCGGGTCTGATAGCGCGCTGACGTAGTTGTCCAAACCGGCGAACGCCGTGCTTTGTGAACCTTTGCCCAGGCCCAGCCCGCTGACCTTCTTCTTCTGGAAGCTCAGCACCAGGGTGTAAATGATGGGCGCTGCCATGAAGACGAGGAACAGGATGATGCCCGGGGCGAGCATTGCGTAAGGGATGAGCACCCGGGATTTGAAGTTCTGCGACTTCCTCGGGGTTCCGGCTGCAGTATCGGCCGCCGGACCGGGCCTGGTTACGGTCATTGCCACGGGTGCACTTCCTTGTGGTGGATCGAGGTGTGGTGGTTCGAGGTGGGATCAGCGTGTGGGAGGGCGTCTGGCGTCTCGCTTGCGGACGCCCTCCCGCGCTGGAACGGTTGCTGACAACCGTTGCTTGGAGCGGTTACTTGACCGTGAAGCCGGTCTTCTTCAGGTCATCCACGGTGACCTGCTGCATGGTGCTGACTGCGTCCAGGAAGGCACTCTTCTCCTTGGACTGTGCAGCTTTAGCGAACTGGTCGTTGTAGGCGTTGTACGCCACGTTGACGTTAGGGCCGTAAGTGAACGAGCCCACGTTCTGCGCAGCCTCGCCAACAATTTTGTAGAAATCGGGCTGGTTGGAGAAGAACGCAGGAGCCTCAGTTAGTGATGATTCCGCGCCTGCGGTGTCAGCGGGGTAGATGCCCGCTTCCTTGACCAAGGCTTTGATTGCCTCCGGGTCGGTGTTCAGCCACGTGGCGAACTTGGCCGCGGCGTCGAGGTTCTTTGACTGGGAGGTGACGGCAGTAGAAGATCCACCCCAGTTGCCGGTGGACGGCTTGGAAGCATCCCACTGCGGCATAGGTGCGGCCTTCCACAAGCCCGCCGTAGCACCGGCGTTGCCCTCCAGAACACCCGGGCCCCAAGCTGCGCTGAGCCAGCCAACCTGCTTGCCGGTGTTGAGCGCGGTGTTCCACTCCGGTGTGTACATGGGCTTGTTGTCGATGACGCCCTCTTCCACGAGGCCGCCCCAGTATCCGGCCACCTTTTCTGTAGGCTCTTCGGCGATCTTCACGTTCCAGGCGTCACCATCAACACCCCACCAGGAGGCTCCGGCCTGTTGTGCCATGCCGGTAAACCATCCGGCGTCGTTGGAGGAGAACGTTCCCAAGTGGGCCTCGGGGTCAGCTGCATGAACAGTCTTTGCAGCGGCCGCGTACTCATCCCAGGTTTTGGGAACAGCGATGCCCAGCTTCTCAAAGATGTCAGCGCGGTAGTAGAAGACCATGGGGCCGGTGTCCTGCGGAACGGAGTACAGCGCATCGCCGCCCAGCGTCACATCGTTCCAAACGCCATCAGGGAAGTGGCTCTTGGTGTCGTTTGCCACGGTGCCGGATAGGTCTGCGAGCGCATCGGCTGCTACCAGGGTAGGGATTTTCTGGTACTCGGCCTGGATCAGGTCCGGGGCGCCGCTGCCGGCTTTGACGGCGGTGAGCAGCTTGGTGACAGCCGGGTCTCCGCCGTCCTGCTTGTTCACGGTGACGTGGATGGTGGGGTTTTTCTCATTCCAGAGTTCCACCACCTTGTCCAGGTTGGGGGCCCAAGCCCAGTAGGTCAGTTCCACTTTCTGGTTGGGATCGCTGGTGGCCGCGCTTTGGCTGCCTGCCGTGGAACCTCCTGAACAACCTGCGGCGAGCATTGTGGCCGCTGCGAGCATGGCTACGGCGCCTGCACGAAATGACTTGCGCATTTCGTCCTCCTTGTCGAAAAGCTGAATTGTGCTGTGTGGATTCGTCGCTCATCCGAGCGGAAGTTCGGTGTGTGACTGTGAGCGGTTCCAGTTAGTCACAGCTCTGTGATCTATGTCAACACTAAACTTCATCTAGTCAGCGCCTTTAGGGCTGTGATAATACTGGGAGCGCACACAGTTCTAAGGAGACTATTCGATGACAGACGTCCTGCAGGCCCCCGCCGCCCAACGCGCGCCCGCGCCTTGGGTACAGCGACCGGCCGGCCTTTGCTACGGCGGGGACTACAACCCCGAGCAATGGCCCCGTGAGGTCTGGGTGGAAGACATCGCGCTGATGCAGGAGGCCGGGATCAACCTGGTGAGCATCGGCATCTTCTCCTGGGTGTTGCTGGAACCCCGCGAAGGTGAATACGACTTCGAATGGCTGGACGACTTGATGGACCTCCTCGCGCAGGCAGGCATAAGCGTTGACCTTGGAACACCTACGGCGGCACCGCCTGCCTGGTTCTGGAAGAAGTACCCGCATGCGCGCCCCGTGACCCGTGAGGGCGTCACCTTGGGCAACGGATCGCGTGGCATGGCCAGCCCCAGCTCGCCGGAATACCGCCGTGCGGCCACCAATATCACCGAGCAACTGGCACGCCGCTACGCAGCCCACCCCGCGCTGGTTCTTTGGCACGTCCACAATGAATACGGCGCACCGGTCAGTGAGTCCTACGACGAGCAGTCCGTCCTGGCGTTCCGCGACTGGCTCCGCAACCGTTATGGCACTTTGGACGCTCTGAACCAGGCTTGGGGCACCCTTTTCTGGGGGCAGAAGTACGGCGAGTGGGATGAGATTGACGCACCCAGGCTTTCGGCCAGCGTCAGTAACCAGGCACAGCGGCTCGACTTCCGCCGGTTCACCTCGGACGCCATGCTGCAGTGCTTCACTGCCGAGCGCGATGTCATCAAGAAGTACACGCCTGATCTCCCTGTGACCACCAACTTCATGGCCACCAACTGCCTTTCAGCCGACTATTGGGCCTGGGCCAAGGAGGTGGACATCGTTGCGAACGACCACTACCTGGTTGCGCAGCGCGCAGACAACCACGTTCTCCTCGCCATGGATGCCGACCTCACCCGTTCCTTGGCAGGCAACCGTCCCTGGATGCTGATGGAACACTCCACCGGAGCCGTGAACTGGCAGGGCCGGAACATTGCCAAGCGGCCCGGGGAATTGGCCCGCAACAGCGTGTCCCACCTGGCACGCGGGGCAGACGCCATCATGTTCTTCCAGTTCCGGGCCTCCCGCTATGGCGCTGAAAAGTTCCACTCCGCCATGCTCCCGCATGCCGGTACCGGCACCCGGATCTGGCGGGAGGTCCTTGACCTGGGCGACGACCTCAGGAAACTCGCCCCCGTGAAGGGCTCCACCGTGGATTCGCGGGTGGCCATCCTCTGGGACGTGGAGTCGTTCTGGGCGCAGGATCTGGAATGGCGGCCCAGCAGCGACCTTGACCACCGCGAGCGGATCGAGTCGTTTTACTCCGTCCTGTGGAACCGCGGGATCAGCGTGGACTTCGCCCACCCCGAAGCCGACCTCTCCGGTTACGACCTGGTTCTCGCCCCGGCGCTTTACCTGGTGGGCGACAAGGCAGCAGCGAACATCAGCCGCTACGTCCACGACGGCGGGCACCTGATGGTGTCCTATTTCTCCGGAATCGTGGATGCCAACGACACCGTCCCGGCGGGCGCTTCCCCGGGTGGCCTCCGTGAAGTTCTCGGTTTGGAGATTCACGAATTCCTGCCCTTGCGGGAGCACGAGATCGTCTCCTTGGGTAACGGCGCCACCGGAACGGTGTGGTCCGAGGAAATCCACGCCACCACTGCCACCGTACTCAGCCGCTACACCAACGGCCCCGCCGCTTCCGGTCCCGCGATCACGCGCAACGAGTTCGGCAACGGCACCGCTTGGTACATCTCTACAAAGCTCGACGGCGGCCACCTCGCTGACGTCGTACTTGACGCCGTGAATGCTGCAGGAATTGAACCCGGACTTCAACCGCCCGCCGGGCTGGAGGTAGCTTCGCGCCATTCAGAAGAAGGCACCTTCACCTTTCTCATCAACCACACCGACGCCGACGCCGAGTACACGGCGAGCGGACTAAACCTGCTCTCCGGAGAGGATGTCAGCGGAACAGCACACGTTCCGGCCGGCACCATCTGCGTGGTCCACACCCCAGCGGAAAGGCACTGACCCCGTTGACACCGAGCCGCCGGCCCGGACCGATTACGGTCCGGGCCGGCGTTCCACCCCCGCGGGCTGCCACCCGCCGTCGAGCTGGTCCTCACCCTCAGGGCCCGTGGTAGATTCGATAGGCGAAAACGCGCAAAAAGGGGTTGATCATGAGCGACGCAAGGACATCCCGGGCGCGGTATTTGAATGCCGTTGCTACCTCGCTGCTGCTGGTCACCGTCACTGGCGGGCTCGCTGCGTGCCGCGACGAGAAGAAGCCCACGCCCCCTTATCCGGCAGTCGAATGGCAAGGAACTGCGCCCAACGCGGCCATAGAAGCCGATCCCTGGGTCATGGCAGCCCGCAAGTCACTCGAGGCCCAGGCCGTCGCACAGAATTTTACGGATTTCACGTTGCCCCAACTGGTGGAGACCACAGGCCTGGATCTCCGAATTCGCCTTTCCAGGCACCCCTTGAACGATGTTGAGCAGAAACGACGCCCGGACATCCGCCCAGGGCCCGATCCCTTCCTCCCCATGGAGGTCAAACCGGGCCCGACTGCCGGCACTGCCGAGGTCCGCGGTTGCGTGGTGCGTTGGGCGTCCGAAACAGGCGACGTGCCGGATGAACTGAATGCCACCGGCGTGATGTTCCGAATGGAACACCTCGAGGCAGGGCAACTGCGGATCAGAAGCGTGGTGACACTTCCCCAACAGGACTGCAGTGCAGCGAAGCCACCCGTGGCCCTGTTCGCACCTGCTCCGGAGCCGTCCGACATCACCGACGCCCAGGATATTGTCCGGGCCGCACGAGCTGACATCGACCCTCCGGCGATGCCCTGAGTACGTAGGCCCTGGCTGCAACGAGGTCGTCCTAACCATGCCGGTTCCCCACTAAGCTGGTTCAATGAGCTCGGGCCCGTGTTCTGCTACACGCCGACGCAGTTCGCCCCTGGAGCAGCCTGTACTCGTTACGCCCCCTTACAGGCTCCGCCCATTTACGGCAGCCGATGTTCCTGTGATCCAGGAAGCCTCGAGCGATCCACTCATTCCTGCCATCACGACAGTTCCCGCCAGCGGTTCACGCCAGTCAGCTCTGGCCTTCATCGAAAGACAGCACCAACGCTTAGTTGATGGCACCGGGTACTCCTTCGCTATTGCTGATGCCTCCTCTGATCAGGCGGTTGGCCAAATCGGGCTGTGGCTGAAGAACCTCAGCCAAGGCCGGGCGAGCATTGGCTATTGGGTGGCGCCAAGTCATCGGGGGAATGGAGCTGCTTCCTCTGCTTTAGGTGCCCTCGCCGCCTGGGGTCTTGCGCAACCCGGGATTCATCGATTGGAACTCTACGTCGAGCCTTGGAATGAGGGCTCCTGGCGCGCAGCCGAGCGCAGCGGGTTCGTACGGGAAGGGACGATGAGGAGCTGGCTGGAGATTGGCGGCCAGCGCAAGGACATGTACATGTACTCGCGCCTTCCCGCTCGCTAGAAATCACGCTACGGGACACTGTCGGGCCGGAAGTGTCAGCGACGTGTTGAGGCCGCTTATCGTGGGCTGGTACTTGGATTGGTCCTCCACAGAGAAGGAGAACTGTGTCTGTCATCGACACTTGGAAGAAGGTCCGAACGACCACCGCCTACAAAGGCTTCGTGACGATCAACCGTGAAACCTATGAAGAACCAAATGGAGCGGTGACCGACTGGGATGTCATTGCCAGTCGCGACTCTGCGGCGACCCTTGCCTTCACTCCTGCAGCAAGTCACGTCGTCCTTTTCGAACAGTTCCGTGTGGGGCCCGAGAAAGCACTACTGGAACTCCCCGGCGGATACCTCAACGCCGACGAGCAACCCGCGGATGCAGCTCTTCGAGAGCTACGAGAAGAAACCGGCTACCACTCAGAATCAACCTTCTACGCTGGCTCAGAGTGGTGGGCTGCGAACTCGTCACGACGCAAACATCTTGTAATAGCCGCCAACGCATCGGAAAGATTTGACGCGGCCTGGGACGAGTCTGAATCCGGAGAGGTCCGCCTTCTTCCCATCTCGGAACTCATGGATTTTCTGGTCAGCGGTGAACTCACCGACGCAGGTCTGGCCTGCCGCGGCTTGGCAGCTCTCGCCCGCAGCAATCCCGATAACGAACTGCTCACAGATCTACGTGACTGCATCCGCAAACTCCTACTGACCCACTAGCGACTGCCGTGGCAAAGTTGTGGTCAGCTTCGGCCTATAGGAGCCGAGCCTCACGGCGGTCCGGTGAAGCATCCCGCCGGACGGAAGGAGGCCTGTGCACGGCACTTTGATCATTCGTGCAGAGGACTTCTACAACTGACAACCAGCAGTCGGCCTTCGCGTAATATTTCCGTCCCAGATGTTGTTCCAAATCATCTGCCGTGGACAGCAGTCACAAAGACAACTTCCGGGACAGTTACCTCTGTGGCTCAGGAATCCATACCGAGGTATCGGTAGACGGTGGCGCGGCTGGCTCCGATGATCTTTCCGATATCCGATGGCTTGAGGCCCCGGGCTTTCAGTTCATGTGCTCTCTTGACCTTCTCGTGGTCTGTCGTGATTTCCCGGCGTCCTGCTTTGCGTCCGTTAGCAGCTGCAGCCGCCATGCCAGCCTTGGTGCGCTCGGAAAGCCGGTCTCGTCGCGGCTCGGCGGGGGAGTAGCTGCTATTTTTCGGGCAATACCCCCAGGGGGTACTTGACTCAATACCCCCTGCGGGTATAGTTTCAAGGCATGAGCACGCCAGACCTGAGCATGAGCCACCCCAATGCACCCATCATCGAGGTGGACCTGGAGCACGCCGCTCCCCACGGGTACACCAGCAATAAGGACGCCTACCTCAAACGCCTGAAACGGATTGAGGGCCAGGTCCGCGGGATTGCGCGCATGGTGGAGGATGACAAATACTGCATCGACATCCTGACCCAGATAGCCGCCGCCACCAAGGCCCTTCACGCCGTCAGCCTGGGACTCGTTGAGGAGCACATCGGCCACTGCGTCGTGGGGGCCGCCTCCGAGCCCGACCCCGAAACCCGCGCCGAACAGATCGACGCCAAAGTGAAGGAGGCCACCGATGCCATCGGGCGCCTGCTGCGGTAATTCAGCCACTAAGCACCACACTATTCAACTCATCACCAAGGAGACCCCCATGAGCCAGAGCATCCACACCAACGTCAACGTTTCCGGCATGACGTGCGGTCACTGCGTCTCCAGCGTGAGCGAAGAACTCGAGTCACTCAACGGTGTCGAAAACGTTGCAGTGGACCTAAATCCCGGCGGCCTGTCAACCGTGACCATCACATCAACCAAGGAGCTTTCGCCGTCCGAAATCGGCGAGGCCGTGGCAGAAGCCGGCTACCTGGTGGTAGCCAACGAAGCTTAGGAGTCCTCTTGAGTAGCCAGGAGACTTTCAACCAACCCGCACAAAGGGTCATCGAACTGGGCATCGAGGGCATGACCTGCGCCTCGTGCGTCAATCGAGTGGAACGAAAACTGGGCAAACTCGAGGGTGTGGAGGCCAGCGTCAACCTGCCCCTCGAATCAGCCCACGTCACAGTCCCGGCAACCGTGACAGACCAGCAAATCGTGGACACCGTCAACGCGACGGGTTACAAAGCCACCATCCGCCACACCCCAGCTCCAAACCCCCGAGAAATCCCCGGACACACTCCCCCTCATCACACCCACGAACACGGCGATGATGTGCTTGAGCCTGCCGGACCTGAACGCGAGCATGGCGGCGACGCCGGCGGCATGCGGCAGCATGCGTCTAAGGGAGGCACGACCGAGCATGCCGAGCATGGCGCCGGCGTTGCCGCGCTCACGGAGCATGCCGAGCATGGCGCCAGCGGCGCCGCGCATATGGATCACGAGAACCACATGGCTCACGGCCCCGCCGCCTCCACGCTCCGCCCACGCTTGATCGCCGCTGCCATTCTGACCGTGCCGGTCTTCGCGATCTCCATGATTCCCGCCCTCCAGTTCGCCAACTGGGGATGGGTTGCCGCGGTACTCGCCTTGCCTGTGGTGAGCTGGGCGGCCTGGCCTTTCCACCGTGCAGCGGCCGTCAATGCCCGGCATCTCGCTTCCACCATGGATACCCTCGTCTCCATCGGTGTGATTGCCGCGTACCTTTACTCGGCGTGGCAACTGTTCGCCGATCCCCGTATGACGGAACACCCCGGCATGGAAAGCATGTCCGGCGGAGGCCTCTACTTTGAGGTGGCTGCCGTAGTCACAACTTTCCTGCTTCTGGGCCGCTACCTTGAAGCGAACGCCAAGGCCAAGGCCGGTAACGCGCTCAAAGCGCTGCTGAACCTTGGCGCCAAGGACGCAACCATCCTTGTGGACGGCGTTGAGGAGAAGATCCCGGCGGATCAACTCCTTGTGGGGGACGTCATCGTCGTCCGCCCTGGTGAGAAGATCGCCACCGACGGCGTGGTCACGGACGGCGCGTCCGCCGTCGACGCCTCGCTGGTCACCGGAGAATCGGTGCCGGTGGAGGTTGGGCCGGGCAGTCTGGTGACGGGCGCTACCATCAACACTTCCGGTCGGCTCTTGGTCCGCGCCACCCGCGTGGGATCGGACACGACCCTCGCTCAGATGGGCCGGCTGGTCAGCCAAGCGCAGACAGGAAAGGCGCCCATTGCACGGCTCGCTGACAGGATCAGCTCTGTCTTCGTTCCAATTGTGCTGATCATCGCCCTGATCACGTTCCTTGTATGGCTGTTCTTCTCGGGCGACCTCAACGCAGCCTTCACCGCAGCCGTTGCGGTTCTGGTGATCGCGTGCCCCTGCGCCCTGGGCCTGGCAACTCCGGTGGGGCTGCTGACGGGGACGGGACGCGGAGCTCAACTGGGCATCCTCATTAAGGGCCCACAGGTTCTTGAGGACACCCGCCACGTGGACACCATCTTGCTGGACAAGACGGGTACTGTCACCAGCGGGAAGCTCGCCGTGGACCACACGGTTGGCCTGAACGGCTACGCTCCGGCAGCCGTTCTGACCCTGGCTGGGGCTGTCGAATCGGCCTCCGAGCATCCGATCGCGCACGCCATTGCGGCCGCCGCCGAGGATGCGATGCCCGACGCCGGGACCCTCCCGGGTGTCGAAGGCTTCAGTTCCGCTCCGGGCGGCGGTGTAAGGGGCACCGTCTCACTTGACGGAGTCTCCAAGACCGTAGTTGTCGGACGTTCCGGCTGGTTGGAGGAGAACGGCATTCCGCTCGATTCAAGCCAACGCGAGGCCCTGGCGGCAGAGGAAAACGGTGGTGCCACAGCCATCTGGGTTGCAGTGGACGGTGAGGCTGCAGGGATCGTGAGCCTGCGGGACACCATCAAGCCCGGCTCGGCAGCAGCAATCCAGAAGTTGAAGGACTTGGGCATCCGTCCCATCCTGCTGACCGGCGACAATGCCGCAGTGGCCGCCCAAGTGGCTGCCGCCGTCGGAATTTCACCGGAAGATGTCTTCGCCGGCGTACTTCCGGAGGGCAAAGTTGAGGCGGTTCGGAAGCTGCAGGCTTCCGGGGCCACTGTTGCCATGGCCGGTGACGGCGTGAACGATGCCGCAGCCCTGGCCCAATCGGACCTTGGTATAGCAATGGGATCGGGGACCGATGTTGCCATCGAAGCCTCGGACTTGACGGTCATGGGCAGTGATCTTGGTCAGCTGGTGCAGGCGATTGAACTATCGCGCAAGACCCTGTCCACCATCAAGACCAACTTGTTCTGGGCGTTCTTCTACAACGCGATTGGCATCCCGGTGGCAGCACTTGGGTTCCTGAATCCGATGATCGCCGGCGCGGCAATGGCGGCCAGCTCTGTGCTGGTGGTTGCCAACTCGCTGAGGCTGCGCTCGTTCGGGAAGTAGACCCAACCAACTGGGCAGTTGTGGGTGTTCAGGAACGTCTGGTCACCCACCACTGCCTTGCGGCTCGAGCTGCGGCTAGGCAGCCCCAAACCGGACGGCGGCCCGGGCCTTCGCCTTGGCGGCTTCCTCGTCGCGATTCTTCGCCGGCGCATGGCTCACCAGGGAGTCAAGGAGATGCTGCGTAATATGCGCGATCTCGTGGACGGCCTCCGCGAAGGCTTCCTCGTTGGCCTTGGAGGGCTTGGTGGATCCGCTGATTTTGCGCACGTATTGCAGGGCAGCGGCCTCCACTTCGGCGCTCGTGGCGTGCGGTTCGAAGTTATGCAGGGTCCTGATATTGCGGCACATAACCCCATGCTAACTATGGGCAGTGCTACATGGGGAGGGGTGCCCATCGACGGTTTTTGCATTCCCGGGATAGGTTTTAGTTATTGGATCTTCCGGATGAGCCGGAGGCCGCTGGGGATGCCGAAGAGCTCGGGTCCGAAAAATGAAGGAGAATCTCATGGCTATTTGGGGTGCAGATGTTGATCAGCTTCGTCAGCTCGGTAACAAGCTGAAGGCTGGTGCTGAGAACATCGAGCAGCAGCGTTCACAGCTCAAGGGCGCACTTGACGGCACCGACTGGAAGGGCCCGGACGCTGACAAGTTCCGCGGCGAGTGGGACAGCCAGCACGCTTCGAACCTGAAGAAGGTTGCCGACGCACTTCGCGAAGCCGGCGATCGCGCTCAGAAGAACGCTGAGCAGCAGCAGCAGGCCTCCAACTAAGACAGTTGGGAAGAATGCCCGGACGCACAGCGTCCGGGCATTCTCTTGTTAAAGCCTATTTCCCGGTGACGTTCACGGAGGGGACCGGTTCAACATCGTTCGGGTGATCCAGGACCCGGGCTACTTCCTGAGCTGCCCGCCGATCTCCACGCAGCTCATCGACGCGTACCAGGACCACACCACCCACAATGAGGAGCCCTCCCAGCAGCTGGATCGTCCCCGGGAGTTCGCCCAAAAGCAGCCAGGCCCAGATCACGGCAAAAAGCACCTCGGTCAGGGACACGAACGAGGCCACCTTGGACCCCAGGCTGCGGGCAGCCATGATGCCGGTAACGTACGCGAGTACCGTGGCCAGAATGATGAGCCCCACGGCGGAAACCCACCAGGGGGTGGTCCACGGCCCCAGCGTTGTGTCGGCGGTGCTGAACGTCATGGGCAGCAATCCCACCAGGCCTACGAGCCACATCACCAGCGCTCCCACGAGGAGGCCCCCTGAAGCGAGCACCAGTGGCGGGAGGGTGTCGTTCTCTTTCGCGGTGATGAAGAAGTAGATGACCAGGCACACGGCTGCGGCCATGCCCCACAGAACGCCAACCAAGTCCACCTTCACGGCACCTGTCAGATCAAGCACCAGAACCAGGCCGCCCAGGGACAACAGCGCGCCGGCAGCGGTGAGCGCGCGGGGCCGGCGTCGGCTGGCAATCCAGAGCCACAGCACAATCATCACCGGAGCCAGGTACTCAAGCAGCAGGGCTACGCCTACGGAGAGGCGGGCAACGGCGTTGAAGTAGAAGAGCTGGCAACCTGCTACGCCGATGAGACCGAACAGCAGGATGGTCAGCCAGTTGTCCTTGAGTTGGTGCCAACGGCCACGTAGAACCACGACGGCGGGAATCACCAGGATGAGCGCGGCACCGGTGAGGCGCACGGCAACTGCGGCGCCGGGTGACCAGCCGGTTTCCAGCATTGATTTGGCAAACGAGCCGGACGTGCCGAAAACAGCCGAGGAAAAGAGTGCGATGCCGAGTCCTGATGCCAGGAAACTCTTTGCATCAGCCTTCGTCGTTGGAGCTGACACAGCAGCCTCCTGTCAGGAGTAAAGTGGGCTTATGGTCATGACAGTACTCCCGAAACATGTAAGGAGTCAAAGTGCTTTTTGCGCCTGACACCGAGGTAGCCCTCCGTAGCGTCGTTAATCTCATCAACACCGCCGCCAACGGAGAGGAAGCGCTGGTCACCGTGCAGGACCTCAACGCCTTCCTGGACGCCGAAGAGTTCACAGGCTCGCGGGTCCATACGCCGGCGGAGTTGGATAGCATCAAGCACTTGCGTCGCGAACTGGCAGCCCTGTGGAGCGCCGATGAGGACACGGCGGCAAAGTCCGTCAACAAGCTGCTCGCCGACGCAAAAGCACTCCCCCAGCTCGTCAAACATGACCACTGGGACTGGCACCTCCACGCCACAACCCCGGAAGCGCCGCTGGCAGATCGGATGGGCACCGAAGCTGCTATGGCCATCATCGACGTCGTCCGAAGCAAGGAAATGGATCGCATGCGCGTATGCGCTGCGGAGGACTGCGATGCCGCCGTCCTGGATCTCAGCCGCAACCGCTCCAAGCTCTACTGCGACACCGGCAACTGCGCCAACCGCGCCCACGTCGCGGCATACCGGGCAAGAAAAGCCGCCGAGGGCGTGTGATGCCGGCATAACTGCGGCCGCGCGTCTATACGGTCATCCACCTGATGGTCGCACCCGGCTTTTCATGGGAGTGGGCGCCACTTCCCAGCCGCAGCGCTGGACGTGACAGTCCGGCTATTGACCCCGCTATTGCGCGGCAGTGGTACTTTCGCATCCCTTTTTTCAAATGTGACCAGGGTCACATTCATTTCCGCATCATGATTTTCCGTCATGCCGTACTTACTCCTCAGTAAGAAATAAAGGGGCGGCCCTCCAGAGGGTTGATTGGCCATGGCATTAGGAAAAGGGACTCCATGCGGCAGAAGTTTGAGCACAAACGTGCCCACGATCAAGACGGGCGGGGTGAAGGCAAGGGCCGGACTCTGCTCGCGCTCATTGCGAGCGTTCTTCTCGTAGTAGTAGGAATGTCAGCTTATGGAGTAGTCAACGCTCCCACGCCCGTGAGCGCACTGCCCGGCTCCCCCGGAGTCACCCAGCCTGGCACCTTGGTCTACAGCGAAGACTTCTCCAACATCAGCGCTGCCACTGCTCCCATCCCATTGACTTCATACACGGGCGGCGCGGCTGCACAGAACGAGCAGTACACGGCAGATGCAGCCTGGCTTCCCGGTTACGGCGCCTGCAACGGCTGGATCGTACGGCAGAGCACTCCGTTGCCGGCCAACGGCGGCGTCATCACCAACAACGATCAATGCGACCGCAACAATGCCATCAATTTTCTTCGCGACATGGCCTATGTCATGGGCAAATACCAGGGTATGACCGACGCTCAGGCCGCTCAAAACCAGATCCTCAGCGAGTACACCAACACTTCCAACGGAGTCCAACCGGCGGGGCTTCAGCTCCAAACCACCAAGAACACGATTCCCACCATCGCTGGCCATTACTACGCGATTTCGGGCATCTTCGGGGAAACCAACTGCTTCTCCAACCACGCCCGCCAGGAATTCTCCATCCTCATTAATGGCGTAGCAACGGTGGTCGGTTCAAACCTGGACCCCTGCGCTGATCCCAGCCGGCAAGTCTTCAATTACGGCAATACCGACTACAGCGTGGCAAAGCTCCAGTCGGGAGCCATCCAGGTCCCGCTGACCGGCACCACCCCTACGCTGGGTATCCGGGTAAGGAATTTGCAGGCCACCGGCACCGGCAACGACGTCGGATTCGACCTTCCCCAGCTGGTTGACGTTACGCCACAGCTGGATAAGGCATTCAGCCCCACCAGCATCTTCCAGGGTCAGAACACCACCTTGACCTACACCGTCACCAACACCAGCGACCTGATGGCCAAGAATGGCTGGCACTTCGTTGACACCCTGCCCACTGGCCTTACTGCGGTCGGCCCACTCGGTGGCACATGCGTCCGTACAGCGGGCACTGTCTCAGGCCGTACGGTGGACGTCACCGGGAACCTCGCGCAGGGCAGTGCCTCGTGCACCATCACGGTAACCGTCACCAGCAACACCCCCGGTATTTACAACAACTCAGGGTGCTTGGCCAACGACGGCACGGCCATTCCCAACTGCACCAACAACTTCCCCACCATCACGGGGCTTTACTCTCCCGGAACGGCGCCTTTGACCGTCCGTCCGGTGGTGGACCTGTCCATCACCAAGAGTGCCAACATTGCCGCTTACGTCCCGGGCCAGCCGATCACGTACACAGTTGTGGTCCACAACAACGGACCCAGCGATGCTGTCAACGCCGTATTCACCGACCCCCTGCCCTCATCCATCACAGGTGCAACCTGGACCTGTGCGGTTACGGTTGCGGGAACCTCAAATCTGCCCCCGGCCGGACCCACCGCCTGTAACGCTCCCACCGGCACCGGCAGCATTTCCGGCACCGTAAGAATCAACGTGGGCGGAACCCTGACGTACACCATCAAGGGCACGGTGGCACCGGGCACCACCGGAATCATTACCAACACGGCCAAAGTCACGCCTCCAGCCCAAACAGCTGTTCCCAACATGCCAGGCGGTGGGCCCGTTCCGGTTCCCGGATCAACCACCATGGTTCCCACCGTTGATCCTGCCTGCCCGCCTTTGCCCGGGGTTGGATGTTCCGCAACGGTAAATACGCCCGTGGAGCCCCAATGGACCATCGCCAAGTCGGCCTCAGTGGGCACCCAGCCGTCAAACGGCCAATGGGTGAAACCCGGCGACACCATCACGTACACCGTTACCGCCACCAGCAACCGCGGCCAGATCAATAACGTCGTCCTCACGGACAACCTCGCAGACGTCCTGGATCAGGCCACGTTCGTCCCCGGATCCGCAGTCCTCACCATCGGCTCCGCAGCGCCGGTCGCCGTCGCGAATCCCGTGGCACCGTCCACCACGCTGACTACCCAGCAGTTCACTCTTCCGGCCGGACAAACCGCAGTGCTCAGCTACAAAGTCACCGTCAAGGCGGACGCTTGGAGTGCTCAACTGGTCAACGTCGCCACTGGCGCCGGCAGCGTCACACCCGTCCGCTGCGCAACCAGCACCACACCGCTGGCACCGGAATGCTCTACCACCCACCTGACACCGGCCAAGATCCTCATCGAAAAACTCGGCGAATCGTCCGACGACGAATGGGTTCCCATGGCGGGATCCACTTGGGCCATCCACAATGACGCAGCCGGAGCGCCGGGCGCAGTCAACACCAGCTTCACCGTGGCTCCCGTTCCGTCCCAGACCGGACAGTTCCAACTCGAGGGCATTCAGCCGGGCGTGTACTGGCTCGAAGAGACCACAGCTCCGGATGGCTTCAACCTGCTGGCCGAAGCCGTGCAATTCACCGTTGCCGCCAACGGTGCCGTGACCATTGGCCAAGGAAGCGGCGGCGGAGTCGTGACAACGAGCGACGCCGATGGAAACGGTATCTTCCTGGTCACCGTCCGCGACGTCCCTGCGCTGAAGATGCCTGAATCCGGCGGCATCGGCTGGTGGCCGTTTGCAGCCGCTGGAACGTCATTGCTTCTCATTGCCATGGTCCTCGCGTCAGGCAATGGACGACGCACCCGAAACCACCCATAAAACGTCATTCCCCGCCTGCAGCAAAAGCGGCAGGTCCAACCCCAGAAAATGTTCGCTCCCGAGCATCGCATCATCACCCATGAAAGAGGAAAAAGTGAGTAATCAAAGCTCCCGGCGCCTTTGGAAGGCCGCCGCCACCACCATTGCCGGTGCGGTACTGGCAATGTCCTTCTCCGCCGCCCCGGCCTCGGCAGCCCCGCTGGTGGACGCGGACCAGATCGGTTCCATCACGGTCCACAAGTTCGAACGCCCGGACACCCCCACCGGACTGCCCAACAATGGCACGGCCGTGGACACCACGGGACTGACCGCTTTGGCCGGCATCGAATTCACCATTCAGCAGGTCAACGCCATCGACCTGTCCACGAATGCCGGCTGGGACGCTGCCCACAACCTGAGCAGCGTCTTCTCCCCCGCCGATCCCGCAGGATCCATAACAGGTGCAGGGTTCACTCTGGGATCCGGCACTGCCCAGGTCACCGACGCCGCGGGCACCGCAGCGTTCGGCAACCTCCCCGTCGGCCTGTACCTGGTAACGGAAACCAACTACCCGGCCGGCGTGACCCCGTCAGCTCCGTTCCTGGTTTCAGTGCCGTTGACTGACCCGGATAACAAGGACAACTGGCTCTACAACGTCCATGTGTACCCCAAGAACTCCATCACGGGTGCAGAGAAGACCGTCACGGATGCTCCCGACGTCAAGCTCGGCGATCAGATCGACTTCACCATCACCGGTGACATCCCGAACGAAGCAGTCATTGACGGCTACAAGATCGTGGACCAGCTGGACGACAAGCTGACCTACCTTGATGCCAGCGCCACACTAGTTAATGGCACGGTCATCACCGAAGGCACCCACTACACGGTTGCCTTCGATGCTGCCACCAACACGGTCTCCATCGTCTTCACCCCCGCAGGCCTCGCAGTGCTGGCTGCCAACAACGACACCAAGGTACAGGTTGTTGTAAACACCGCCGTCAACACCATCGGCGAAATCGAGAACGACGCCATGGTTTACCCGAACCTGGGCAGCTTCACCACCGTTCCCGGCCAGCCCGGCGGCCCCATCATCACTCCCCCGGTTGTCACCAAGTGGGGCGAGATGACGCTCCTGAAGACCAACGAGAACGGCGCTGCCCTTGCCGGCGCTTCCTTCTCGGTCTACACCAACCAGGCTGATGCCCTGGCCGGAACCAACGCTATTGTCATCAACGGTCAGAGCACCTTCACCGTTGCTGCCGATGGCACCCTCACCATCTCCGGCCTGCGCTACTCCGACTGGGCGAACGGCGCTGCAGTACTGCCCGGCTCCGCCGATTACCGCACGTACTACCTGGTGGAAACCACCGCTCCGGAAGGCTACGAGCTGCTCGCAGAGCCGATCTCCTTCCTGATCAACTCGGCCAGCACCACGGTGGGTGTTGACCTGGAGGTCAAGAACATCCCCTCCAACGGTGGCTTCGAATTGCCGCTCACCGGTGGTGTGGGAACCGGCCTGTTGTACGCAGCAGGCGCACTCCTGGTAACCGGCGCCGGACTCCTGTTGGTCCGTTCACGCCGCAGCACCAACAGCTAGTCACCGCCAACCTGCAAGGGTTCGCAACCTGAACACCAAAGCGGGGAAGATCGCCGAACACGCGCTCTTCCCCGCTTTGCTCCCCCAGAGCACAAATCCCCCAGGACTCTCATGTCAAAGCACCAAGACTCCAAGCTGCGGCCCCAGCGAAACATCCGCGCCGGATGGAGCGTCCAACGCATCATCATCGTCGTCGTCGCCATCCTGGGCGTTGGAGTGATGCTGTACCCCACCGCCGCCGCATGGTTCTCCGACCGGGTTCATGCCACAGAGATCAGTGGCTATGTGGACACCGTGGAGAATCTCTCTCCGTCGGCCCAAAAAACACTTCTGGACGAGGCCCGGCAGTTCAACAAGGAGCTGCCATCCGGGCCGCTTCGCGACCCGTACTCGTTGAACAACCGAGGCGAGAAAACCGTCGTCGGGGCCGGCTCGGACGCTTACAAAAAAATACTCGACGTCGGACCCGGCGGAATGATGGGACGCATCAGCATCCCCTCCATCCACTCGGACCTGCCCATCTTTCACGGCACCGATGATGAAACGCTGTCCAAAGGTGCCGGGCATCTTTTCGGTTCCGGCCTGCCGGTTGGCGGAACGGGGACCCACAGCGTGCTGACTGCCCACTCAGGCTTCGTTAACGCGACGCTCTTCGATGACCTGGACCAAGTACGCCAAGGCGATGTCTTCTCCGTAACGGTGCTTGGCGAATCGTTCTATTACAAGGTCGATCAGATCAAGACCGTACTGCCGGAGGAAACGGACGATCTCCGCAAAGTCCAGGACAAGGATTACGTCACTCTGGTGACATGCACGCCCACAGGGGTCAACAGCCACAGACTCCTGGTGCGTGGCGAGCGCGTTGACGCCCCAGCCGCCGGATCCGCCCACGCACTTCCCAGTCAAGCTATGGACCCGGGATTCCCTTGGTGGGCACTGGCACTCGTCGGCACAGCGGTGCTCATAGTGGTGGTCACCCAGCCCCGTAAGGCGCGGCCCACCCGTGGTGAGGAAGCGGCGGAAGGTTAGCGGCCGGCGTCGGGCGTTTCAGGCCCGTCGCCCGGAGCAGCCGCGCCGCCGTGGCCGGGACGCTTGGAGCTGAGGTTGACGCCGGAACCCTTGCCGAGGTGGTCGGCGTTCTCTTTGTGGCTCATGGAGAGCATGGCTGCCACGACGAGGCTCACGATGAACGCGATGCCTGCGCCTGTGAAGGCGAGGTCGAAACGCGGGGCCTTTGCGCTGCCGCCGGACGCGAAGATCAGCACGGCAACGAATGCCAGCACTGCAAAGAATGCGGAGAACATGAGGGGTCCCTTGACCGAGGTCCGCATCTTGCGCGGTTCTCCCTGCGTCTGGTCTGCCACGGTCATTCCTCCAATGATGGCGGTTAGTCCCCGCCGGTCAGCAAAAGTTCTACAACGAGTAGAACGTCCAGCTACTAGTTTACGGCCTCGGGCGAAGCGCCGGGAGCAGCAGCCCGGGCCGAACCGCCCGCAGCGGTATTGGCTTCGTGCCGCAGCGTCAGCCCGGAGAGAATCCACAGCACACCGGAAATGATGGCCCCGCCGCCAGCTACGCCCAACAGCGCATGGGCGCCCAGTGACGTGAAGAACGGCAGCAGCACCGCAGTGCCCACGGCAATGACGCCGGACACAACCCAGTCGCGCGCCAACGCATCCCGCTTCCGGAGGCCATGGACGAACTCCAGGAGTCCCAGCACCAGCAGCGCCAGCATGGCCGACAGCGCAACGCCCGCGTCAGACTGTGTGACCAAAGCGCCAACACCTCCCAGCGCAACCACCAACGGAACGGCAACGGGCAAAGCGCGGGACATCCACACTGCCGCTGCGGTCGCCAACAAATACAGCCCCACGGCCCAGGCCAGGACGTGCACCGATGGAGCAGCCCAGAAGATGGTCACTGCGCCGAACACCAGGGCAACCGTCGCACGGATGAGCACGGGTTTCCAGAGTCCGGCCTCGGTGGCAGATGGAGTCTGGGCAGGAGTCGCAGGGAGAGTCACCCGTCCAGTTTAGTGCGAACCCAGCACCATCCACCGATCGGTCCGCGCGCGCAGCCCCAAAGTCACGCCGCGGGCCAGCATGTAGCCCAGCGCAAACGCGGCCCACAACCAAAGGAGCCCCGCCTCGCCGTCGGGCTTTATCTGGTGAATCGCCACCAGCAACGGCAAATAGACCACCAGATTAACGACGCCGGCAATCGCCAAATAGCGCGCGTCGCCAGCACCGATAAGCACTCCGTCAAGGACGAAGACGTAACCTGCCAGCGGTTGTCCCACCGCTAGGACCCACAGGGCGACGGTGAGGGCGGAGCGAACGCCGGCGTCGGACGTGAAGAGGTATCCGGCCCACGGAGCCGCAATGGCCAAGAGTGCGCCGGTGATCACACCGAACCCGAGGCCCCAGCGGATCATGGTGCGGGTGAGTTCACGGACGCGTTGGGCGTTCCGGGCGCCCAGTTCCTTGCCGATCAGGGCCTGTGCGGCGATCGCCAGGGCGTCCAGGGCAAAGGCCAGGAAGGAGAAAATGGTCATGGCCAACTGGTGTGCCGCCAGGTTCACTGCGCCCTGGGCAGTCACCACCAGGACAGTTGCGAGGATGGCCAGGCGGAGACTCAGCGTACGCAGCATGAGCCACGAACCCACTTTGGTCATGGCCCGGATGCCATGCCAGTTGGGCTTAAGGGACACCCCGTGTTGCCGCGCGTTCCGGCTGACCATCACCAAGTAGACGGCGGCCATGGCCCATTGTGCGATGCTCGTGCCGATCGCGGAGCCAGCCACGGACATATTCAGTCCGTACACGAAGAACACGTTGAGGACGATGTTCACGGCGAAGCCTGCGGTAGCCACCACCAGCGGTGTCCGGGTGTCCTGCAATCCACGGAGCACGCCGGTACCGGCGAAGATGAGGAGCATCGCGGCCAGGCCAGGCATGGACCATCGCAGGTAATCGACGGCGAACTGGCGAACCTCTCCAGTGGCTCCCATGGAGCCAACCAGCGGCTCGGCCGCAACAAAACCAGCCACGGCGAGCGCCAGCCCCAGCAGCAGTGCCAGCCACACGCCGTCGCGCCCTGCTGCCAATGCCTTCCCCAATTTGCCGTCGCCGATCGCCCGGGCCACCGCCGGCGTCGTTGAATACGCCAGGAAGACCATGAGCCCTACGGCGGTGTGCAGGATGGTGGATGCGAGGCCGACACCTGCCAGCTGGTCGACGCCCAGGTGCCCCACTATGGCGGAGTCAGCCAACAGGAACAGCGGCTCGGCAATGAGCGCACCGAAGGCGGGGACGGCCAGGCGCAGGATCTCGCGGGCGTTGGAGCGGGTGGGAGCGGTTGTGGTTTGAGGCACTAAACAAGCCTAGTCCGCCGCTGGCCGGGTACATTTGGGCCGTGTCACACGAGCATCCCGTTACCGTTTCCGTCGCCCGCACTATCCTTCCGGGCTACACCCGCCAAGCCAACGCGTGGGCCCACGCCGGCCAGGAGCTTGCCCGCGAGTGGCCGGGATATTTGGGGTCGGGCTGGGTTCGCAATGGGGTGGATTCCACGGAGTGGCACATGCTTTACCGTTTCGCCGATGCCGATTCGTTGCAGGGGTGGGAGGACTCGGAGGAACGCCGCTGGTGGATCGACAGCGCCAGGGACATGATGGAGACCACCCGGGTGGAGCGGCACACGGGGATTGAGGGTTGGTTCTCTCGCCCCGGCGACGTCTCCGTGGTTGTGCCCGAAACTGTGGTTCCTCCGCGTTGGAAGCAGGCCATCAGCATCTTTCTGCCGTTTTTCCCGCTCAGCCTGTTGGCCAATTTCCTGCTGCACCCCTTGACGCAGGATTGGCCGCTGGTGTTCGCGGTGCTCCTTAACATCGTGATCCTCACGCCGCTGATGACGTACATCTTCCTGCCGATCACCACCCGGCTGCTGCAGCCGTGGCTTCAGGCGAAACCGCGCCGGAGGCGGGGGCTCACGCCGGGCAGCTGAGGCTTTGGTCATAGAAAGCCTCAATTAGTTGACACTTCAACCTATTTTCGGAAGGGTTGACGGTATGAACAAGACCAGCTTGACCACCACAGTCCTGACCATCCTGCGCGTCATTGCAGGATTTCTCTTCGCCGCGCACGGTTGGCAGAAGTTCAACGAATTCACCATCGCCGGCACACAGGCATCGTTCGCCCAGATGGGCGTGCCAGGCGCTTCCGCAGTAGCCCCAGTCGTGGCAACCCTTGAGTTGGTGGGCGGCATCGCGCTGATCATTGGCTTCCTGACCCGCGTGTTCGCCGCGCTCCTGGCCGTCAACATGCTCGGAGCACTGTTCCTGGTGCACGCCCCGGCCGGCGTCTTTGTTGGTAACGGCGGATACGAACTGGTTCTGCTCTTCGCGGGCGCTGCCTTGGCCCTCGCTCTGGCAGGTGCCGGCAGGATCTCCGCCGACGCCGCTCTCTTTGGCCGCTCCGGCTCCAAGCTCCGCGTCCTGGCCTAGCCACCCCACCCCCGACGCTCTCTCACATAACAGCCCCAAAACACCGACGCTCTCTCACTTCCTTCAGGAAAGTGAGAGACCGTCGGCGTTTAAGCAGTGGGATGTGAGAGAAGGTTCTAGCCCGTGACCCCGGTCAGCTCGTTCGGCACATGCTCCAGCTGGGCCGACTTCTTCACTTTGCCCGCCTTCAGGTCCACCGCGTGAATGGTGCTGGTGGCCGGTTCGGTGACGAACGCCGTCGAGCCTTGAACGAAGAGCGTGGGACGCGGGTCCTGCCAGGTTGCGGACTCCTCCCACGCGCCCACCACCGGGATGGTGGAGGTGATCGCTCCGGAGATCGGATCAATCACCCGCAATCCACCGTCAGTGCCGAGCACCAGCGCTTCACCCGAAGGTCCGCGACCCAACGAACGGAAGGAGTAGCTGGCCCCGGTGTCCACCAGCTTCAACGTGGCGGCTTCGGTGTTGACCAGCGAGATCCGGGTAGGCCGCTCGAGCTCGGCGGCCTTATCCACTTTGTAGTCACCGAGAATGACGGGCGACTTTTCTGAACCCGCCTGGTTCCCCATCCGCCCGTAGGCGTCAGGGCTGGCCACCTTGGTGATGGCGCCGTCCTTGTAAATCAGCATTCCGTTTTCGCATCCGACCACTACGGCCTCGCCTGCGGCTACTGCCTCGCCGTGAACGCCGGGGCATTCTTCGTTGCGCAGTACTTCCTTGCGGTCCTGGCCTTTGCCTTCGGAGAGGACGGCGATTCCGGAACGGTTCTCCTCGTTGCCCAAGGTCACCAGCAGCTTGCCATCTTCAAGTTCCACGGCCACGCCGTGATGCGCCTCGGGCGTGGTGTAGACGTCGGTCGAAGGAAGCTTTCCATCCTCCACGGCGGCGGCCAGAGCAGAGGTCTCGAAGCTCTCCACCTTTCCGGAACCATCGTTGAACAGCACGGTCTTGCCGCCATGCAGTACCACGTGACCGGCCTTGTCCGCCGCAAAAGCCAACTCAGTCAACGTGGGCTCAGCTACGTAGTGGTGGCTGTGATCTCCATGCGGCTCGGTCCAGGCGCCGGCGTCGAAGAGGCGGAAGGAGTCGCCTGTGGACACGAAGACGTGTCGGCCGTCGCCGGCCGGATTCAGGCGATTGAAACCGGACATTTCCGCACTTCCCACCTGCTCAAGCGAGGCCGCGTCCAGTACCGCAATGCCGGCGTCGTGGGTATAGACGAGCCGCGGAGTGGGGGCGCCGGCCTCCTTCGCACTGGGAGTTGAGGCGGCCGAGGGCGTTGCATCGACCGCGTTGCCCACCGAGCCGCCGGGAGTGGCGCAGGACGCCAGCAACAGAGCAGAAAGTCCGACGGCGGCGATCGGCAGGGCGCGGAGGCGGCGGTTGCGCGGGGCTAGGACAGGGGACATGAAGGTGGGGTGATGAGGCATGAGTTAATGATATTGATTCTCATTTATAGAGCAAATCGATGCTGGGGTGACGCTGTCACACTTCACGACAATGAACACAAAACAACAAATACTCCCGTCAATTCCTTGACTCGTGATTTCAAACACTGGTAAACATGTCCCACCGGGCAAGCGTTTTCCAGCTGCTCCACTCTCATCCCTCAGCCGGCGGCCTCCCTCCGCCACACCACCATGGATGCGCCTCCCGGGTTGATGAAACGATACAAAGTCCGACAGTGTGGCCGGTACTCACCCCCACGCGTCATCAAAGGAGATGTTCGGTGAAACACCCCCCTCAACGCGCGGTCAGAACAGGCGCAACCGCCCTGACTGCCGCCGTCGCCTCGGCTGCCCTCGCCTTTACAGGGCTCCCTGCAGCGCATGCCCAAACGCCGCTCCCCCCAGCCGGAAGCGGGTTCAAGTTCGACTTTGGCCCCGGCGCCGTGGCCGACGGATACACGCAAGTGAACGCAGGCAGCGCCTATAGCCCCACCGCGAAGTTCGGTTTCACGGACACCGCCGTCACCTCCGGGACTGACAGGGGCACCACGGACTCCCTGCGCAGCGACTTCGTCCAAGCTCAGGGCAGCTCCTTTCAAGTGGACCTTCCCAATGGCGACTACACCGTGAAGCTCATCGCCGGCGACGCAACGGAAGCCACCAACATCGCTATCACTGCCGAGAAGATGGCCAAAGTGCAGGCCACCGACAAGCCGGCCGGCCAGTTCCTGGAAATGGAATTCCCCATCTCCTTGGTGGACGGTCAACTCAATCTGGACATCACCGGAACCGCCGCCAAGATCAACTCGCTGGTCATCGCAGCCCGCGCTCCCCGCACGGCAACAACGGACCCGGGTGTTTATTTGGCCGGCGACTCCACCGTGCAGACGTACGACCCCGGCTACGCACCCCAGGCGGGGTGGGGCCAAATGATCGACCGCTACCTGGACGACAAAGTCCCCGTATACAACCACGCGATCGGCGGCCGTAGCTCCAAGAACTTCATCAGCCAGGGCCGCCTTGACGAGATCCTCCGCGTCATCAACCCCGGCGATTACCTCATGGTCCAGTTCGGCCACAATGACGCAACCATCGGCGTCGACGACCGCTACGCGTCCCCGGCAGACTACAAGGAATACCTGCGCACTTACGTCAACGGTGCCCGCCAACGTGGCGCCACCCCCATCCTGGTGACCCCAGTGGGGCGCCGGGACTTCGACGCCGCCACCGGCACGTTCCGCGTCAGCTTCCCGGAGTACGTGGACAAGATGAAGGAACTCGCGGCAGAAGAGAACGTGGCACTGGTGGATCTGTCCGCCCTCAGCCGCGGCTACTACGACCAAATCGGACCGGAAGAAGCCAAGTCGGTCTTCCTCCACGTCGACGCCGGTGTGTACCCCGGGCGTCCGAGCGGCACCGCTGACGACACCCACTTCCAGGAATACGGCGCCATCCAGATTGCCCGCCTGCTCGCCGGCGGCATGAAGCAGCTCAACGTTCCGCTGGCGTCGCGCGTCCAGGAGGTCACGCCGCCGTCGAACGTTCCTGCCAAGCCGCAAGGCCTGGTTGCCGGCAGCGTCTCCAACGCCGGCGCCCTGCTCAAATGGCAGCAGGTAGAGGGAGCGGACATTTACAAGATCTACCGCAAACTGGCCACTGAACCGGACAGCGCCTACAAGCTGGCCACCACCTCCACCATTCCCACCACCAACCTGAACGGCCTCGCCGAAGGCACCGCCTACACCGTCCGCGTGGCAGCAATGAACGGCAAAGGCCTGTCCGAGTACAGCGACGC
Source organism: Arthrobacter sp. StoSoilB22 (assembly GCF_019977315.1). NCBI lineage: Bacteria > Bacillati > Actinomycetota > Actinomycetes > Micrococcales > Micrococcaceae > Arthrobacter > Arthrobacter sp. StoSoilB22. Next base: position 4,437,961 of record NZ_AP024652.1, read on the forward strand.
GTTGGCCTTGACCACCAAGCAGGCCACGTACAAGTTCGACTTCGGACCCGTCGGCGCCCCAGTAGAGGCCGGCTACACCGAAGTCAACCGCACCATGGCCTACTCTGCCGAGCGCGGTTATGGCTTCAAGGACATCACGGTCCTCAGCGATCGCGACCGCGGCGCAACCACCACCAACCTGCTCCGGGACTTCGTCCTCAGCGGCGCCAGCTTCGAATTCCAGCTGGACGTCCCCAACGGCACCTACGCCCTGAAGACCTACCACAGCGACTGGATCGGCTCCACGCGGACTGACATCACCGTGGAAGGCAAGGGCTTCGGCACCGTCACCTCAGGCAAAGCCGCGTCCGCCACCAAAGTCATCAACGAGGTCCTGGTGACCGACGGTCAACTCAACCTGAGCATCAGCGGATCCGGCCAGCGCCTCAACGGGCTCGAAGTAACCCCGCTGCTGGTTGGCCCCACTAACCTCAAAACCACGTCCGTCGACGCAGCCGCCCAGCCACCCGTCGTCGCGCTTTCCTGGGACGCTGTTGGCGACGCCGCCAGCTACCGCGTGTTCCGACAGGCACCCTTCGAGGCGTCCGCGCAGCTGATTGCAGAGAACGTCGCCGACCCCGCGTTTTCGGACACCACCGCCACAGCGGGACTGCCCTACAAGTACTACGTCACTGCCGTAGACCGCACAGGCCTGGAGTCCGTCCCGTCCAACACTTTGGACGTACCGCTGATCGACCCCGCAACCGCAGCGCCCGCAGCACCTGGAAAGCTGAAAACCAAGAAGGTGGAAAAGACCAGCGTTTCGCTTCAGTGGGGCGAGGTTAAGGGCTCGACGGCGTACCTCGTCTATCGCTCGACGGCAGCTGACGGGGCATTCACCTACGTAGGTAAAGCCGACGACAAGAAGTTCACCGACACCACCGTCCTGACCACCATCAAGTACTACTACCGGGTGACGGCCCTGAACGCCGGCGGGGAATCGGCTCCGTCTGAAACCGTCGGCACCGACGACGTGGTGGTTCTGGACCGCCAGATGGAGAAGCTGGACCGGGCACCTGTCGCGATACCCACGGCAGAGGGAATCCGGATCGGCTGGCGCATGCTCGGCCTCGATGAAGACAAGATCGGCTTCGACGTTTTCCGTGACGGCAAGAAGATCACGTCCTCACCCGTCACCAACAGCACCAGTTACCTGGACACCACCGGAACCGCGGCCTCGAAGTACGTCATCAAAGTAGCCGGCGGTGGAAACAGCGGCGAAAAGGAGACCAAGGAATTCAGCCCCCTGGCGCAGGACTACCTGGCCATCAAACTGGATAAGCCAGCCGACGATTACACCAAGGACGGGCAGCCCTACAGCTACTCGGCCGGTGACGCCACGGTTGCCGACCTCGACGGCGACGGCCGGTACGAGGTCATCCAGATGTGGTCTCCGTCCAACTCCAAGGACAATTCTCAGGCCGGGTACACGGGCACCGTTTACGTGGACGCCTACACCATGGATGGCACCAAGCTCTGGCGCATCAACCTCGGCCAGAACATCCGTGCCGGCGCGCACTACACCCAACTCCTGGCCTACGACTTCGACGGCGACGGCAAGGCTGAAGTGGCCATGAAGACCGCCGACGGGACCCGGGACGCTGCTGGTACCGTGATCGGCAATGCCAACGCAGATCACCGGAACAGCAGCGGTTACGTCCTTACCGGTCCGGAATTCCTGACGGTCTTCCATGGGCAGACGGGCACCATCATGGACACCGTGGCGTATGACCCGCCGCGCGGTGACGTGGGCGCCTGGGGTGACACGTACGGCAACCGCGTGGACCGCTTCCTGGGCGCCGTCGCCTACCTCGACGGCGAGCACCCGTCCATGATGTTCAGCCGCGGTTACTACACCCGCGCAGTCCTGGCCACCTACGACCTGGTGGGCGGCAAAATCGTGAAGCGCTGGGTGTTCGACTCCAACGTTTCCGGCGATCAGTACCGGAGTATGGGCAACCACAACCTGTCCGTGGCTGATGTGGATGCCGATGGCAAGGACGAGTTCATCTTCGGCTCCATGACCATCGATGACAATGGCCAGCCGCTCTACACCACGGGCCTGGGCCATGGAGATGCCATCCACACCAGCGACCTGGATCCATCCCGTCCGGGCCTGGAAACCTTTGCAGTCCACGAAGACATGGCATCCAGCGGGAACCTTGGAGCCACCTTCCGCGACTCCGCCACAGGTGAAGTGCTCTGGAGCATTCCGGCGGCCAGGGATACCGGCCGTGGAGCCTCCGGAGATATCGACCCGCGCTACCTGGGCGCTGAAGGGTGGGCCGTTGGGGGCGACGCTGCGTGGAACTCCCCGGTAGGCGAACTGCGCTCAGCCAAGGGTGAGCTGCTCTCCACCAACATCCCGGCAGCAAACTTCCTGGCGTGGTGGGACGGCGATCTGCTCCGGGAAATCGTGGACCACGACTGGGACGTCGCAAGCAACAGCGGCACCCCGAGCATCAGCAAGTGGAACTGGAACACCCAAAACAGCGATCGCCTGCTGACGGCCACCGGCGCGCTGACCAACAACAGCACCAAGGGCAACCCTGCCATCCAGGCCGATCTGCTGGGTGACTGGCGGGAAGAAATTGCCTGGCGTTCCGCGGACAGCACGGAGCTCCGGATCTACACCACCACGTCCGGTACCGACGTCCGGCTCCGCACCCTGATGCACGATCCTGTGTACCGGCTCTCGGTTGCCCGCGAGAATATCGCCTACAACCAGCCGCCCCACCCGGGCTTCTATATCGGTGTGGGCATGGACGCTCCTTCTATGCCGAATATTGCATATACGGGAGGTCAGTGAGTCCTTTTACTGAGATGGGCACTGCCCCGACGCCTGCTGGTGCCGGGGCAGTGCTATCTGTCATTCGGACTTAGTCACGTAACAGAAACCTGGCGACAGTAAACTGCCACCATGAGCGATGACGCCGCCAACTCAGTGACCCTCCGCTTCCTCGCGGCTCCCATGGACGTCGGACACAGCGGGTCCGTCGACGCCGGCACCGTCCTTGAGTGGGTGGACAAAGCAGCGTACGCGGCAGCCGTTGGCTGGGCCAAGGCCTATTGCGTTACGGCTTACGTGGGAAATATCCACTTCACGGATCCGGTCAACAGCGGCGACATGGTGGAAGTAACCTCCACCATCGTTTACACCGGGCGCTCCTCCATGCACATTCACACCGTTGTCAGCTCACGGGATCCCAAAGGCGGCCCGGAGACCATGCACAGCCAGTGCATGGTCATCTTCGTTGCCGTCGGTCCGGACGGCAAGCCGATTCCCGTCCCGCAATATGAACCGTCAACAGCTGCGGAGATCGAGCAGCGCGATCACGCCCTGGCCCGCATTGAGGTCCGTGAACAGATCGTCAACGCGATGAACGCCCAGGAATATACCGACGCCGGGACCGCCGAGCGCGTCGTCCTGCGGTTCATGGCGTCCCCCACTGATGTGAATTGGGGCGGCAAGGTCCACGGTGGCATCGTGATGAAGTGGATCGACGAAGCCGCCTACGTGTGCGCCTCCCGCTACTGCGGCATGGACACCGTGGCGGTGTTCTCCGGCGGTGTCCGCTTCTACCGGCCCTTGCTGATCGGACACGTCGTAGAAGTGGAGGCGCGCCTCGTCTACACCGGCGCCAAGGGTATGCACATCGCGGTTCACGTCCGCTCGGGTGACCCTAAAACCAAGGTCATGAACCTCACCACCTATTGCCTCACGGTGATGGTGGCGCGCGACGAAACGGGGACGGCCGTTCCCGTCCCCGCCTGGGAACCAGTGTCTGACGAGGACAAGAAGTTGCATGCACATGCCCGCGAACTGCTGGAAATCCGTGGCCGGGCCCCGGGAAACCGGCTGCCGGACCATCTGCAGAACCGCGCTGGAAGCTAGGGCAGGCATTCCTTCTCCCCCAATGCCAAGGCCTAAGTACCGGGGCGCCTTCGTCGTGCCTATGACTGCCGTGCAAATGTACTAAGGCCCCAACCGTTCCTCGACACGAATCAAGTCCTTGGCCCACTTGGAAGTTGTCAAGTAGAGGCACGGCTTTTTGGCGGCGTCACGTGGTCGAACAGCCGCCTCCATAAGGGGTCAGCAGTTGCATACACGGAAGATGAAATGTGTCCTGGACTACGTTGCCAAAGGTCTGGGTGTGAGAATCGTCGGGGCACCCGGCAGTGGCCGAACCAGTCTCCTTAAGAGAGTCGTTGCGAAACTGGAGGAAGACGGCGCCACTGTTTACACCATGTTCGCTGCTCCAGCGCTTGCTGCCGTGCCTTTTGCCGGCGTACTTTCCCTGGGCTTGGATCTTCGTTCCAGGACAATCGGAATTCTCGGCATCGTGGACCTTCTCTCGGTCCAGATGGCCAGGTCCGGGGCGCACCTGATAGCGATCGACGATCTCGAGAACCTGGACCGCGAGTCGTTGGCAGTAGTGGACGTGCTGCGAAGAAGGAGCAATGTCCCGCTGATTACCACCATGAATGATCGACCCTTTCAGCCCAGAACCTCCGGCTATTTGGGGAGCATTCCCGAAGCCACCGTCGCCCTGGCACCTCTGGAATACGACCAAATCAGCAAACTCATCACCGAAACCCTTGGGCATCCGGCGGAAGTGAATGTAGTTGCGACTGTTCTGACCAAATCCGGCGGCAATTTGCGGTTGGCGGTTCGCATCCTCCAGACCTCGGCCCTCAGCGGGCGCATCATTCTCAAGGACGGTCAGTGGTGCATGAACAGCCCCAAACTGATGAACGAACATCTCAACGGAACCGTGGAAGCCTTGCTCCAGGGTCTGCGGCCGGAGGAAGTCCGGGCTCTGAACAAGTTGTCGCTTCTGGGTCCCAGCCCTGTTGACCGATTGGTGGCAACTGTGGGTGAGGACATCCTCGATAACCTCGAATACAACGGGTTGATCTCTGTGATTCAAGGCCCGGAAGAAACCCTACTTGCTGCTGTCTTTCCGCCGATAGTGGATGACTACCTTCGTGCCCACACGCTAAGCTCGCGGAGAATTCTCCAGAGCGCAGTCACTGATCACGTCATTGCAGGGCCAGGCGATCTCCCCACTCCGGCAGCCACAGATGACATGTTGTCGGCTTCGATTTCCAAGGTGCGCGGAGAAATGGGCAGCAACCACGCGGCCGCCACGCGATACTTCCAGCAGCGGCGCGACGCCTTTGAAGAGTTGTGCTACCAAAACTGGCAACGTGATCGCAGCCTGGCCAATGCTGTCGCGATCCTCAAATTCTATTGGGGAGCGCCTGCCAACCCGCATCGAATCCAGGAAGTTTTGCTCCAAACCGACTCCGACGGCGGTGAATTACCAGAGCTCTTTTTGTTCAGTATGTCTTTGGCTTGGTGGCAGTTCTCACACGAGAAGAACCTGCCCGGCGCAATCGGGACAATGCAGGCTCTGTCTTCCAAAGAACCGGGCCTGCGGCATGAAGCCGAAGGGGTCATCGCACTCCTTCACGCATCACAGAGCGGCATCCCCGGCGATCGGGACGAGGTTATAGGTGATCCCCCCAGGCGCGGACCACAAAGCGACATTCTCCCCACAATCAAGGGAATGCTGGAGCTCTATGAGCTCAACCCACAGAGGGCGCAGAGCGCTATGGACTCCGCCGAGGGAGCACATGGCTGCCAGCCTTTCGAGTCATTTATCCGCGGTATGGCAATGCTCTCCAGCGGCCGCGAAGAATCGGCCCTCGTCATGGCTCTCGAGTGTCGGGAAAGGGCTTTGCAGAATGTCGATCAGTTAGCCTTCGTCAGCCAGAGTTACATCGCAGCGCTTTCCCTTCTTCATCACGGTCTGTTTGACGAAGCCGAATATCTCATGGGGCGCGCCTTTTCCTTGGGCAAGCCTGGGTTTATCGTGGAGCCGTTGCACGTGGCCATGCTGCGCCTCTCCTCACTTCGGGACGCGGTGCCAGCGACTTCCTTGGGGATGTCGGCGGGATCCAACGCAGTGGATATTGGTGCGCTACCTGGTTTCGGCACGGGTTTGCACGACCTCGCCGCAAGCCGCCCCGCGAGCGCCAAAGCCTTCGACGAGCGAGCCAGCCGCATCATCGAAAAGTCACTTGCCCGTGGTTATGTCTACGAAGCCATGCACACGGGGCTTTTCGCGCTGGGACTGCTCCCGGGCCCGCGAGTCCGGGGTCTCCTCCAAAAAATTCTGGAGGACCGCTCCATGACAGCACACCACCAGCTCCTAACCATTGCGGATGCCGCCATAGCGATGGATCTACCCCGACTACGCCATTTACTGGACACCTACGTCTTGGACGGAGACACGTTTCAAGTGTCCATGCTTCTTCGCGGAGCAGAGCAGAGGTGCCAACTCAGCGGGGAGCCTGCTGTTGCCAGCCAGATCAGAAGGGCAGCAAAGGATTTCGTTGCCCGTTTCGGTGTGGTGGGGACGTTGTTTGATTTCAGGTCCGAGCCTCCCGGCTCTTCCCTGACCATGAGGGAGATCGAAGTTGCCCTCGTCGCCGGGCAGCAGAGCAATCAGGACATCGCGGAGCAATTCGGCATCAGCATCCGGACTGTGGAGAGCCACATTTCCAACGCTCTGCGGAAGACCGATACCACCACTCGAAAACAACTGGCAGATCTCATTCGGAATGCACCCAAGCCCTTGACATCGGGCGCCAGTGACCCATCCCAAGTTTGAGGCTTCGGCCCGGAGCCTTCCTCAGCGCCCCACTATTTCACTTGACCCACAAGACAGGAGTCACGGAGTTGCCCCAGATACTTGTTGTCAGTACGCACCGGCAGTTCACGGCGCTGATCCATTGGGCCACTAACTCGTTGCCCGCCGTCTCTTCTGGTCGCGTGGCCGTGGTTGATGGAACGTTACCGGAGCTTGAAGCCGATGTGGTGGACCTGGTCCATGACAGCTACAGGGTGCTTGTCTACGGCGGTCTGCTCCACAGCTCGCGCGTCCTACGCCTGATGGATCTCGGCGTACGGGGCTACGTACCGGAAACAGCCACGCTGCCCGTCCTGCTTGCCGCGGTCAGGAGCATCGCCGCCGACGGAACACATTTGCCGTTTGATCCCACCACCGGCCGAAATCACGTCCCCCTAACGACTGCTGAGGAAGTGGCGGCCGATGCTTACTTCCTCACTGATGAGGAACTGCCGCGGATTGAAGTAGCGAAGCGACTGGGAATTGCCGACTCGACTCTCCGTAACCAACTGGCCTCGGTTCGACGAAAACTCGGAATCCCCCCGCAGGCCAGCCGCGCAGCAGTAGCCCGACGGTACCGCGCTACCGTGCGGCCGGCGGCACCGTCGAGGCAATCGATTGAGAGCCGCCTCTAGGCGGAGGGGCCGGAACTCATGTGGAGTTGCGGCTTTGGTTGGTCTTCTGTCGCCATGTTCGCCTCGTAGCGGCGACCGAGCGAACCAAGCGACCAGCCGGAATCTTCCCATTCCCGGACCTTGAGTATGTTCCGTCCGTCAATGATCTTCCGTGTCCCCGTTTGCGCGGAAAGAACCTCCGGCGTCAGGGCTTTGAACTCGTCCCACTCGGTAAGAAGAAGGATAAGATCTGCGTTCCTGACGGCATCTTCTGTGGAGGGTACGTAATTATGCTGAGGCGATCGCCGGGAGGCGTTGAGGTTGCCTGCCGGGTCATAGATCGATACCTCCGCACCCTCGTCGAAGAGCCTATTGGCGATGTCCAGGGCCGGCGAGTCCCGGACGTCGTCGCTGTTGGGCTTGAACGCAACACCAAGGATGGCGATCCTGCTGTGGGGAATCGAACCGAGCATCACGCGGGCCAACTCAACAGCGCGCTCTCGACGCCTCAAATTGATGCCGTCCATCTCGTCGAGGAATCGCATGCTTCGATCCAAGCCGAGTTCAGCTGCGCGTGCCTGAAGTGCGCGTATGTCCTTAGGCAAGCATCCGCCACCGAACCCAATGCCGGCGTTGAGGAAACGCCGCCCGATACGCGCGTCGAGGCCAATGGCATCCGCAAGCGTTCGAATATCTCCCCCAATGACCTCTGTTACCTCAGAGAAGGCATTGATGAAGGATATTTTTGTAGCGAGGAAAGCATTTGCAGCTACCTTGACCAGCTCTGCAGTCTCAAAGTCGGTGCTGATCAAGGGCACGCCTTCCCCGAGGGCGGTCGCATAAACCTGCCGCAACACTGACTCGTCCTCAGGCGATTCCACACCAATAACCAGCCTGTCCGGGGTCAAAGTATCTACTACTGCGAAGCCTTCCCTGAGGAATTCCGGATTCCACGCAACGTTCACTGTGACGCCGGGGCGTTTGTTGTCACGAACAAGGGTCTTCAGCCGCCTCGTGGTTCCCACCGGAACTGTCGACTTTCCCACAATAAGGGCGTCCCTGGTGATGTTTCGGGCGAGGGAGATGGTTGCCGCATCCACGAATGACATGTCGGCAGCACCTTCTCCGGGGCGCTGGGGAGTTCCCACGCCAATGAAGTGAACATCGCCCCACGCTCCTACTTCCTGATAAGAAGTGGTGAAGCGAAGGCGTCCGCTCTTCACATGCTTCCGAAGAAGTTCGGGCAGGCCGGGTTCATGGAACGGCAACAGTCCCTCTGAAAGCGACCCGACCCTTGCGGGGTCAATATCGAGACCAAGCACCTCAAAGCCAAGTTCGGCCATACAGGCGGCATGGGTGGCACCCAGATATCCGGTGCCTATGACGGTGATTCGCATGAGTTCTCGCTTTTCAGAGTGACAAAGATGATCAAAAACTGTGGGGGCGGCCGCGCGGTGGGGCCCCGCCTATTTCTGGATGCGGGCGCGGATTTCGCGGACTTCCCGCAGGGTCTGGACGCCCTCGGTCAAACTCCGCCATAGTCGGCGAAACCTGAACGAGGTTTGCTGCCAATGGTTCATGTCGCGAAGGTCCAGGTCATGCCAGCTAATGGACTCCCGGGAGGGAACCAACGCCTGCCACAGCGCTGCCGGCTTCCTGGACCACGGAATCTCCATGAGGTGGAAGAGACGGAGAGTGGCAGACCTTTGCGCCGTCGTCCGAAGTACCCAATCAAAGGGCGGCTCACCAAGGTCAAAGGCCCGCGTTTCCGGCAACTCCGCAAACAACGGCCCCAGAGGTCCTATTGCCCCGAGTTCCAGTGCCCTGTCATAGTGCGCCTGCGGGGACTGCCTTATCTCCTGGAGGCAAAATGCGACGTCGTCGTGGAGGACCCCCTTTGCCGGACTTCGCAGGGCGTGCAGGAGGGTTACCAGGAGGGCGTCGTTGCGCGAAAGCGTCCAGGCGGGACGACCACCCAGCTCGATGCTTTGCCTGGCAGCCCAAAGGTGTTCGAAAACCTCAGACTCATCCTCGTAAAATCCGGGAAACCTCCAGTGGACGTCGATGTCGGAGGGCCACCCCGGGTTGATGAGCGTCGTTGAGTGATCAGGGAACGCCTCGGAGACTTCAGGGATTCTGGCCGCCCACCCCCGTTGCTCAAGTGCCTTTAACAGAGCCTTCAGGTCCGAGCGATGGAGCAGAATGTCCAGGTCCAGGGATGGTCTTACGGGACGTGCCCCCACTTTGGTCGCTGCTGGACCCTTGATCAGCAGCACCCGGATGTTGCATTCCGCCGCGACATGGGAAACCACTGCGGCAGAGAGCAGGATCGACTCAGTGATCCTGAGAACTTCCACCGGTGCTGGTGCTGCCGAGGTTGACGGGCTCATAGCCGCGAGCAGAACGTGAAGCGGCTTCACAAGCTAGTCCCTGAGGCCGTTTCGGTTCTCGTTGAACCAGGCGTAGGTGGACTCGAGCCCATCCTTCAAGGAGATGCCCGCGGCCCATCCGAGCGACTCCAGCTTCTCCACGTCCATCAGCTTGCGGGGCGTGCCGTCGGGTTTCGTCGCGTCCCATTCAAGGGCGCCCTCATAACCGACGACGGCGGCAACCAAGCCGGCGAGCTCCTTAATGGTCAGGTCCGCCCCGACACCGACGTTGACGTGTTCCGGACCGTCGTAGTTTTCCAGCAGGTGCAGGCAGGCAGCAGCCAAATCGTCGACGTGAAGAAATTCGCGGCGCGGTTCGCCCGTTCCCCAGTTTGTCACCGACTCATCGCCCCGAGCCCGGGCCTCGTCCATCCGACGAATAAGGGCCGGTAAGACATGGGAACCATGTGGCGAAAAGTTGTCTCCAGGACCGTACAGGTTGGTGGGCATGGCCGAAATCCACGGTAGACCGTACTGCCGACGTACAGCTTGGACGTGCATTATTCCGGAGATTTTGGCTATGGCGTACGCTTCGTTGGTTTCCTCCAACGGCCCTGTTAGTAGGTACTCTTCCTTGAGGGGCTGGGGTGCCAGCTTGGGGTAGATGCAGGATGAGCCCAAGAACAGCAGCCGTTCCACCCCATATTCCAGGGCTGCATCCATGACATTTACTTGAATCCGAATGTTCTCAGTGAGGAAATCCACCGGGTACGTCTTGTTCGCAAGGATGCCGCCAACTTTGGCTGCCGCCAAGGCCACGTATCGTGGCCTCTCCTTCTCAAAGAACGCGAATACGGCAGTGCGGTCCTTGAGGTCCAGTTCCTTGGATGTCCGCCCGATCCTCTTCGTGAAGCCTTCAGCCGAAAGTTTCCGCCACAGGGCGGATCCCACCAAGCCTCCGTGCCCTGCAACATAGAAAGGGGAGGATCGATCAAGCCGTCCGGGGGTAAAGGCCGTCATCGGGCGAGTGCCTTCCAGGACTGCAGATCCACGGCATCGATCCACGGGTTTCCTCCGTGCTGCAAAGCTTCAATGTCGGCGTCCACCATGAGGCGGGCCAGCTCCGGCGTCCTGACAGTCGGTTCCCAATCCAACTTCTCCTTGGCTTTGGAGTAGTCGCCAATGAGCGCTTCAACCTCTGTAGGACGAAGGTAACGTTCATCAAAGCGAACGTAGTCTTCCCATTTCAAACCAGCATGTTCAAACGCGGTCTCAAGAAAGTCCTTGACCGTATAGCCCTCATTGGTGGCCAGCACATAGTCATCGGGCTCGTCTACCTGAAGCATGCGCCACATGCCCTCGACGTACTCCGCGGCATACCCCCAGTCGCGAACAGCTTGAAGGTTGCCCATGTACAACTCGGACTGTTTACCTGCCTTGATGGCTGCCACGGCACGCGTAATTTTGCGCGTAACGAATGTCTCTCCACGGCGTGGTGATTCATGGTTGAACAGGATGCCGTTGACGGCAAACATCCCATAAGCTTCCCGGTAGTTCTTCGTCATCCAGTAGCTGTAAACCTTGGCCGCGCCATAAGGAGAACGCGGATAAAAAGGAGTGGCCTCGTCCTGCGGCGGCGGGGTAGCGCCGAACATCTCGGACGAGGATGCCTGGTAGAAGCGGGTTTCGATTCCGGCCATGCGCACGGCCTCCAGAAGCCGGGTTGTACCAATTCCAGTGGTGTTGCCGGTGTGCTCCGGTTCGTCGAAAGAAACCCGCACATGGGACTGGGCGCCCAGGTTATAGACCTCGTCAGGACGGATATCAGCCAGTAAAGTCACCAGCCGGGCGCCATCGGAAAGGTCACCGTAATGGAGGAAGAGGCGTGCTTTGCTGTTATGCGGATCCACGTAAAGGTGGTCGATCCGGGACGTATTAAAGGTTGAAGAGCGGCGGATCAATCCGTGCACCTCATAGCCTTTAGAGAGCAGGAGTTCGGCGAGATAAGAGCCGTCCTGCCCCGTAATTCCTGTTATTAGCGCTTTCTTGGCCAAGGTCTTTCCTTCTCTTCGTACAGATAAATGAGGTAAATCCCGTGTCAGCGCAGTCGCTTTCGCGACGCCAGATCGCTCAACCACTCGACGTAGCTCTCCACTGCCACCTCTTCGGTAAGAACCCTGTCGCTGTACTGCCGGCCTGCAGCACCGAAGTCTTTGGCGGTTTCAGGGTCCTTGCGGAGACGCTCGATGGCTGCCACCAGGTCTCCGGGTGATCCGCACTCAGCCCGGATCCCGGCCCCTGCGGCCAATAACTCGTGGGCTGTTGCGCTGCCTGCTTCAGTGGCGGCAATAATCGGAAGACCGGTCACGAAGTAACTCGTCAGCTTGCTCGGCACTGACATCTCTTTGACACCCGGGCGCTCGTTGACCAGCAGGACGTCGGCGGATCGGAGCGCCTCGGAGTAGTCGCGGTCCGGAAGCGGCTCCAGGAACTGCAGCCTGTCGATGCCCATACCTTTGGATTCGAGGGTTCGCCGCTGGTTACCGTTGCCCAGCAAGACGAAACGAACATCGCTTCCGCTACGTCCAGCCAGGCGCGCGGTATCAATGACGTTCTCCAACCCCTGCTTGACCCCCATATTGCCCGCGTGGAGTGCTACGAAATCCGTTGCCGCCCAGCCAAATCGTTTGCGGGCGGTCGCTCTGTCAAAAGAATGGTGGTGTTGTACGTGCGTCCAGTTTCGAATGACGCGGACACGGTGGGCGGGCACCCTCAGGTCATTGACGACGTGATCGCGGAAACGTTCGTGAATCACACTGACTCCGTCCGCGGAGCTGAAGATCGCGGCTTCGAGGCGCTTCATGATGGAAGCCAGCGGGGAACGCGAATCGCCCGTTTCTTCCATGCCCTTGCTGTAGAGGTCCTGGACCCAGATGCCAACCGGGACACGAAAAATGCGTGCCCGAACAATAGCGAAAGCCGCGGAGAAAAGGGCAGGGCTGACTACGAGGACCACATCCGGGCGGTCCCAACGCTCAAGCACGGTGCGGACTCCGAACGTAATCTCCATGAGGAGGCGGCTCAGTCCGTTGGGTCGTCTAGGGACGCTGGACCGTAGTCGCTTAACAGGCACGCCGGCCAAATTCTCTTCCATGGAGAGGCCGGTATAGCCGTCGGCGATCTTCCATTCGGGGTAGTGGGGGTAGCCTGTCAGCACTTTGACGGACACCCCGCGCCTCGCCAGCCCTTGGGAGAGTTTGGTGGTGTACGGAGCGTTTCCGCTGGGTTCCGGGGCATAGTTCAGACCCACAATCAGCGCTTTCATGAGCCCTCCCCGCTCGGGCAGAAAGTCATTGCCGGAACGGATGTCCATTGCCGAGAAAATGTGCGCGTCACAGGGGTGCCACGGGCCATCGGCCAAGCAGCAACGGCCCGAAGATGGTCACAAGATGCCCCATGACGATGCCCGCAATCAAAGCGATGCGTCGTCCCTTTCCGTAGGCCTTGGGTTGGGGCTCAGCCGGGATATCCAGGCCAGTGTGAATAACCGGGCTTTGAGTCACCGGTTGGTGTTGCACGGCATGGACGTGGCTAATAAGCGATGGTGAACATGCCGGCGCCCTCGTCGTGGTGTCCATTTGTCCTCAGCATTCTTTCAATCGGGTACCCCTCGATTGTGGAAGGGGGTTTGCGCCCCTTAGACCCCAATGGGAGCCCATTCTCAGTGGCGGGGCCCGCCGCGGGGATAGCAGAAAGCTAGAGAACCCGAACCCTCCGTGGAGGTCCTCCCCGTATTAGGTGTGGCAGTGGAAAGCATCTGCGTGTAGAGGAAGAAGACGCTGGTTTTCGCTCCGCTTTGATCCGTCCTTGCCCGATACGCAGATGGACTTTGCGCCAACACGGAATAGCCACACACCACCACGGAGGACCCGGAAAGCAAGAGAGCGGAACCGGATGGTGACAGCGCAGCATCCTGTGACTGGTTGCCCCTGCACCGTGGATAAGCGGCACGCCGCACTACTGAGAAAGTGAGGCCATCCGGCTCTAGGGGGTGTGCGTTCTGGCAAGAATCAAGGGGTATCCGAATGACAGAATGCCGAGGACAAATGGACACCACGACGAGGCCGCTGGCATGTTCAGTATCAACCGCAGGCCACGCCTATGCCTTGGAACTCCACCAAGGATGAGCCGCATGGATCTGGCCGGGTTCACCGGGGCCGGCTACCACAAAGGCCGCGGACTACTCTGGCAAGCGGCCTGGTTCGCCGTTCAAAATCTTGTCTTCAGCACCTGGTGGTGCCCGTCATCATTGCGGGTTCGAATCCTCAGGGCTTTTGGTGCCTCCGTCGGGCAAGGTGTAAAAGTCCGCCATGGAGTCAAAATCCATTGGCCGTGGAAGCTGAAAATCGGTGACAACGTGTGGATCGGAGTCGATGCCTGGATCCTCAATCTTGAGCCTGTCACCATTGGTTCCGATTGCTGCATCTCGCAAAATGTCTTCATTTGCACCGGCAGCCATTCGTACGACTCCCCAACTTTTGAGTTCGATAACGCTCCGATTGTGGTTGGTGACGGCAGCTGGATAGGAGCCCGCGCAACAGTGCTGCGCGGCGTGGAAATCGGCGCTTCGTGCCTGGTGGGAGCCGGCGCATTGGTAGTGAAGAACCTACAGCCCGGGACACGCCTGCTGGCACCGACGGGCACTGCATGGCCCGCCGTGAAAGCCAAGGCAGACGGAGCGCCGCATTGACTGCGCTGATCGTCTGGTTGGGTTTCGGTCTGGTTTTCAGCGTCGTTTTTGTGCGTCGCATGCACATCGTGCTGGTTGCCGTGATCGTGGCGAGAATCCTGGTTCCGGGGGTGGTTCAAAACGAAGTCATGCCCGGGTTGCACCCTTCGACGTACCTCTTCCTCTGCTTTATCCTCGTCCAGTTGGCATTCACCCCAAGCGTCTTTGGGCGGGTGATCCGTTCTGCAGGGGTTTTGCCCCAAGCAACCATCGGTGGCATGGCGGCGGTCATGATGACCGACGTCGGAAACCCCGGAAGCGCGGGATTGCTGGATACAGCGATGTTCGTCCTTGGCATCGTGGTGGCACCGTATTACGTCTTCGTGTTTATGCGATATTCGATCCGCTCATTGCCAAGGGCAGGCAAGGCCTTTCTTCTGACGTTTGCGCTACTGGCACTGGCGGAAGCCGTGCTCTCGCAGGCCCAAGTGGCCACAGGCAGGCCCGTGGTGTGGGAAAGCGACTTCTCCAGGATCTGGCTGAGCGGGACGACCTCCGAGCTTGGCGCCGCTATTGGAACCTTTGGCCACGGCATCCAGGTTGGTGTCCTTTTTGCTGCCACCATGCCGCTCCTTGCCTTGATCAAGTCAATGCTGCTGCGCTTTGCGTTGGCGGCGGTCCTCCTCGTGACTGTGCCGCTAGCCTACGGTCGCATGGGCCTCATTCTTACGGTGGCCGGATTCGTCTTCCTGGTGATCATCGGAGGACGAAAAGTCATCCGAAGCATTCTCTTCGCCGCTGTGGTCCTCATAGCCCTTCTGGTCAGCGTCCAGGGGGTGGCCGGCGAGAAGCTCCTGCGAAAGTTCGAGGACGACAACGGCTCGGCCGCCCTAAGAGTGGCCGCGTTCGACTGGTTTTGGGACCATACGGCGGACTTTTTTGCTGGCGGTTACCCGGGAGCAAGGGACCTCAAGGGCGTGGGCACCCTGGGCTCCAGCCTTGAGAACGGCTACTTCATCATGGCTCTCATGTTCGGAACTCTTGCTGCAGTAGCGTTCTTCATTTTCATGATTTGCCTACTTTTTGCTCAGATCGACATCAAGGACCGTGGGAGTTGGCCGGGCGCCGCGGCGGCAGCCTTGATCATCGTGGCCATCAACGGCTACAGCTCAATCGGTGGCAACTCGATCGACATTCACCTTTTCTGGTTCGTGCTCGCCATGGCGAGCTACCGTTCCACCCGCACCTTGCCGGCAGTGGACGGCATCCATCGGGCTTCATCTCATGAGTTGCGGCCAACGGGTGGATCATCGGGTTTTCCAGTAACGCGGGTACCCGCTTGATGAGGATTCGAATACGCCCTCTGTCGAGTGTGGATGCTACCCAAACGGATAGCCATGGAAGCCGGATATTCCATGCGGTAGCCGGCTCGGCAATTACCCCACTGATGTCACTGGCTACGGCTCCAATTCTGGCCCAATCCCTCGGTGTTGCCGGCCGGGGAGAGCTAGCTGCCGGAATGGCTCCCATGCTGTTCGCGGTGGCAATCGGCGCACTTGGCATTCCAGAGGCGCTCACTTTCTATGTTGCCAAGCAGGCGCGGGGCGCCCGAAGGGCAGTTAGACGGGCCTTTTGGATTCTCACACTCTTAGGGCTGGCAGCAGCGGCCCTTGTGGCGCTAAGCGCATCTCTCCTCTCCGATGGAAACCTGGAGATTGAACAGCTCATCTTCCTTACGGCGATCCTGACCGTTCCCACCTTCTGGGCCTCAATACCGAACAGTGTCCTGGCCGGGAACCACGCATGGAGGCTATCGGCAAGGATTGATCTGGCCCTGTCGGTCCTCCGGCTTGTTGCGCTGTCCGCCCTGGCAGCAGCACATCTTTTGACCCCGCAGGCAGCGACGATAGTGATGCTGGGCTTCCCCCTATTGAAGGGCCTGGTGACTCTGCCGTTCCTCATCATGTATCGGCGCGGGTGGAGAAATGCCACCGCTGCAAGGGTGCGGCTGTTCAACTATGGAAGTCGTCTGTGGGTGGGCTCCCTGGCAGGTGTGGTTCTTTTGCGCCTCGACCAGCTTCTGATGGTTCCGTTCGGGAACGCTGCACAGCTCGGACTCTACTCGGTGGCGGTCAGTTTGGGTGAGATCCCCGCCCTGCTCTCCGGAGCGGTGCGAAACGTCGTCTTTTCCTCCGACGCGGAGGACTCCCACCAGCGCGACGACGGAGAGCGTCTGCAACAGACTTCACGCTTGACGGCGGCAGCCACTGGGTTGGCGGCCGTCGCAATCGGCCTGGTCCTTCCTTGGGCCATCCCCACGTTTTTCGGTACGGCTTTCAATGACGCCGTACCGGTGTGTTGGGTAATTCTTGCGGCAGTGTCCTTGGGCACCACCGGTTCCGTCGCGGGCGCCGGTCTGAGCGCTCGTGGCCGGCCCGGGCTGCGCAGCTTCGGAATGGTCATTGGGGCGCTGCTCAACACCGCCACTCTCTTGGCGGCAGTACCCGCCCTCGGCGCGATGGGAGCTGCGTTGGCCACTTTGGCCGGCAGTGTCGTCGCCGGCACCATGAACATCGTCTGGCTACGGACGCATTTCGGCATGGCAATGCGGGGCTTCTACGGACTCAGGCGGATGGATTTCCAACTGGTCCGCACCACGATCAAACACCTGACAGGAAAGAAGAACGTACATGCCGTCTCCTCATAATCCAGGGCCACAGCTTGCCTTGGACAGTCTCCTGCCGAGAGTTCCCCGGCTTGCGTACAAGGCCGGGCTCATCAGTATGCTCAGGCTTCGCAACCGTTTCAGCCGGCACAAGATAACGGGTTCAGCGGACGTTGTGGTGAGCATGACCTCCTATGGCCGCCGGTTGGGGATCGTTGCCCATGCCCTGGAGTCCATCGCAGCGGGTTCAGTACGTCCGGCACGGATGATTCTGTGGGTCGACAAGCCGGATTTCGAGGTAGCCACGTACCCCATGCTCAGGAATCTTCAGCGCCGCGGGTTGGAAATTCTTCCCTGCGAGGACCTCGGACCTCACAAGAAGTACTTTCCCTATTGTCGTGATTTCACCACTGACCGCATGGACCTCGTCTTGGCCGACGATGACCTAATGTACCCACGGCGTTGGCTTGAGGGCCTCCTTGGAGCCGCCGGGCATGCCCATGAAATTCCTGCCTATCGTGCGCACCGCATGAGGACTGATGCGGCGCGATGCGCCCTGGAGGACTACAACTCATGGGCCCCGGCACCCACCGGGTCAACCAGCCACGCCAATTTCCTGACGGGCGGGGCCGGCGCGCTCTTGCCTCCCAGGCTTCAGTCAGCCATACGTGAGGCTGGGACTGCTTTCCGGGAAGTGGCTCCGCGTGCCGACGATATCTGGCTCAACGCCCTGGCCATCCGCAATGGATATCGACGGCGGGTGGTGGCCGCCGCGGGGCAACACCTCACCATGTATCCTCGTTCGCAAAGAGAGGCCTTGCACAGCGAGAACGTAGAAGGCGGCCGCAACGACCTGCAAATTGCTGCTGTCTTCAGGCCCCATGACATAGCCACCATCGCCGCCGACATCGTCAACGCGCCATGAGTGAGTCCACGCAGCACGCTTCCGCCACCGCTGTGGAAACGGTCCTTGTGCACCCCTTCGGTAACGAGAATGTCCGTCAAACCCTGACCGCGCTCAGCGAGCACCGTCAACTATCTGCCTTCATCACCTCCATCGGCTGGACAGAGTCGGAGGCCTTGTCATGGCTCCGGCCCGCAAAGTCATTGGTTGAACGCCGGCTTTTTCCCATGATTGGAAGCCAGCAGCTGCACGTCACACCGGCCAGTGAACTTGTTCGCAACCTTCTCCTGCGCGCACAGCCCGCGGCGTTGAGACGGCTTGGCTCAGGATCAGGTCCGCTCTCCGCGCACTGGGTCGCACGGCAGGTGGAGAACAAGGCGATCAAGGCCCTCAGCCGGCTGAATCAGCCTGCGGCCGTCTACGGATACTCGACCTTCGCTTCAAGAGTGTTCGGGGCGGCCAGGGAACGCGGCATGGAAACGATTCTGGAAGTTCCTCACGTTCACTGGGCTACCACCAGAAGCTGGGCAGGTCAGCTTCAAAGCCGCGCACCGGGATGGGCCGTTACGGCGCGTCAGGACTTATCCAGAAGCAAGGTCCATGCCATGGAAGACCTTGAGCTAGCGTTGGCAACCCGGCTGATCTCACCGTCGGCACAGGTCACTGAGAGCCTTCGCGCGGCCGGCATTGACAGCCACATCACTGAGATTCCCTATGGCTGTCCTGATGTCCATCCCGGGCAAAAGCCCTTGAGGTGGGACGGGCGCGGTCCGCTAAAGGTCTTGTTTGTGGGCCGCATCGTAGGCATGAAAGGGATCGCTGACGTTGTGTCAGCGGCCAAGGCCCTCTCTTCCGCCGTCCACGTCACGGCCATTGGCCAACTTCCCGGCGAGACTTTTCCAGCCCTTGAAGACATGCTCCGCACGGTGGATTACCGCGGGACGATGCCAAGGAGCGAAATTCTCCTGGAAATGCGCAAGCACCACGTGCTGTTGCTACCGAGCCTTGTTGAGGGTCGTTCGCTTGCCGCTTTGGAAGGACTCAGTCAGGGTCTGCCCGCGGTGGTCACGGCCGGCAGCGGTGTTGACGACCTCGTGGCCCTAGGAGCGGGCGCCATAGTGGATCGCTTCGCACCTGAACAGATTGCTACTGAACTTCACCGTTTTCTGGACGATCCCGGGCTGGTTGAAGAGCGGAGTGCCAAAGCCCTGGAGATAGCCAGAGCCTCCGGATGGGGGCCTTTTCGCGACGGGACAGCGCAATTTTTTCAACAGATTGGAAGTGGTGTTCGTGGTCACTAAGCTCAAGACCGAACGAGCGCTGAAAATCGCAGTGGTGGCCCACGTGTTCCACCCGAGTGTCGGCGGAGTGGAAATTACTTCCGACATTCTGGCCCGTGGATTCATGCGTCATGGTGCCGACGTAACCGTCATCACCAACACACCAGAAGCGCACCCGACGAAGACATTCCCTTACGAAGTCATCCGGAAGCCAAAACCATGGCGACTGTTAGCGCTGGTGAACAGGGCCGACGTCGTATTCCATAACAACCCGGCAATATCGCTGTGGTGGCCTCTGGTACTCATCCGCAAGCCCTGGATGGTCACCCTCAGGATGTGGGTGACCATGCCGGGG
Source organism: Arthrobacter sp. StoSoilB22 (assembly GCF_019977315.1). Taxonomy (NCBI): domain Bacteria; kingdom Bacillati; phylum Actinomycetota; class Actinomycetes; order Micrococcales; family Micrococcaceae; genus Arthrobacter; species Arthrobacter sp. StoSoilB22. The sequence continues at coordinate 4,457,614 of NZ_AP024652.1, forward strand.
CAGGAACTGTCCCGCCTTCAGCGGCTGAAGTATTCAGCTAAGTACAAAATTATTGAGCGGGCCGATGTCCTTGTGGCAAACAGTAAGGTTTTGGCGGATCACATCAAAGGTGATGTTGAAGTGATCCCTAACAGCTACCGGGATGAGTTCTTCAACGTCCTCGACGGCGAAGTGCGCGCTCCGTTGGGCATCGTGTATTTAGGCCGGCTCAGTCAAGACAAAGGCGTGGACCTCCTCATCCAGGCCGCAGCTGATCTGGTAGGCGAGAACGACGGCCTCACACTGACAATCGTGGGTGATGGTACCGAACGTGAACGACTGGAGACCCTCGCCGAAGAGAGCGGTTTGGGCAAGGCAGTAAAGTTCCTTGGCTCCAAGGGTCCGGAGGAGGCCAACCGGATTCTGAACCGGAATTCCATCGTGGTTATACCGAGTCGGATGCCCGAGCCTTTCGGAACCGTGGCTCTGGAGGCGGCCGCCGCCGGGTGCGTGGTGGTTTATGCGGATCATGGCGGACTGCCTGATGCCGCCGGTCAGCAAGCCATAGGCTTCACGCCCTTGGACCCGACGTCGTTAAGCGGTCACCTGAGGGCACTGCTCAGCAATCCGGAGGACGTTGCCGCGCGGCGGCGAGACGCCATATCCCATGCGGACCGACATCGGGAGAGCGTCATGGTTGACCGGTACTTCGCGGCGATCAAGCGAACGTTGTTGGTGTCCGGTCGGGGCAGGAGTCACACCCCATGAAAATTGTGCAGGTAGTAACGCTGGTCAGTCCGGACGGAGCATACGGCGGGCCCGTTCGGGTGGCTCAAAACCAGTCGGCAGAGCTTTCCAAACGGGGACATCAGGTGCAGATATTCGCTGGTGCACGCGGGCATGTGGACCCTTCATACTTTGGTCCAGGCGTAAGGACCCGACTTTTCAAGGCCCTCCAGATTGTCCCCCGCACCGGGTTCGCCGGGCTCTGCGCACCGACAATGCTGCCGTCCCTATGGTGGGCACTCAAAGGTGCAGATGTTGTCCATCTTCACCTGGCACGTGACTTGGTGATGCTTCCGGCTGCCCTCCTCTGCCTGATCCGGCGAACACCCTTCGTGGTCCAAACGCACGGCATGATCGACGAATCCGACAAGAAGCTGGCGAAGATCCTGGACCGGCTGCTTACCCTTCGTGTGCTGCGCGCCAGCCAACGGTGCTTTTGGCTGACACCCGAGGAACAGAAATCCTTGGGAGAACTTCTAGGTGACGGTCACCAAACCCTCGAACGGCTCGTCAACGGAGTGCCTCAGGCCGACGTCGCGATGAACGGTGGGTCGTAGTGAATACAGCGAATAGTTCCTTTCAATTTCTCTACCTGGCCCGGCTGCATAGTCGAAAACGGCCCACGGTGCTGGTCGATGCGGCCGCCATGCTGGCCAAGACCATTGACAAGCAAATAGAAGTGGCTTTCGTGGGGCCGGACGAAGGCGAAGAGTCCAAAGTGCGGCAACAAATTCTGGATACCGGGACCTCAGACTGGATCCGGATTGAAGGGCCGCTGCAGCCCGGCAGCACGCTTGACCGTATGCGGAAAGCATCCGTGTATGTGCTGCCCTCCGTCAACGAGCCGTTTCCCATGAGCGTCCTTGAAGCCATGTCCGTGGGTGTCCCCGTCATCGTGACAGACAGCTGCGGGCTCGCCCCGTTCATTGATGAGTCAGGCGCGGGGATCGTCTCGGACTCAAGCGTCGAGGCACTCTCCGCAGCCATGCGCCGCTTTGTCGAAGAGCCGGGGCTAAGAGCATCGGCGGCCACAGCCGCCGTCGGACTGGCCAGGGAACGATTCTCCATGTACGCGGTCACCAGTCAGCTTGAGGACGTTTATCAGAGCCTGGCCAGCTCTACCGCAGGTCAGGCGCCTTCGTCCATGCAGCAATTGCTCAATGACCGCGGGGGGCTCTCACCAACTACGGACAAATTGGGGGGTGAATACGGAGAATTATCCCAGCAGCACCACGGATGCCATGACGTAAATCAGTTCTGGCACAGGGCAGAAGCCGTGGCTGAAGTCCCGGCCTTGGGTGAAGAGCGCGTGGTGGTGCTGAATGTGGAACTCGGTTTTCCCCTCGTTCTTCAGGGGTCGGCGGCCGCGATTTGGGAACTCATTGACGGAACACGTACTGAAACCGACATTCTCATGGAGCTGGCCAGCGCCTACTCGGGAGCAGATGAACCTTCCGTGGCCCAGCAAGTCAGGAACTTCCTGGCCGGGCTGGCTTTCCATGGCCTCGCCGCGAGTTGCGACACCCCCGGTAACGACGGCGGATCACGGTACTGAGGCGCGCGGCCTATCAGGTACTCAGTGCTCCACAGCAGTACCGAGACTGACACTACAAGTCTTGGAATAGTACGCACCCGGCATGCATGGAGAGGACCACACAATTGCTGCAGGACGATAAACCTCAAGGGATGTCGGGCAATGACCTCCTTTCCGTAGTCCGCTCACATTGGCTGGGGATCCTGCTCATCACAGTGTTGATGGTGGGAGGATCCCTGGGGTGGTATGCGCTTCAGCCCAAGATCTACTCAGCGGAGTCAAGCGGAATAGTGGTGGCAGCGGGGGCCGAAAACCTTGGCATGTCCCTGGCGGGAGACAGCCTCGCCAAGTCCAAAGCCAAGGGCTATCAGTCGGTGGGCGAGTCCATCCTGGTAGCTGAAAGCGTCATCAAGTCATTGGGCTTGAAGGAATCGGCCCCGGACATCACTAGATCGATCAGCGTGAGTGTCCCCCTCGATTCGGTGGAAATCCGGATCACTGCACGGTCATCCGACCCCCAGACAGCCCAGAACGTAGCTGATGCGTGGGTGACCGCCTTGGCCGCGCAGGTCTACGACTTGGACAAAGGAAATGCCAGCCCCGGGACAGAACCCGTCACCAAGATCGTCCCTTTGGCGAAGGCGAGCCTTCCATCGGCCCCCGTGTCACCGCTCTTGACGGCAACGCTGGGCATTGGACTGGCCGCGGGATTGCTCATTGGTCTTGGCTACGCGCTGGCACGAAACCACCTGGACCGGAGGATTCGCGGAGCCAGCGAGATTGAGCGGCTATTTGGCCTGGCCGTCGTGGGTACTTTGCCTCTGGACAAACGGCTCAGCGAAAAGTCGAGCGTACTTGAAAATACTGCGGGAACTCATCGGGTTCCCGGCGGCCATGCCATGGCTGAAGCCTTGAGGGAACTACGCACAAATCTGGACTTCATTGATGTAGACAACCCTCCCCGAATCCTGCTGATTACCAGTTCCTTGCCCTCCGAAGGCAAGAGCACAGTCACCAGCAACCTGGCGGCGACCATAGCCGCTGCCGGCAGGGACGTCATTGTTGTGGACGCGGATCTTCGCCGTCCCACAGTTCATCAGGTTTTTGGTGTCTTGCCGGACGTTGGTGTGACGGACATCCTCTCGGGCCGGGCGGCCATCGATGACGTACTTCAGGAATGGGGTCCGAATTCCCACCTCCGGATCCTCACAGCTGGTCGCATCCCCCCGAATCCCTCCGAACTCCTTGGCTCACGGGCCATGGAACATCTGCTCAGGGAACTGTCGCTGAGAGCTATGGTCCTCATCGATGCGCCGCCGCTGCTCCCCGTCACTGACGCCGCTGTACTTTCCCGAGTCGCAGACGGCACGCTTGTGGTAGCAAGGGCACGTAAGACAACCCGTGACACCCTGTACCGCGCCCTCGGCAACCTTACTCGTGTGCGCGGGCGCGTCCTGGGCGTCATTCTTAACTGCGTATCCACCAAGGGTCCCGGAGATCTCAATTATGGCTACTACGGAGCATACGGAAGCGCCGAAGACTTGCAGGGCCACAATCCACTGACGCCCGAAAACAATCCACCGTCTGCTCCCGGCAGGGCTCTTGAGGCTCACCCGGTAAATTCTTTGCCTGGAAGCCAGGAGGGACAAACCGCGTCGGATCCCCTCAGCCGATGGCGTGCATCTCAGGATGGCTCCAGAGGCCGGCGTTCGGCCCCTCCGGGCTAGATGTACTGCCTCGAGGGGTCGGTTGAACCGTGAGGACCAAACTTGCGATTTCTCCGGCAAGAACGAATGCCCTCAGCTTTCGCCGGCGAGCATTGATCGCCACCGGAGGGTTTGCCCTGGCGGCCGGGGCAGCTTTCGCCGAGACGGTGCCAGAGGCAGCTGCAATCGCTGTGACGAAGAGCGCCAGACGGGTTTACTATGCATCGGATTTCGGTATCTTCCCGAAGGCGACTATGCCAGCCACAACACCCCAGGGTGCGATTTCCAGCACCTGGATTCTTGCCAATGGCAAACCGTTGAGCGACGCACTGCGCTAGGTGCCACGTGACATCCCCACTACAGACACAATGGATCGCTTTTGAGCCGGACTCGGGGATCGGTCCTGGATGCTCTCCCGCAGCAGCGAGCCCCCGACGAGGAACCTTCTAGTAGGCGCCGTCTTTGGCAAAGACGGCTCTCACGGTTCGCAGGAGATAGATCATGTCTTGAAACATGGACCAGTTCTCTACGTAGTAGAGGTCAAGGCGAATCGAGTCATCCCAGGACAGATCGCTGCGCCCGCTAACCTGCCATGGACCCGTAAGGCCGGGTTTGACCAAGAGCCGGCGGTGGGCAAAGTCGTCGTAGGTTTCTACTTCCACCGGAAGCGGCGGACGCGGACCCACCAAACTCATGTCGCCCATGAGGACATTGAAGAGTTGGGGCAACTCGTCAATGGAATACCGACGGATGAATCGGCCGACCCTTGTGACGCGAGGATCGTCTTTCAACTTGAAAAGGACTCCGTTGCCCTCGTTGAGATCGGCGAGCCGGGACAGTTGTTGCTCGGCGTCGGTCACCATGGATCGAAACTTCAGCATACTGAAGACTTCACCGGACCGACCGATACGCGTCTGCCGAAACATTGCCGGGCCAGAGCTGTCGAGTTTGACCAAAAGGGCAACGACGCACATGGGGACGGCAAGGATAGTGAGTATGACCAACGACGCAGAGACATCCAGCCCGCGTTTGGCTACAGCTTTCAGGCCCTCCAACTTAGGCGTGGTGACATGGATCAGGGGCAACCCGGCCAAAGGCTGCATGTGAATTCGCGGACCTGCCACATCGGTCAGCGCAGGAGCCATGAACATGCCGATGTCGCGAGCGGTTAGCGCCCAGCCAAGTTGCCGCAATGTGGGCGGGTCAACGTCTGCGCCGGATATGGCCACGGAGTCCGCCGCGGAGGCTTCCACCGCTGCCAATATTCCTTCCAGGTCCTTGCCCTTGCCCATGACAGGCAGGTCGAGCCCTTCCGGCCAAGGGTCGAAAGCATCTGGAGTGGTTAAGTATGCGGCCACAGGCTGGTAGCCGGCAGCCGGATGGGCCCGGAGTTGCTGAATAAGGTGGGCAGCACTCGGGGCCCCTCCAACAACAAGAACCCGGCGCAGATGCTGGCCGGACTTCCGCCGGAGGATCAAGTCTTTCCGCAGTGCCCACCGGCCGATGAGCAGGCTGATGGTGCCCAATGGCAGGGCCACCGCCACATAGCCTCTGGCAGTGTCGAGCTGGAACACGTACGAGAAGATGGCTATGCCTCCGAACAGCCACAGGGAAGCCGTGGTCACCCGCCTGTACTCCTCAGTGCCGAAGCCTTGGATTCGGTGCCCACGGGTTCCTAGGGCCCCCAAGGTAATCAACCACAGGACGTCGAGGACCACGCTAACCAGCGGGTACGGCGTCTGAACGGACCCTATGCCCAATGAGGGTCGCTCCAGGCCGAAGCGGAGGAGCTCGGCAATCGCGACAGCCCACGTAATGCACAGGAAATCAACCAGCAGGACTCTTACCCGGCCGTCATGCTCAAGCATGTCCAGCTTGTCATTTACCTGGCGTGAACTGCTCACACTTTGGGTGGGTTTATTCATCAATGTCAACACCAAAAAATCCCATGTGGCTAGCTGATGGTTCCGGAAGGAGTGAGGCAAGAGATCCCGCATGAATGACCGGAACAGGCAAGGAAGGTTGGCATCGTGGCCTCTCTTGTTCGGTCATCTACTCACTCCCGACTGAAAGCGGAGTTGCTCCGCCTGTCTGATTATGGAAGCGCTGGTGACCTGAGGTGCTCTGACTACTCCCAAAGTACTAGGGGTGTAGGCCCGGTGCCGCGCAGGTCACAACGCTCGCCGAGCCTCGCCCCACAACACTTAGCCAACACAGGAAAGGCCACTGATAGGGCGAAAAGAGCGGGCTAACTTACTCATGTGTCAGATCGACATCTACACATAGCTGGCGCGTTGAAAGCGCGGGCCTAGCCATCGATCAGGGGGCAAAATGGGAGCTGTTGCATACACCTTTGACGTCGACTTCATCCACAGGAATCCAGTTCTCAACAGCGCAGTCATGTCTGAGTGGGAAAGCAGTGCAAAAGCCACAACGCTGGGGAAGGTCTACAGTTCCTGGGCTTCCTTCTCGCGGGATCATCCCAGAGCTGCCCACTGGATAGCGCTGGACGCCTTTTTTGATGACGAAGTTCCTCTTCCGCTGAAGGTCCGCACTATTGCTGCGACCGGCCGACGCTGCATTGTGTTGGGAAGGGTGAGCTCAGCTCAACGCTCTGCGCTAGGCGCAGAGGGTGCCGTTGCCATCCTGGATGATGACTCAACACCTGCGGAAATTCCACGGCGGATTGAAGAGGTGGTGGTTGGTTCTGCCTCCACGCTTCCGGCAAAGCCGGGAGTCGGCACCAGGCTCACCGATCGTGAAATCCAAGTCTTGGAACTCTTCGCGCAACGCCGGGCCCTGACAGCTTCGTCGCTGGCCTCAGCGCTCGGACTCCGTACCACCACCGTCCGGGGCCATCTCTTCCGCGGCCGCCGGAAACTTGCTGCTGCAGGCCTCAAATGCGCCACACGCGGGGAGCTGGCGAATGCACTCCAGGAGATTGGATACAGCCACACTGACGCTCAGTGGCATGCCTCCGGGCGATGGTGAACAGGCCTTAGGCGGCCTATGCCACTGAGGGATTCCATGCTCCACCACTGAGATTGGGGCATCGGGCATGAGCCACTGAAAGTGCCAAACCAGACAGCAGCGAGCCTTGCCCGCAGCAACGCCAACAGCGAAGTGATCCTGGCCCCGATACAACGGGAGTAGCGCGGGGTTGCAGTGGGCAACTAGGAAGAGTCCAGGTACGTAAGTGAAGACTCTCTAAAAGACCCTGAAACGCAACCTACGGGCCCGACGGATAGCGTCGAACCCGTAGGTGCGCCTTCCCGGGCTGGGCGGACACACCCACCACCCGGGACGAGCGGAACTGCAAAAGCCCTCCCCATCAAAGGCAGGGCAGCCAACGTTTCGGCTACTAGTCAGATTCGGTCAAGACAACGCTGATGACGGACACAGTGGTGGTGCCGTTGTAGGTCACGGTCACAGTCATGGTTGCGGTGGAAGGCCTCTCGCTGGATGCCAGGTTTTGAGTACTCACAGCAAAGAGAGCAACACCATCTGCACCCGTGACGACGGTGACACTGCGGCTCTGATCCGACTCTGGTCCGCCGTTATCCGGCGCCGGGTACGCGTAGATACCCAGGACGTCGCCGTCGCCATTTTGGCCGGATACGGTGACGGTGACCGTAGCGCCTACAACAGGGTTGCCGTTGGCGTCCTTTACCGTGACGGGGAAATCGTAGGCTCGTTGATCCAGATCCTCTTCGAAGCTCCCGTAGTGGTGGTCGCCCTTCCAGTTGCTGATGACGGTTCCGGTTCCGGGCGTCACAACCACCGGAGGGAGTGACGCAGCCACTGCCGGAGTTGCCGCAGCTATAGCAATTGCAGGAATGCTCCACGCCGTCCCGATAACCACTTTACGCCGGTCAATAGTCGAACTTTTTGCTTTACCTTTATCCAAGGTCATCGTTTGCTCCTTCAAGCCAGTCAGCGCGCTAGCTGACTGAAGTAAATCTGTCGTGGAAATTTCGGTGCAAACGGAACTTATCATTGTGCTCTTATCCCAAATTTTTTGCTGCTTGGGATGTACTATGCAAGTTTCAAAGGCCTCACTGATCATGCATCCAGCAGAATTCCGTGAGACCGAAGCTTCTCAACACTCTCCAGCAAATGGGATTCATATCCACCTGGAAGTCCAATATGAGGAGCGATGCGCTCGGAGATTCCGACTAGATCGCAAGGGGTAGCCAGTGCGTGCCAGATGGCGGGCCCAATGCCTGAAAGTCGAACTACGCCCTGGCCGGTCATCACGATCAGTTCAGGGTCCTGGCCGTTTGGTGAGGGAATCTCAACGGCGTCGAGGAGATCAGCCCTCTTGAGGACCCTGGAGTGGGCGCCATGGAGGTGCGAATGTTCTTCCGACAACGGTTCTGTGCCCCTATGCAGGACTGACCTCCACGTTTTACGTATGGCTGGCTGTTCAAGGAGGGCGGGCAAAACCACCGCCAAGTCTCCGGCCTCGCGGTAAGTCACACGGACCGCGCCACCGGTCGCGTCGAGGATCCCACAGAGGCGACTCACTGGCTGGCGGACTTCACCCAGGGACGAGGTGTGGGGTGCGAGCTCGATGATCGCCTCCGCGTGAGAAAGCGGAGTGACCTTAGGTGTGGACGCATTGGGCTTTCGGTCCAGTAGGACAACCAACGCCAGCGTCGGCGAGGCAGGTGCCACCAGCAGTCCGAGGTCGTCAGGGCCGATCTGGTGCTTGGGTGCGGGGAGTTCTTCGACTATCAGCGATAGTGGCTTCGCATATGGAACGATCATTCCTGCGCCATCAACGGCAACGGTTTCATCAGTGACGTAGCCCAGGGTAGCCCCCAGACGTCTGGTTGCGGTGGTCTTTCCCATGCCCGAACGCCCTACAAGGGCAACTGTCCGGCCGGTTCCCGTATCCGCCAATGCTGCGGCATGCAGCATCACCAATTCTCCCCGGCCCGCGGTGATGCCCGCCAAGGTTATGGCGCTTGTCAGATCCGCGGCGAATTGCCTGAATGTGCGGCCGGTGACCACGGAAGTTCCAACACGCGATGAGACTGTGGCCCGAAAGGGCCGTCCCGCTGCGTGAACCGGTTCTGCCCCGGCGCTATTTCCGGAAGACGGCTCGTCAGACAGATCGAGGCAGCGCTCCCATGCTCGCCGCAGTTCCGCGTAGAGATACGGAGTTACTCCCGCCTGCAGCACCACTGAGACAGAAGCTCCCAGAACACGGAGTTTCAGTCGGTACGACCCCGCGAAGTTTCCTGGTTCTTCCGACAAATCAACCCCACTTGTACTTCCGTGGATGCTGGTCGCCGACCCTGTGTTCATGGTGATGCTCCTCCTCCTGAAAGTGGCTCCTGGCCGAATTTCAGCCTGAGAGACCATCTATTGCGCGGGGCCGGCGTTGCCAAACGACACAACGGCGTCCTTGATTGCTTGCAATCAATATCACTAAATGATGCCAACTGCTGGGAATCATTCATGAATGGCAATAGCTGCCGCCACGTAGGGGTAAAAGGATCCGACCACTGATGGTCCGCATGGAGAATATATAGTCAGGCTCTGGGGTTCAACCGCGCAGAAAGCTAGTTCAAGCTTATTTGCCGCAGGCCGGAAAGTACTCTAGGGAGATCGCAGAGATTCGCGGTTGTAAATTTGAATGAACTCTGGAGTAAATCTAGCCCACCAGGTTTTCGGCAGCACCATTCATGTGCTCAATGATGGTTTCGCGCGCTTTCGCTGCATTGCCGGTTTCAATAGCGGCAACAATGTCGTGATGACGCCCCACACTCATATTGCGCGTGGCACGTTCCAGGCCGGCAAACATGATGGACATGCGGATGGAACCTTCCAACGACTCCCACGAGTGCAGCAACGTCTCGTTGCCGGACAGGCGGCAGAGAGTCCGATGGAATTCCAGGTCCGCCTCAATCCGCTCTTCCAACGACGACTTCGCAGCTTTGTCCATGGCATCGACGGCGGCACGCAGCTCGGCGAGCGCGGCTTCCTTATTGGCCATGGCGCTCAGGGTCCTGGCAGCCAGGGACTCCAGTACGCCCCGGACGGCAAAAATGTCCCGGATTTCCTTCACGTCCAGGTGACGCACGGACATCCGGCCACGCGCTCCGGCGGAGATCAGGCCTTCCTGCTCCAGTTGGCGCAGGGCTTCGCGCAGTGTCCCACGGCTGATCTGGAGCATCTCGGACAGTTCGGTCTCCACAAGATGCTTGCCTGGTTCCAGCTCGCCGCTGGTGATGGCAGTGCGCAGGGCGGCCAGCGCCTGTTCGCGCAGGCTTTTCTTTTCCAGTCCCAGCAGGGAGGCGCTTAGGGCCATAGTGATTCCTCGGTGTCAATGGGCGACTGTTAACAGTCGATACTACGGGCGCGTGGGTTTTTGTACAGCTAACGCCCTTTAGAGCGGGTTTTAAGGGCATCAGCTGCACAAAACTCGCGGAAGCCTAGCCGAGTTCGGCCAGGACCTTGGCCACAATCCTGTCGACGGACAGTCCGTAGCGTTCGTGCAGCGTTGGCAGCGCACCGGCGTCGAGGAACTGGTCCGGCAGTCCGATGGGAACCACGCGCTTGCCCAGGCCGGCGGTAACGACGGCGGACGCAACAGTTTCGAACAGACCGCCAACAACGGTGTGGTTTTCCAGCGTGACGGCGAGGCGGTCGGTGTTGAGCTCCGCCAGTACGGTGGCCGCGTCGAAGGGCTTGATGGTGGGGGTGTGCACCACGGCAACGTCCACGTTGTGTTTGGCCAGGGCGTCCGCCGCCTGGAGTGCCCGCATGGTCATGAGGCCCGAGGATACGAAGACAACATCGTTGCCGCCGCGAAGGACCTTGGCTTTGCCGAGCTCGAAGGTGTAGCCGTATTCATCCAGGACCGTGGGCACGTTGCCGCGAAGCAAGCGCAGGTACGTGGGACCGTCGGAGGCTGCAAGCTGCGGCACTGCCTGCTCTATGTCCACGGAATCGCAGGGATCCACGATTGTCAGGTTGGGCATGCCGCGGAAAATCGCCATATCTTCGGTGGCCTGGTGGCTGGGACCGTACCCGGTGGTGAGGCCGGGGAGTCCGCCAATGATGTTGACGTTGAGGTTCGGTTCGGCGATGTCCAGGCACAGGAAGTCATACGCACGCCGGGCCGCGAACACCGAGTACGTGGAAGCGAACGGGATAAGACCGGTCTCAGCCATGCCCGCTGCCGCACCGAAAAGGAGCTGCTCGGCCATGCCCATCTGGAAGAAGCGGTCCGGGTAGGCCTTGGCGAAGATGTGCATATCCGTGTATTTGCCCAGATCGGCGGTGAGGCCAACAATGCGGGAATCGGCTTCGGCGGCTTTGACCAGCGCATGGCCGAAAGGGGCGGAGGCGGTCTTCTGGCCGGGATCGGCGAAGGACGCAATCATTGCCGAGGTCTTGAGTTTCGGCTTCACGGCAGCCGTGGTGCTGGGGGCTTCGGTGGTGGCGCTCATGAGGCAGCCTTCCCTTCGTATCCTGCAGTCAGCTGCTCACGGCAGATCTGCCACTCGTTTTCTTCGATTCGCATGAAGTGTGCTTTTTCGCGGTTTTCCAGCAGCGGTACACCCCGCCCCACCTTGGTGTCGCAGAGAATCACCGACGGCTGGCCCGAAGCAGCTGAGCGCGTGGCGATGTTGTCGAACGCTGCCAGCAACGCACCGACGTCGTTCCCGTCCACCCGCTGGGTGTACCAACCGAACGATTCCCACTTTTCGGTGACCGGCTCGGTCCGCAGAACGGTGTTGGTGGCACCGTCAGCCTGGAGGGCATTGATGTCCACCATGGCTATCAGGTTGCCCAATTGGTGGTGGTGCGCACCCATGGCAGCCTCCCACGTGGAACCTTCGTCAAGCTCGCCGTCGGAAAGGAAGTTGATCACGCGGGATGCGGAACCCTGCAAGCGCAGGCCCAAGGCCATTCCCACGGCGATGGTGAGTCCGTGGCCCAATGAGCCTCCGGAGATTTCCATGCCCGGGGTGTACGTGGACATGCCGGACATCGGCAGGCGGGAATCATCGGATCCGTAGGTTTCCAGTTCAGCAACGGGGACGATCCCGGCTTCGGCCAGCGCAGCGTAGTGCCCGATCGCGTAGTGGCCGGTGGAGAGGAGGAACCTGTCGCGGCCTTCCCAGTGCGGGTCTTCGGCACGGTAGCTGAGCTGATCGGCGTAGACGGCGGCCAGCATGTCGGCGGCGCCGAGCGCCTGGCCAACGTAGCCTTGGCCCTGGACCTCGCCCATATTCAGGGCGTGGTGGCGCATGCGGTACGCGGCGGCGCGGATACGGTCAACGCGCTCTGCCGTGGGAGCGGCTACGGGCGCCGCTTCGATTGATGAGAGAGTCACAGGTTTCCTTCCGGAGTCGGGCGCGCACCGATGGGGAGAACGCGCCCGACGTCGAGGGGTGCTTAGGCGTTTATGGTCTGGGGAGTTTTGCTGGCGGCTTCTTCGGCAAGCTGACGCTCCCGCTTGCCCCAGGTTTCTTTGGTGATGAGCGCCGCCCACAGGCCGATGGCTGCGTAGACGCTGAACAGCAGGGCCGGTCCCATCCAACCCATGCTGACAAACAGCAGGGTGGTGATGAACGGGGTGAAGCCGGAGACCATGGCCGAGATCTGGTAGGCCAGCGAGGCTCCGGAGGAGCGGGTCTTGGCTTGGAAAAGTTCCGGGAACCAGGCGCCCTGCGCACCGGCCAGGGAGTTCTGGCAAACGGCGTAAGCGATCACGATCGTGGCAATGATCAGGAAGAACAAGCCGGTGTTGACCAGCATGAACATGGGGATTCCGAAGAGCACGGCGAAAGCTGTGGACCAGATGTAGACGGGCCGACGGCCCACCTTATCGGTCAGCTTGCCCCAGAAGTAGGTGGCAAAGATGCCAATGCCGGCGGCGACACAGAGCGCCACCAGGGTCTCGGTTTTGTCCGCCAGATTGTTGGTGTGGAGGTAGGAGATCATGTACGTGACGGACACTGCGTAGCCTGCTGTTTCAGCGATGCGCAGGCCGATGCCGCGGACAATGTTGCGCCAGTCCGTCTTGATGACCTCCACGATGGGGGATTTGACGATGTCGCCCTTGGATTTGACGTCCTCGAACACCGGGGACTCCGGAACCTTGGAACGGATGATCAGGCCCACGGCCACCAGGACAATACTGGCCAGGAACGGTACGCGCCAGGCCCATTCGCTGCCCAGGCCCACGCTGCTGAGGAACACCAGGTTGGCCAGGAGCAGCCCCACAGGGAAGCCGGCCTGCACGATGCCCGTGAACTGACCCTTCTTGCGCCATGGTGCGTGCTCGTAGCTCATCAGGATGGCGCCACCCCATTCGGCACCGAAGGCGAGGCCTTGGATCACGCGGACCAGTACCAGCAGCGCCGGGGCCAAGAGGCCCACTTGCTGGTAGGTGGGGAGCAGGCCGATTGCGAAGGTGGCCAGGCCCATGAGGATCAGTGAGGCAACCAGGACCGGCTTGCGTCCGAGCTTGTCACCCAGGTGGCCGCCAATGATGCCACCCAGTGGGCGGGCGGCGAAGCCGACGCCGAGGGTCGCGAAGGAGGCCAGGGTGCCTGTTACCGGGTCAGCGCCCGGAAAGAACGCCGTGCCGAAGTACAGTGCGGCGGCCGTGCCGAAGCCGATGAAGTCGTAAGTTTCGATCACTGCGCCAACGCCGGAGCCGACGGCGACGCGCTTTGCATCCTTGGTTCCATGAACCGGACCACGCATGGTCAGAGCTTCATTGCTCATCTGTCTTTTTCCCTTTCGAAGAGTGCGGCGCTTCTTCGGCGACCTCACTGTCGACAGTCAACATAATACGACAACTGTGACGCAGCGCACCAGCAATGTCAACAGTCAACTTTGAAGGTTGACTGTTGACAGTCAACGCATCTAAAGTGGCTTACATCACTAAGAGGTCCTCACCGATGAGGCTTCGACGCAGGGGATCAACAACGATGTTTCATCAACGACTGGGCTGCTCGTCCATCAGCTTCCGCCACCAGGAACTGGGTGCGGCACTCCACACCATGCAGGGGCTCGGCTTCGAGGAGATCGATCTGGGCGCGCTTCCGGGCGTCTGCGATCATGTGCCGTACGTGCTTGACGCCGAGGCAGTGAAGGCGGTTGCCGCCGTCGTGCGTGAATCGGACCTGCGCGTCCGCTCGGTGAACGGCGACGTCGGCGACCTGAACGCAACGCTCGACGCCGGCGCCCAAGCGGCGCGCGAGAGGCACCTCGAGATGCTGCTCGCCTTGGCAGCCAAGACTGGCGCGAAAGCCTTGGTCCTGCCGTGTGGGGCGATCGATCACGAGCCGCTGCGGAGCTTGGAAGAAGACATCGACGTTGTAGCTGAACAGCTGATTCATGCCTCTGTTCGCGCTAAAGAGTTCGGCATCGAGCTGTGGACTGAATCCCTGCACTTCTACCGGCTGTGCTGGAACGCCGAACGCGCCCAACTCCTGGCCGACCGGCTGACTGGCTCGGAGGTTGGCCTGGTGATGGACTTCAGCCACATCGTGGCCTCCGGAGGGGACCCCGTGGACTTTGTTGACCGCTTCGCATCACGGGTAAAGCACGTCCACCTCCGCGATGCCAAGCCTGCCTCCGGCGACCAGCCGGGAAACATCAACCTCAGCATCGGTAACGGAGCCGCCGACTTTGCCGCAGGGTTGGCGGCGTTGGGAGGCGCCGGTTACTCCGGCCACTTCTCGCTGGAACTCGAAACCCGGGACGTCACCCACGACGAGCGCCCGGCCGCTGCCGCCAAGGCTGCCAGCTTCATCTCAGACCTCATCTAACAACCACCATTCAAGGAGCACCATGACCACCATCCAGCGCACCGCCGTCCTCACCGGAGCTACCTCCGATCGCGGCATCGGCCTGACCACCGCCCGCCGCTACGCCAACCAGGGCTGGGGCATCGTCATCCTGGACCTCGACGGTGAGAAGTCCGCCAAGGTTGCTGCGGAGATCGCCAACGAATTCAACGTCCCGGCCTTCGGCTATGAAATCGACGTCGCCAATGAAGCGTCCGTCACCGCGGCCCAGGCCGCCGTCGCCGCAGAAGTTGCCGCCGGTAACCTCCCTGCCGTAGGCGCACTGGCCAACATTGCCGGCATCACCTCTCCCGTTCCCTTCCTGGAAACCACACTTGAACTGTGGCACAAAGTGATGGACGTTAACGCCACCGGCACCTACCTGGTCACCAAGGCCTTCCTGCCGGACATGATCGCAAACGGCTGGGGCCGCATCGTCAACATGTCCTCGGTCTCCGCCCAGCGCGGCGGCGGCGTGTTCGGCAAGGTTCCCTACTCCGCAGCCAAGGCCGCCATCCTGGGCTTCACCAAGGCACTCGCCCGCGAAATCGGGGAGACCGGCGTGACCGTCAACGCCATCACCCCCGGTGCAGTGGACACGAACATCCGCGTCGGCAGCACCGATGAGCAGGAAGCCGCCATCAACGCCGGCATCCCGCTGGGCCGCAACGCCACCACGGAGGAAGTAGCCGCCGTCATCACGTTCCTCTCCTCGGAAGACTCCGCGTACCTTACCGGAACCACCATCGACATCAACGGCGGCAGCCACATCCACTAAGCCCCTCCCCCAGTCCGAAATCCAGAACCAGGACCCACCATGACCAGAATCTTCAACGATCCCGCCGACTTCGCCGACGAAGCCCTCGCTGGCTTCTGCGATGCCCACTCGGACCTCGTCCGCCAGGTGGAAGGTGGCGCAGTGCGCCGCAGCCGCCCCTCAGCGCCCAAGGTTGCCGTCATCACCGGTGGCGGCTCCGGGCACTACCCTGCCTTTGCCGGCATCATCGGTCCGGGATTCGCCGACGGCGCCGTGGTGGGAAACATCTTCACCTCGCCTTCCGCCCAGCAGGCTTACTCGGTGGCGAAGGCAGCCAATTCCGGAGCGGGAGTGGTGTTCACTTACGGGAACTACGCCGGCGACGTGATGAATTTCGGCATGGCGACCGAGCGCCTGAACGCCGAGGGTATCCCCACCCACAACGTTCTGGTGACCGATGACATTGCCAGCGCATCACTCGACGAAGTTGAGAAGCGCCGGGGCATCGCCGGGGACTTCGTGGTGTTCAAAGTCATGGGAGCTGCTGCCGAAGCCGGACTGGACCTGCACTCCGTGGTTCGCTTGGGGCGCAAGGCGAATGAGTTCACTCGAACCATTGGCACGGCATTCAGCGGCTGCACCTTCCCCGGCGCCGAGCAGCCTTTGTTCCGCCTTCCCGAAGGACAGATGGGCCTGGGGCTTGGTATCCACGGCGAGCCTGGGCTCTTCGATACCGAGCTGCCGTCCGCCGTCGAGCTTGGCCGGGAACTGGTGCGACGCGTGCTGGCCGAGACGCCTGTGGGCGCTTCCACCCGCCTGGCCGTGCTCCTCAACGGCCTGGGCTCCACCAAGCACGAAGAACTCTTTGTCCTCTGGCGGACCGTGGCTCCCTTGCTGCGCGAGGCCGGTTACACGCTGGTCATGCCGGAGGTGGGCGAGCTGGTGACGAGCCTGGACATGGCCGGTGCCTCGTTGACGCTGACGTGGCTGGATGACGAACTGGAGGAGTACTGGACCGCTCCAGCGCTAACACCTGCATACCGTCGCGGTGCGGTGGGGTTCGCTGCCGCTTCCTCTGACACCGCGGAAGCTGAGACGGACAACGTTGCCGCTGCGGACTACTCCTCCACAGCCGAGTCCCGCGCATACGCTGCCCAGTGTCTTCGAGCCTTGGACACGACGGCCACGCTGCTCCGCGATTCCGAATCAATCCTCGGGGACATGGACGCAATCGCCGGCGACGGCGATCACGGCCGTGGCATGGTTCGCGGATCAGCAGCCGCCCTGGAAGCAGCAACCGTGGCCCTTGAGCGTGGCGCAGGTGCCGGCTCGCTACTGGCCGCTGCCGGCGATGCGTGGGCAGATAAGGCCGGCGGCACGTCGGGCGTCCTCTGGGGTGCCGGACTGCGCGCCTTAGGCGAACGGTTGGGGGACGCAGAAACCCCGACGCCGGACGTCCTAGCCCAGTCTGTTCGAGCTTTCGCGGACCGCATCGCGAGCCTCGGGAAAGCCGACATCGGCGACAAGACCATGATGGATGCCCTGCTTCCGTTCGCGTCCTCACTGGAGGACCGCATCTCCTCCGGCGCTGTTGCGGAGGACGCTTGGGCAGCTGCCGCAGCCGACGCTACAGCGGCTGCTGCGTCCACCGCGGAACTTCGCCCCCTCAAGGGTCGGGCCCGGCCACTGGCCGAAAAGAGCATCGGCACGCCGGATCCCGGGGCGACGTCGCTCGCCATGGTGTTCGCCGCCGTCGGGCCCCATTTCACAGCCGTTCCCGTTGCAGCAACCCACTAGGAGAATTTCATGCGCATCATTGTGGGCGCCGACGAAGCCGGCGTTGATTACAAAGACCGAATCATGGCCGATCTTGAGGCCGACTCCAGGATCACCGAAGTGATCGACATCGGAGTGAACCGCGCGGACGAGGACTTCACCAGGCCCTACCCCTACGTGGGCATCGCCGCCGGTGAAATGATCCGGGACGGCAAGGCTGACAGGGCCATCCTTTTCTGCGGCACAGGCATTGGTGTGGCGATCGCAGCCAACAAGGTCCCGGGTATCCGTGCCACGGCTGCCCATGATTCGTTCTCCGTGGAGAGGTCCATCCTGTCCAACGACTGCCAGGTCCTCACCATGGGCCAACGCGTTGTGGGCGTGGAACTGGCCCGTCGCTTGGCCAAGGAATGGATCGGCTACGCGTTCGATCCCGAATCCGGGTCGGCCGCCAAGGTGAAGGTACTCATGGACTTCGAGGGCTGCTGAACAGCTCTTCCCAGGCCGGGCAGTAGGGGCTAGAAGCCGCCGCCACCCGCCCCGGTTTCACCGGCCATGTTGGCAAAGCGGGAGTAATGGCCCTGGAATGCCACCACGATGTCCTTGGTGGGACCGTTACGGTGCTTGGCGATGAGGATGTCAGCTTCGCCTGCGCGCGGTGACTCTTTGTCGTAGACGTCCTCACGGTGGAGCAGGATCACCATATCGGCGTCCTGCTCAATGGAGCCGGATTCACGGAGGTCGGACACCATGGGGCGCTTGTCCTGGCGCTGCTCGGAACCACGGTTCAGCTGCGACAGGGCAATGACGGGAACCTGAAGCTCCTTGGCGAGCAGCTTGAGCGCACGCGAGAACTCGGAAACTTCCTGCTGGCGCGATTCCACCTTTTTGCCGGAGCTCATGAGCTGGAGGTAGTCGAGGATCACGAGCTTGAGGTCGTGCTGTTGCTTGAGGCGGCGGCACTTGGCGCGGATTTCCATGAGGGACATGTTGGGGCTGTCATCAATAAACAGCGGAGCATCGTTCATGCGACCCATGGTGGTGGCGATCTTGGACCATTGCTCGTCCTTGATGGTGCCCTTGCGGAGATCCTGCAGGCCAATGGTCGCTTCTGCTGAGAGAAGACGCATCGCAATTTCGTTCCGGCCCATTTCCAAGGAGAACATGACCGTGGCCAGGTTGTTCTTGATGGCAGCGGAGCGGGCAAAGTCCAGCGCGAACGTGGACTTACCCACGGCAGGACGGGCGGCGATAACGATCATCTGGCCCGGGTGGAGTCCGTGCGTCAGTTCGTCCAGTTCGTAGAAGCCGGTGGGAACGCCGGTCATGCCCTCGCCGCGGTGACCCGAAGCTTCGATCTCGTCCACGGTGGACTCCATGACGTCCTTCAACGCCACGTAATCCTCGGCAGTACGCTTTTCCGCCACCGCGTACACCTCGGCCTGCGCCTGGTTGACGAGGTCTTCCACCTCGCCGTCCTGGCCGTAGCCCATCTGGACGATTTTGGTGCCGGCGTTAACAAGGCGCCGTAGCACCGCACGCTCTGCAACGATCTCAGCGTAGTAGCCTGCGTTGGCCGCCGTTGGCACGGTCTGAATGAGCTCGTGGAGGTAGGCGGGGCCGCCGATACGGTTGATCTCACCACGCTTGGTCAGTTCATCCGAGACGGTGACGGCGTCAGCGGGTTCACCGCGGCCGTAGAGGTCAATGATGGACTCATAGATGGTCTCGTGGGCGGGACGGTAGAAGTCGTGTCCGCGAACGATCTCCACGACGTCGGCAATTGCGTCCTTGGACAGCATCATTCCACCGAGCACCGACTGTTCAGCGGGGATGTCCTGGGGAGGTTTCCGGCTCGAGTCCGAAGCGCGTGAGCCCTCGATTGAGTCCAAGTGCGTTACTGACAAAGCCGTCCTCCATTTGTGTGCCGCTGTAGAGCTGAACTCCCTGGCGGCCCGTAAAGCGCAGTGCGTGGCCAAGTGTCCGCCTGGTGCATCTCACGATGTCACGCAGGCCCGACAGAATAGCCGCGTCCACAGGTTATCCACAGTGGCTTCCATGGGCTCTTCTCAAGTGGTGACTTTTTGGAAGCCCAGGAAACACTTTCGCGGGATATTCGTGCCCAAAATGGACACTCCAGACACGTTACAGCAGGTGCTTCACACCCCCTGTGGATAACCTGTGGAATACCAGCCAGAGGTTGTGCACAGACTGTGCGTTACCCTGTGGATAGAGAATTTCTTTCACGGGAAATAACGCTCTGACCTGCGGAAACACTCCCCACACGCTGTGGACGCGAGAAAGTTTTGCCAGCAATTAATCCACAGACACTACAGCTCCGGGGGTCATCCAAGGACGGAAAATCCGGTGATACATACTCGAAATGTGATGCATCTTACAAAACCGTCTTTAATTTGACAGAGATCTCTCAGAAGCCTATGCCGGAAGTGGAATGTGCTGTGGATAACCAAGTTCTGGCATAAGCTCTAGGCATGGGGATGAACTTTGGTGACGTACTGACGATTGTCCTTCCGCTTCTTGTCCTCGTGGGCCTGCTGTGGGCGCTCACGGCAGCCTTCAAGCCGCGCGATACCGGCCTTTCCGACGCCGAGAGGTATCAACGCGAACTGGCGGCACGTTCCGCTGCCCACCAAGCGTCCCAAGTGCGGGAGGCACTGGCCCTTCGCGCCCGCATAGATGCCACTACCAAGCCGAGCCAGAACGAGGCCAGCCATCGCGAGCAGGTGGAGAACAGCAGGACGGCCATTCAGGCACAGGCTGCGCGGTCTCACGCTGCCGGACAAACGGGACACCAACCAGCAGTGCTCCCCAACGGTCAACTGAACCCTCAACTGGCCTTCGAGTTACAAAACCTGGTCCGCAGCGGTAAAAAGATCGAGGCCATCAAAGTCCTCCGCCAGGCCACCCATTCAGATTTGCTTACTGCCAAGAACTACGTAGATCGGCTATGACGACGCCATGGATTCCATCCTCATCCCGCTCCTGATCCTCGTTGCGGTCATTGCGGGAGTGCTCCTGCTTATTCGCTCTTTCACCAAGCGCTCCGTCGAAAGCAAGGCCGACTTCGCAGCGGCGAATGCACCCAAGGACGCGGTTGAGTTGGCCAGAGAGTCTGCAGCGAAGCTGAATCAAGAGCAGCACAGGCAGCTCTACTCGCTCATTGCTCAGGGACAGGGCATGGCGGCCATCAAGCTTTACCTGCAGGCGACTGGAGAGGGCCTGCGGGCCTCGCGTGACGCCGTCGGCGCACTGGCGGCGCACCCCCAGCCGTTCACTCCGGAAGCCACACCCAAAGATTTGATTGCCGACGACGACGAGCCTGAACGTTTCCCCTACAGGTACAGGGCAATCGTCAGTAAGGGCGATGTCACCCGGGAAGTGAGCAGCAACATGCTCAACGACGAGATTTACGGTCGTATCCGCACGCTGGCAAAGAGCGGCGATGTTGAGGGCGCGGCACTTGCTTTGACGCGCCACTCAGACATCAACATCAAGCAGGCCCGCGAGTTCATTGAGCTGTTGGACGACTGAAAGCTAGAAGTCGAACAAGTCCCCCAGGAAACCTTCCTTCTTCTTGCGCTTGCGGCCGTACTGGTCGCGACCATAGCCGTCGCGTCGGTCGTCATCCCTCCGGTCGTAGTCGCGCCTATCCCTATCGTCGTACCGCGGCTGCTGTGGCCGGGACTCGAAGGGGTTGTAGATGGGCGGGGGCGCGATCGGCGGCTGGGACGGTGCGGCGGCAGGCCGGGCAGGGGCTGGAATGGTCTCCGCAGCGACCCGGTCAATGATCTTGTCCAGCTCCCCGCGATCCAGCCACACGCCCCTGCACTGCGGGCAGTAGTCGATCTCCACGCCGCTTCGTTCGCTCATCACCAGGTCAATGGAATCCACAGGACATTTCATGTTTGCCCCAACGATCGGCCCTGGCAATTAGTTCGTCCTATCTGCCTGCTGAGATTCCGGCAAGCAACTGTTCAAACGGCAGCGACTCAAGTGCATCGTTCTTCCGGTGCGGCTGGGAACCGCTCAATAGTTGCACGAGTTCACCGGCCGCTCGGTCTACGCGCACCGACAGGGGCGAGGCGCCGTCGTCGGTGTTTCCCCAGTCCTGCGGCCCCGCGAAGACGCCGGTGGCCGCAATCCTGGTGTGCAGGTAGCTGAACAGGGGACGCATTGCGTAGTCGAGGACCATCTGGTGGCGGTCGGTGCCGCCTGTGGCGCCCAGCAGCACGGCTTTGCCGTCCAACGACTTCGGGTCCAGGACGTCGATGAACGACTTGAACAGGCCGCTGTAAGAGGCGCTGAAGACGGGGCTGACGGCGATGATGGCGTCAGAATCCTCGACGCCGGCAATCACGTCCGCCAGGCGCGGTGCGGCATAGCCGGTGACGAAGTTGTTGGCGATGTCCACTGCGAGGTCGCGCAGTTCAACGACGTCAATCTTCGCGTCGTACCCGGCCGCGCGCAGTTGCCGCTCGGTGGAGGCGGCCAGCTGGTCGGCCAGCAAGCGGCTCGACGACGGGACGCCGAGTCCGGCGGAAAGTACGGTGATGCGGCGGGTTTCCATGGCATTCTCCTGTTGCTCGTTCATCCAGCTTACATGCATTTGCATCTAAATCACTGAACGGGTGATGAGTCAGAAGTATTCCCGCGGCGTCTTGGCTACTCCTTGAGCTGCATCAGAAACGCCACGGTTGCCGCGGAAATCTGCTCTTGGGCAACGCCCCGATCCACAGAGGGTTCGCCGTCGCCGGGCTGCGCACCGTAGCTTCCGAAGAACGCGTGATTCCCGCCTCGGATTTCAACGAAGGTGGCATCGGCGGGCAGCAACTCACGGGAGGCGTCGATCTTCGCCGGCGTGCTGAGGCCATCTTCGGTGCCGGAAATGGACAGAACCTGCAGTCCCGACCGGTCACGCAAGGAGTCCAAAGGGTAGGAGGCGTAAAGCAGCAGACCATCCACATCCTTGTTTCCCAGAGCAAAAGAGCTCGCGCTCACCCCTCCCAGCGAGTGGCCACCCACCGTCCATGTGGAGATCTCAGGATGGTCAGCCATGGCCCCACGTGCCTGGCTTCCGTCCAGCAGGCTGAGATTCAGGGGCGTCTTGAGAATCACCACGAGGACCCCGGCGTCCACCGCTGGCTTGAGGATGTCCGCATACGCCCGCGCTTCAACGCGAGCGCCCGGATAGAAAACGAGCCCCTTGGTGACAGCTGCCCCGGCCGGCTTCATGGTGATGGCTGTGGGCGATTCCACCATGGATCCGGCCACCGATCCCGCTTCAGCCGCTTCGGAGGCCTGGTATGCGAAGGGATTCAGCCACGCCAGCATGGCCACAAGTGCCAGCACGCCGACGCGCGCGGCCCACGCACCCACAGCCCTGGCCAAGGACCGCTTCGAGGAGCTACGGCGTCGACGCCACAGCAAAATACCCCAGAGAACTCCGACGACGGCGGCCGTCACCAGGAGCGACGGCAGGAGCGGATGACCACGCAGTACGGCCGGATTTCCCAGCAGCATCCACCCCGGAACTAGGACCAACGCGGCCACGCACACGGCGGAAACCCAGAACAAAACCGGTAGGCGCTTGTCTGCGGTGACCTGCAAAGAGGAAGTCATTCCTCAAGAATAGTTCCATCATGGAGATAAATTGAAGTCCGCTAGGGTTCTGCCGTGCTCAACGCCTCAGCGCGTGCTCGGACAGGAAGTCGAACGTCTTGTCCCGCGCCTCACGGGCCTCGGCAAAGTTCAAATGGAACTGATACTCATGAGGTAGCTCGGGCTGGTGAGTGGCCGGCCAGAACAGCTCGGTCACCGGAACTCCCGCATCCTTCAGCCGGTTGCTGTAGGGAACCGACTGGAGCCACGTGAGCCCGTCACCATTGCCGCCGCTGATGAACGTGGGAGGGAAGTCGTCGGTCACGAAATCGATGGTGGACATGGTGGCCCCGGCGTAGGTAGCGGACCAGTCCTTGGTGCCCGTGTAGGCCCACAGTGACGTCTTGAATCCCCAGGCCACAATCCCGTTGAGATCCGCCATGGCCCTGAGGTCGTACACGCCGCAATGCAGGATGGTGGCAGCCAGATCCGATTTCTGGAGCGCGGGCTCAATTCCCATCAGATTGGCATACCCGGGGTTTACGGTGAGCGTGGTCATCTGGCTGGCGAGCTGGGCGCCGGCGGAGTCACCGGCCAGAACTATGCGGCTGGCGTCCACGTTCAGCTCGGCGGCATTGGCCTTGATATAGGCGAGAGCTTCGTTGATGTCCCGCACCGCCGTGGGGTAGGTGGCCTCCGGTGCAATGGGGTAACTCATGCCGATGGTGGTGTAGCCCTCGGCGGCGATGATCTTCAGGTACGGATTCACGTCGCGCTGCGCTCCTGAAATCCACGCGCCACCGTGAATCCACACCACAGTGGGAAGTGCCGCCGTGGTGCCTTGAGGACTAAAGACATCAAAGGTGGATCCGGGCTTGTAGACCACCCCTTCTTGGGTTTGCAGCGGCGTATCCGGAACGTATGGAGTCATTTCGTCAATGGTTGCCTGTGCTCCGCGCTCAAAAACAGCACGGATCAGCAGCGCCGAGGGCCACGGAGTAGCCGAAAGTGCCAGCGCGACTACCAACACCAGCAGGATCGCCAACTCAAGCTTCCGTCGCCGCGCGGAGCGCTTTCGCTTGGTGCTGGAACGTAGGCCCGTACGTGCCTGCTCATCCTGCCTCGTACTGGCTTGGTTCGATTCCAACGGCCCCATCACACACTCCCCCGGTCGGCGTACCTCTGGACCATGCTAAGGCGGAGGGTCGTCCCCGAGGGTCAGGACAGCGGCCGCGCCGCCGCCAGCGGAACCCCTCGCCGCCGTCGAACGTCATAACGACCATCCACCGCGTGTAACCCTCGACGCGTTCTAGCGCCTGCGGTCACTTTTGAGCCAGAGTGTAGGGGTGCACTCACATCGGCGCGCCCACCGCCTATCCGCCCCGCACGAAAGAAGACCATGACACACCAAACAATCGCCCCTCTGGACGGCGTCCGGGTTCTGGAGCTCGGCAACTACATCGCCGCGCCCACGGCAGGCAGGCTGCTGGCCGACTTCGGAGCTGAAGTCATCAAGGTGGAGCGGCCCGGAACCGGCGACGAACTACGCAACTGGCGCCTGCACAAGGGCAACACGTCCATGCTGTACCGCACCCTGAACCGCAACAAAAAGTCAGTGGTCCTGGATCTCCGCACGGATGCGGGCAAGCAGGCAGTGCTGGAGCTCGTGGCCAAATGCGACATCCTTCTGGAGAACTTCCGTCCCGGCACCCTGGAAAGGTGGGGTTTGGGGCCCGAGGTTCTCAACGACGCGAACCCGGACCTCATCGTCACCCGCATTTCCGCCTTCGGGCAGACGGGACCGCTGTCGCAGCGGCCTGGTTTCGCCGCCGTCGCCGAAGCCTACGGAGGGTTCCGCAACCTGGTAGGCGACCCGGACCGCGCGCCGGTGCGGGTGGGCGTCTCCATCGGAGACTCAATCGCGGGCCTGTACGCCGCCTTCGGTTCCATGATGAGCCTGTACCAGCGTGAAGCACGACGCCGGGACTCGGCTGGCGCTGTTCCGCTCACCGAGCGCATCATCGACGTCGCGTTGAACGAGGCCATGTTCTCCATGATGGAGTCACTGATCCCTGACTACCAGGCATACGGCGTGGACCGGCAGCGCGTCGGTGGCCGCATGGAGGGCATCGCTCCGTCCAACGCCTACGTGTGCAAGGACGGCGCGAGCATTGTGGTGGCCGGTAACGGGGATTCGATCTACCAGCGGTACATGCAGACCATTGGTCGCCCTGACCTCGCAGAAGACCCTTCCCTGCAGACAAACGCCGGGCGCTGGGCCAAGCGTGAAGAGTTGGACCAGGCCATCGGCGAGTGGGCAGCCACGCTGTCAGGCGCCGAGGCCCTCGAAGCCCTCGAAGCCGCCGGTGTTCCCGCCGGTCCCATCTACACCGCGGCGGACATCAGCACGGACAGCCAGTACGCCGCCCGCAACATGATCCAGAAGTTCGACGTTTCCACCGGCGAGGAAATCCTCCCCGGCGTCGGATTCCCCGGCATTGTTCCCGTGATCGGAGACCAGTCCCTGCCCATCCGAAACCTCGGCCCCGACCTGGGCGAAAACACGCAGGAAATCCTTGGCGGACTCCTCACCATGGATGCAGCGCAGATCAATGCGGCTTCCGGCCGCGAGGAGGCCCTCCGACCATGAACCGCTTCGAAAGCCCCCTGGCATCCACGCTGGGCAACGCCATCCTCAGGGATGTCACCCTGCGCGACGGACTCCAACTCACCGGCAAACTCCTGCCCACGGACCAGAAGATCGAAACAGTCCGCGAGCTGCTGCGCCTCGGCGTCCCCGCCATCGAACTTGGCTCCATGGCCCGCGCCGACCTTGTCCCCACCATGGCCAACACACTCGAAGTAGTCCGGGCCCTCACCCCCGAAGAACTGGAGAAATGCTGGATCTGGGTAGCCACACCAGGCCACGTAGCCAAAGCGTCTGCCGCTGGTGCGCGGAATTTCCAGTACTGCCTGTCAGCCTCCGACTCCCACAACAAGGCCAACATCGGGCGGACCACTGATGAGAGCCTGGCCGCCCTGCCCGAAGCTGTTGCGTACACTCGCGCAGTGAACGGCCAGATCCAGCTGTGCATCGCAACGTCCTTCACCTGCCCGTTCGAAGGTTACGTTCCGGAGGAGCGCATTCTTTCGATCGCCAACGACCCCCGGGCCGAGGGCACCACGGACATCGTCATCTGCGACACCCTGGGGCAAGCCATTCCAGCGCAGGTAGCCCGCCTGATCACCCGGGTCCGGGACGAGTCCCCCGCCCGGCGAATCGTCTATCACGGCCACGACACCTGGGGCCTGGGCGTGGCCAACACACTTGCCGCCATCCAAGCCGGTGCCGCAATGGTGGACGGGGCCCTCGGCGGACTGGGCGGCTGCCCGTTCGCACCCGGCGCCAGCGGCAACACCTCCAGCGAGGACATCCTCTTCGCAACCCGGCCCGAGTGGCTCACCCCGGATGTTTTCGGGGAGCTCGTAGTCCTGTCCGAGAAGCTGCTTGCCGAACTGGGCGAACCGAACCGCTCCAAGGCAGCCCAAGGCGCGAGGTCCAAGGCAGCGGCCTTTGACTGGGTTAAGCCGTCGCGCTACACCACCTAGTCCTACCTGCCTGCCCCACCAGCGGCCATCAGTTCGAGGCGCTTCAAGGTCTCCCGGTTCCGGACCCCGATGACAGGATCCCGCAGGACCTTGGGAACCACTTTTCCCGGCCCACGCACGGCGTCTTCGGCAATGGAAACACGGCACTGATGGCCACCCAAATCTTCAAGGGTGATCACTATTTTCGCTTCACCCATGGGCCATCCCCGGGCAAGCAGCTCCAGCTTACGGCCGGTCTCCACGGCGGTGACACTGGTGCTGTCATCGATGAGGAAGGGCCAAGAGCCCACGGAATGATGCAGCTTGGCACCTGGCTGGGGCCATGCCGCGTCCACGGAGCGGATTCGGGAGGCACCCACCACCCAGCCTGTATAGAGCCAGCCATCCTCGATCACTTTCCATACGTCCGCGGCGGGGCTTTTGAACAACTGGGTCACTATGGACATGGTGGTCCTCTCTGCGTGCTCACCAGGATGGCTTGATTAACCTAAGCATGCTTAGCGTCAGCATGTCACAGGGGCATTAAGGAGTGGGCTTGCTCGCCTTGCCATCCAACCAGAGAGTGTACGATTCGTCGCGGTGCGTGCCGTCCGATCCCACATGCTTGCTGTCAATCCGCGGCCCCTTCTTGATGACATGCACCAACGCCATTCCGTGACCGCGTCCAAGATCGTAGTCCGCTTTGAGCCATTCAAGAATCGCCCCGGCCTTCACCGAAGGGTCTTTGAAGCCCTTGGTGTCTGCTATTTCAACCAACTGACGCGGAGTGAGGCCGGTCTTGTCTTCAATAGCGTCAAGGTAAGCCTGGAATGACATCAGGGTGGCCTTTCGTCCGGAAATCAACGAGCAGAATTCTGCGTGCGTGCGGTCATCTTACCCAGCTCAAGGCAACAGATCATGCCCATGTAGGCTGGGATCGGCAAAATGGGGGAATCAGTGGCTGAACCGGGCAAAACTCAAACACGTCCGCGCTTAGGATGCTTTGCCGTGCTCCTTATTGGAGTGGTCTTGTTTGCATGGGTGTGCTCCATCCTCTGGACAGGAATAGACGAGGGCGCCGTTCCACCGGATTCAGCATTTCCCTCGATTCCCGGCCCCAGTCAACCGAGGGCTGTTTCCACTGAATGTGGATCGGGTGGTTGTTGGCGGGAAATGGCAGTAGAGGTCGAAGCACCGCATACTGCCGAATCCCTGGCAGCCGAAATGGGCCTGGCTTCGGACCGTTGCGGGGCAGCAAACTTGTGGACTCTAAGAAAAACCTGCACCGGAATCGCCCACAGCAGTGCGGGGAAGCTATGGATCTCCTTGTCATATTCGCCTCTTATTTCAGAGTACTAGCCGCGAAGCGGATACCGGGCAAGAGCGGACCGCGGAAGGGCTCCAACTGGTTGGCCCGGAGCCTCCTACTCGTCCGCGCCCCTACACTGATCGCATGACGTGCCGGCGGTGGCTTTTCCTTGCGGCGGGTCTGGCTCTGGCCATGACCATGCCATTTCTGGCCGCCTGCAGCTCCGGCAGTACCGGCTCTCCCTCCGGCAGCGGGAGTACCCAGACCGTGGCTGTGGAGATCAACCAGTCCCGGGACCAATACGGAAAACAGGCCATCCTGCTGCAGCTCACCAACACCACGGATTCGCCAATAACTGTGACTGTGGCGCAGCTGCAATCCCCGCTGTTCCAAGGTGACATCGCCTGGAAGCCTTCTGCTGGCGGCCTCGAACTGCCACCCCGTCAGCCGAAGAGCCTGCCCGCAATACTGCCCGCGGCCGCCTGCGAAGTATCAGAAGGCACAACAACAGCACTTAACGCCAGGATCACCTACGCAGAACCGGGCAAGGAGCCCGTGGAGGCCAGCACCAACGCTTCCGATCCCTTCGGCGTCCTTTCCAGAAACGCCGGCGAGCTGTGCCTGGCATCGGAGGCCGCCGCCGTCGCTGTCATGGTCCTGGACCCCGCGCTGGAGGTTGCCGCTGACGGCCGCACCGCCGTCGTACGCCTTCTCATCACGCCGGCCACGCCGGGGACTGACCCGGGAAGCCTTACTATCGAGTCATTTGAGGAGACCACCTTGCTGGCGCAATCTCCGGCAGACCCCTGGCCGGCACATCTCGCCGTGGGCGCGCGCAAACAGGAACTACCTCTTACTATCCGGCCCGCCCGCTGCGATCCCCACGCTGTTGCTGAAGACAAGGTGGGCACCCTCCTGCCGCTGAGGGTGACCGTTGGTGACCGGAGGGGCGTGCTGAAGATTGCGGCCTCGAATGAACTGCGCGGCCGGATTTATGACTTCGTTACGGCCGCCTGTGCCCCGGCAGGCTAGAGGTGCCTAGCCGAGGGTAGCCAACGCCCCGGGAGCACACTCCACCCTGACCTTGACGTTAGCCTCCACGGACTTGACCTCGCCGTCCATTTGATACGGCAGCGGCTTGAGCGTGGTGAATTCATAGCTGCTCACGCTCGGCTGATCACCAAGGCCCTGGGTGGTGGCCTTTAGCGCGGTCAGCAGAACACGCCACTTGGGCATGTGCGGAAAAGTGATGACTTCAAACTTTCCGTCGGACGGGTGATCCTCTGCCTCACTCAAAGTGGCGTACTTGGCCATTTCATTGATGTTGGCGAACACCAGGCTGTCGAACTTCCGGCGCTTTCCATCCGCCAGGCGGATGCCGAAAGGCTCGAACTTGGAAAAGGTCTGGATCACGGTGACCATTTCCTTGAGAGCGCCCTTACTG
This sequence comes from Arthrobacter sp. StoSoilB22, assembly GCF_019977315.1. Lineage (NCBI taxonomy): Bacteria > Bacillati > Actinomycetota > Actinomycetes > Micrococcales > Micrococcaceae > Arthrobacter > Arthrobacter sp. StoSoilB22. Next base: position 4,486,932 of record NZ_AP024652.1, read on the forward strand.
CCCTTTTCCAGTTCAGTGGCCACCACCGGGGTCAGGCCGAATCCGATGTAGGAATGCGCGTATTCATAGGGCGCATCATCATTCTGACCCGTGTGAATCCGAAGAAGATCGATGTTGTGGACGCGGCCCTCCACAATGGCCTCTTCCAACGGCTTGGTGCCAATGATCCGGCTATGGTCGTTGGCGTTGCCTGCAGCCAAAACCGCGGAAACGGCTCGCGGATTCTCCGCCTGCATGACGCCGTTGACAACCTCGTTGTACCCCCCATCGCCGCTGACGGAGACCACCAGGACGTCGCCGCCCTTTGAGGCCGCCTCACGCGCCAGGTCCACAGCATGCCCGGCATGCTCAGTGGGCTGAAGTGTAATTTCGGACTGGTACGTGAGCAGCTGCTCGAGCTTGTCGTGCAGCTGCTGCGCGAGCTCAGGTGCGTCCCCGGTGCTGTTGGGGTTGAAGATGATGACAATCGACTCAAAGGTCCGTGCAGTATCCATATGTGCTCCTCCTAGATGCGCCCGCTTAACTTCTACCCAATGCGCTGGGCGTCAATCAGGTGCCGGTGGAGTGAGTGAGGTAGGGGCGGCCAGCCCTCATGTGCCCGTCCAGCTCTTTGAGTTTGCCACGATAGGCGGCCACGGAGAAGTCGGGCACTAACCACACGCCTTTACGCAGGTCCACAACACCGCGCTGCGTAGACCAAATAGATGGTGTGAACGGACCAAACCCCCTGGCCCGTTCACACTATTTAGACGATTGGCGTGAACCTGCCGCGATGTCTCAAGGCAGGCAGTGAAGCCTGAAAAGGGATCTGTGGAAAAGCTTGAGTCGTCCTTCTTGTCCGCCCGGTACTGGCCGCAGCTAGACGGGCTCCGAACCGTCAGCATCGCAATAGTCCTCGTCTCTCACATGAGCGACCCCCACATCTGGGGATTTCTCAACGGGTCAATGGGAGTGACTCTCTTCTTTGTGATCAGCGGTTTCCTGATCACATCGCTCCTGATCCGCGAGGAACGCCGGCGTGGCCGGGTGTCGATCTTTCAGTTCTATGTAAGAAGGGCCTTTCGCATCCTGCCGCTTTATTACATTGCGCTTTCAACGGCCGCAGTGGGCGTCTTCGTGTTCGGCCTGGGTGAGGGTCCGGTCAAATTTGCGGAGCGGTTACCGCTCCTGGCAACGTTCAATGGGGATCTCGCCAGCGGTGGCAGCTTTGTCCACAGTTGGTCGCTTGGCATCGAGGAAAAGTTCTACATCGTGTGGCCGTTCCTCATGTTCGCCATACCGCTGATAAGAAGGCATCGACTGGCCACGGCCAGCGTTTTGCTCGTCCTCGCCTCCGCGGCCAGTTACTGTGAAGGTGCGCGATACTTCGGGATTTACACCGCCATTCTTGCCGGTTGCGTCCTTGGCCTCACCATGCACACCCACCGGGGATTCAAGATGGTGTCAAAGCTCGCGCACCCCGGAGTGGCTGCCGCGCTCATACCTGTAGCTATCACCGCCTACATTCTTGACCCGGTCCTCCCCGGCGGCGCCGAGAGCGGCAATGCGCACGTCCTGTTCTCCTTCACCGTTGCGCTTCTTTTCCCTTCATTCATCCTTGCTACCTCGCCCCTCACAAGGTTGCTGAGCTGGAAGCCTGTCGCTTTCCTGGGGACCAGGACGTATGCGATCTACCTTTTCCACCCTTTCTGCATCGACGTGGTGAGCATGGCTATCCCTGCTGACCAACGAAATTTTGGGCTCGCTATTGTCAGGCTGGTCCTGGCCGCCGCCATGTCATTCGGTGTTGCAGAGGTACTGGCCCGTACCGTCGAACAGCCGCTGATTCTGTTAGGGAAGCGGTTGACATCCACCTCGAGGCGCACGACTGCCCTGTACTCAGTACCCGCCAACAAGGCCTAAACAGGCATCTCTTCTTCTCCGCCGCGAAGTGGGCAGCAACTTTGGCTATCAGAGGGTGACGCAATCCCGCCGGTAGGGTTGCACCATGGGGAAGGTATTGGAGGCCGAAAGGCTGCTGGTTGGCTATGCCGGGTCTCCGGTTTGCGGCGAAGTGACCGCGACGGTGGACGCTGGTGAAGTCCTGGGAATGGTAGGCGTCAACGGCGCCGGAAAGTCCACGGTGGCCCGGACCATTGCGGGACGGCAGAGCGCCCTGGCCGGAGACATCAAGGTCCACGGCCTCCTCATCGATCCGGACGCGGTACCGTTCCGTCGGCACGTCTCCGCAGTTTTCGACAACGATCTCTTCTTCCCGTCCCTCACAGTCCGCGAGCATTTGCTCCTCATTGCCCGTGGGCACTCCCTGGATGACCCCGAAGCTCGCGTTGAAGAAGAACTGGACTTCTTTGGGCTCCTGGGCAGGGCCCACGCCATTCCGGATGCGTTGTCCTCCGGCCAGCGCCGCAGGTTACTGCTTGCCTCCGGGCTCATCCGCCCGTCGTCGCTCCTTATCCTGGATGAGCCGGAACAGCGGCTGGATCCCACAATGCGCGACGCCCTGGGTGATCGAATCGCCGCGCATGCCCAAGACGGTGGTGCCGTGGTCCTGGTGACCCACGATCCGCAACTGCTGCTCGCCACGGCCACCACGTGTTTGGTCATTGGCGAGGAAGTCCAGGAGTTTCACCCCGAGCAGGGGGCCTCGATCATTGCCGGATCCTGACGTGCTTGCCCTTGAACGTTCCCCGCAATACCGGGAGCTGGCCTCGGACATTGTCCGCTTCACCCGCCAATCCGCCCGGCGCTACAAACGCAACCGGATCTCGTGGGGAACCCGCTTCGTTGACGCCTACAGCTGGGGACTCGGCATAGGTGTTTCCCTGACCATTGCGGCCTCGTTCGTCCTGGCGCTGCGCAACGAAATCGCGGAGAGGACATCACCGCAGAACAGCATCATCCGGGCCCAATGGGTGGTGCTGCCGGAGTCCTTGCTGTGGACGTCCATCACACTCGCGGCCCTCCTGGTCATCAGCAACCTTGCCCGGAAGCTTGGACCGATATCAGTGAACGGAGCAGAGAGCACTTGGTGGCTCACGCTCCCCGTCGACCGCCGGCCCATGGTTCTGCCACCCTTCATTCGCAGGGTGGCCCTTACCGCAGCCGGATCAACCATCATCTACCTGCCCTTCAGCATGGTGACCGCTGTTGACCGTGCTCCTGGCGAACACGTTCTTGCCGCACTCACCTTCGGAGCTGCGGGTTCCATCGCGGTGACTCTAGCCGCCTTTCAGCAGCTTGCCCTACTGAGTCCGCGGCTTGGCAAGACAATTGCGACGGCGGGAGTTCTTGCGTGCTCTGTCCTTCCGGCGTTCTCATCCTCTCCGTGGCCCACAGCACTGGCGACCGTTGCCGCCGTCGGGCTCCTTGCCGTGGTGGTGCCGCGCGCCGGCCAGGTGCGGGGAGACGAACTGGTACGCGGCGGCGCCGTTGCCGGGCACGCCGGTGCGTCGCTGTTCATGATGGACTCCAACGAGGTGCTCAGAGCTCTGGGCGGCAATCGTAAGAGGATCGACGGCGGCAGGGCAGCCCGCTTCTACGCCCGCCCCACGCGGGGCCCACTGAGGGCGCTGATCCGTGCTGACGCCGTGGCCTTCATCAGGCTCAATCCCCCGGTGACGCCGCCGGTCCTGTGGCTCACCGCCTGCATCGCCATACTGCTGGTGAAGGGTGGCCTACCCGAGTTCGCACAGTTGACGGTGATCGTGATCGCAGGGTGTGCCACGGCTTCCGGACTGGGCGGTGTGGCCCGCAAAACGGCATTGGTCCCTGAACTCGACGCAATGCTTCCGCTGCATCCGGCACTTGTGCGAACAAGCCGGACACTGATGCCGTGCGTGGCGATGTCCGTGTGGATGGCTGTGCTCTGCAGTCTGTTGGTGCTGCTCGGGGCTGCGAACCCTGCCTTGATAGGCGTTGGTGCCCTGGCCGGGGTCGGGATGGGTGCCGGGACACTCCGCGCAGCCACCAGGACCCCACCCGACTGGACCGCCCCGCCGGTGGAGACCCCCTTCGGGCCGGTACCGCGGGCCCAACTCGGCTCCCTGATGCGCGGGCTGGACGTGACCGTCCTGGCCATGGTTCCGATGCTGCTGGCCCTGTACCTTGGCTACGTACCGACGTCCGTTGTTGCTGTCCAGGCGGCCTTCAGTGCCGGCATCTTCCTGCTGGTTGTCCTGACACGCCCCAAGCGCTCCTAGCAGCGCTTAGAGCAGCACCGTGCCTTCGATGCACGTGACTGAGGCACCGCCCACCCAGATTTCGCCATCCTCCGCCCTGACGTGAATACGGCCAGCCCTGCCCAGGACAGTACCTTGGGCGGCAACATACTCGCGGGGAGCCCGGCCGCTGCCGATCAGCCACTGGGCCGCACCGGCATTGAAACTTCCCGTGACCGGGTCCTCCACCATGGCGTCGCCGGGAATGAACGTACGCACCTCGAAGTCGATGCCGGCCCCGGGCTTGTGGGGGCCAATGATCCCGACCTTCAGGTCACCCATGGCAGCGAGATCCGGCTCCACGGCCAGGACCTGCTCAGCCGAACCGAGGAGCACGCCGATCCACGTGGGTCCGTTGACCAGCCACGACGCATCCAGCAGGGCATCCTCGGGCAGCTGCAGGCCGGCAGCGAGCTGCGCCCGCGTATTCTCATCCACCGGACCGAAGCGGGTCAGCGGTGGCGCAGCGAAAGCCAAGCGACCGGCGTCGTGCTTTACTCGCACCAAACCCGCGCCGCACTCCTGAACCACAACGCCGCCAGTCTTGGGCACTCCCCCGGCCTGCAGCCACGTGTGCGCCGAGCCCAACGTAGGGTGGCCAGCGAAAGGGAACTCCTCGCTGCCCGTGAAGATCCGCACCTTATAGTCCGCTTCGGGGTGGGTGGGAGGGAACAGGAACGTCGTCTCGGAGAGGTTGGTCCAGTTGGCGAAGTGTTGCATCACTTCCGTGCTGAGGCCTAGGGCATCCACCACCACCGCGAGCGGATTGCCAAGGTACGGGACCTCAGAGAAGACGTCTACTTGGTGGAACGGGCGAATACGCAGGGCTTCTGAAGTCACCGCTGAAGGCTATCACCGGGGTGCTGACCCGATATGCTGACGCACCCGTGGCGCGTCTGCCACACTACCCCTATGGCAGAGAACAAGACCCAACCCACGGACGTCTCCGTGGAAGAATTCCTGGCCGCGGTGGAACACCCCAAGCGGCGCGAGGACGGCTTTGAATTGCTGGAAATGATGCGCGACATCACCGGCCAGGAAGCCGTCATGTGGGGCCCGTCAATCGTCGGCTTCGGTAGCTATCACTACAAGTACGAGAGCGGCCGCGAGGGTGACTCAGCCGCCGTCGGGTTCTCTCCGCGCAAGACCAACCTGGCGCTGTACGGACTCACTTACAGTCCCGATGCAGACCGTTTGCTACCCGAACTCGGCAAGCACAAGACCGGCGCCGCCTGCCTCTACGTCAACAAGCTCGATGACGTGGACCGGGGTGTGCTCGCAGAGATGATCCGAACCGGCTACAAGCACGTCATGGAGGAGATCAACACACCGTAATCCCCCGCCAGTTGGGGGGAAGCAAAAGACCCCCACCACCGGAATTCGGTAGCGGGGGCCTTCCTTGCAGTCAGAGACTACTTGCTAGCAACGACCTCGAGGTCGATGACAGCAGAAACATCCTCGTGCAGGCGAACGTTGGCCGTGTACGAACCGACAGACTTGATGTGGTTCGGCAGTTCAACGTTGCGCTTGTCGATGGCGCCGAGGCCAGCGGCCTCAACAGCAGCAGCGACATCAGCAGGCTTGACGGTGCCGAAGAGACGACCGGACTCGCCGGCCTTCACCTCGAGCTTGACCTTCTTGGAGGACAGAGCCTGAGCCTGTGCCTGTGCAGCTTCAACAGAAGCGTGCGCACGAGCGGCGCGGGCAGCCTTGATGGTCTCAACCTGCTTCTCGCCACCCTTGGTCCAGGTCAGAGCGAAGCCGCGGGGGAGCAGGAAGTTACGTGCGTAACCGTCCTTGACCTCCACAACATCGCCAGCAGCACCGAGGCCGGTTACTTCGTGGGTCAGAATGAGCTTTGCCATGTTAGTTAATCCCTTCCTTAGCCGCGGCCAGCGCCGGAGTAAGGCAGCAGAGCAACTTCGCGGGCGTTCTTGATTGCCTGGGCGATCTTGCGCTGTTCCTGAACGGTAACGCCAGTGACGCGACGAGCGCGGATCTTTCCGCGGTCGGAGATGAACTTGCGCAGCAGTGCTACGTCCTTGTAGTCGATGACAGTGATGTCAGCGGCCTTCAAGGGGTTGGACTTTGGTTTGGGCTTACGGAGTTCAGCCTTAGCCATCGTGGAGCTCCTTTTCTATGGAGCCCGTGGATATTGATCCACGGGATGGTGGTGTTCGACGGCGGTTGTCACCATGGTGCCTTCCGGCACTTACGGTGAGTGTCCGGCGTCGGACGTTTATTTGGTGTTTAGAAGGGAGGTTCGGAATCCGGGCCATTGCCCCAGCCGCCAGCATTGCTGACACCGGGCGTCGCCCAAGGATCATCCTGCTGTTGTGCGGGCTGGTTGCCGCCCCAGGTTCCACCGGAGTTGCCGCCGCCCTGGTTTCCACCAGGAGCGCCTCCTCCGAAGCCACCGGAATTACCGGCGTTACCGCCACCGAAGCCACCCTGGCCACCGCCGGAGCGCTGGGTACGGTTGACCTTGGCGTTTGCGTAACGCAGGCTCGGGCCGATTTCATCGACCTCAAGCTCGATTACGGTGCGCTTCTCGCCTTCTTTTGTCTCGTAAGAACGGCTCTTCAAACGGCCGGAAACGATGACGCGCATGCCCTTGGTAAGGGACTCGGCCACGTTCTCGGCTGCTTCGCGCCATACCGATGCGCGGAGGAACAGGGTTTCCCCGTCCTTCCACTCATTGGACTGGCGGTCAAAGGTCCGGGGAGTAGAAGCGATGGTGAAGTTCGCTACTGCTGAGCCAGACGGGGTGAACCGCAGCTCGGGGTCATTGGTGAGATTACCGATGACCGTAATAGTGGTTTCGCCTGCCATCTACTGCCTCCTTGTTCGTTCCTGCGGGTTAAAGATTGGAAGGGGCTGATTACTCAGCAACGACCTTCTGGTCTTCAGGGCGGATGATCTTGGTGCGCATGATCGTCTCGTTGAGAGACAGCTGGCGATCAAGTTCCTTGGCGGTAGCCGGCGCTGCGGTGAAGTTCACCACGGCGTAGATACCTTCGGACTTCTTCTTGATGTCGTACGCCAGACGGCGACGGCCCCAGATGTCAACCTTTTCGATGGTTCCACCATCGGTGGTGATGACATTGAGGAACTTCTGAAGCGACGACTCTACGGTACGCTCTTCGACCTCGGGGTCGATGATTACCATCAATTCGTAAGGACGCATATGTGAACCCACCTCCTTTGGGCTAAGCGGTTACGGTATTTCCGTAACAGGAGGTTCATTTGCGATGCTGCGTTGGCGCTCCCTGGCCTAAACACGGCAAGAAGGCGTAACACAGACTTCAATATCTTAGTGCATCTCCCGCACTCAAAGCTATTCGGCGGAATCTCCGGCCGAAACCGGCCAAGTTGCGTATGTGGATAACCCGGTGGGGCAGCAAGGAATACTGGGGCTATGACCATTCTGAAGTCCACCATTCTCTTCGTTTTGGCAGCCGTCGCAGAGATCGGCGGAGCTTGGCTCATCTGGCAGTCCGTGCGCGAAGGCAAAGCGTGGTGGTGGGCAGGGCTTGGCGTCGTGGCGCTGGGAATTTACGGTTTCTTCGCGGCCTTCCAACCCGAGGCTCACTTCGGCCGGGTCCTGGCGGCCTATGGCGGCGTGTTCATTGCCGGTTCCCTTGCGTGGGGAATGCTGATGGACGGCTTCCGGCCGGATCGCTGGGACGTGATCGGCGCCGCCATCTGCATGGTGGGTGTGGGCGTCATCATGTTCGCACCCCGGTCGGGCGGCTGAGGCTGGGCCCAGAGCCCAGGTACGACAAAACCCCCGGAAGATCATCTTCCGGGGGTTTCTCTGTGCGCGGAGGGGGACTTGAACCCCCACCCCCTTTCGAGGACTAGCACCTCAAGCTAGCGCGTCTGCCATTCCGCCACCCGCGCAAGGTGATCAGGAGAAATTATGTTTCGTTTTTCTCCTTGACAGCGACAAAGACAATAACACGAACGGGAGCAATCCGTGGATTCCAGTTGCGGTGGGAGCCTCCGGCTAGGGTTAGGGCCATGGATGCCACACCGCTTAGCGCCTTGGTTCTGACCGTTGTTTTCTCAGCGATCGCCCTCTATTTCCTGTACTTCACGATCCGTGCCGGCGTACGGGACGGCATTCTGCAGGCCGACAAAAAACGCAGCGGGCAAGTTGCCACCAACCAGTCACGCCGTGCAGACCTTTGAGCTCCTCCAGTGGCTAGGGTGAGCACATGCACAACGTCAGGGTGAAGCGGAGCCGGCTGCGCTTTGTCGTCATGGTTCTGGCCGGCGCCTCGGCCTTTGCCGTTGCCGGCGCCCTGGGCAACTGGGTGGAAGCTCCGGCAATTGGCTGGGCCGTGGCCGCCCTGGTCTATGTGGCGTGGGTGTGGTTGGTGATTGCACGGCTGGATCCGGAAGAGACCGAGCAGCACGCGACCTCCGAGGACCCATCTCGCGGCCTCACGGACGTGCTGATTCTGATCGCCAACCTGGCCAGCCTTGCAGCCGTCGCCGCTGTCATCGTCGATTCGCACACGCAAGGAACCGGCACGCGTCTTTCCTCTGCGGCACTCGCCCTGGCATGCGTGGGATTGTCCTGGATGCTGGTCCAAACCCTCTTCACGCTGCGCTACGCCGAGTTGTATTACAGCCAGGATGGACGGGTCGGAGGTGAAGTGGGCGGCATCAGCTTCAACCAAGAGCGCCCTCCGCAGTACACGGACTTTGCCTACCTGGCCACCAGCCTGGGCATGACGTATCAGGTGTCGGACACTAATCTCGGCAATCACACGATCCGCGCCGAGGCACTCAAACATAGCCTGCTGTCCTACATGTTCGGCACTGTCATTCTGGCCGTCACCATCAACCTGGTCATCGGCTTGGCCCAGTAGCCGCATACCGGTGCCCTTAAAACGAAACAGGACAGCCGCCGTCGGGTATTGACGGCGGCTGTCCCGCTACGAAAAAACCAACCCTGTCAGGAACCGATCTTGGCGTCCTCAGCTTCCCCGGCGGGCACCGGGTTGGAAGGTGTGGCACCCTTCCGGCGGTAGCGAAGCACGCCGATGCCCACCACGATCGCGGCCAACGCCAGCGAAAGGAACAACGATTCGCGGGTGGATTCGATGATGACCATACCGATGATCAGCGCCACGATGGCTGCAATGGCAATCCACGTAAGGTACGGGAAGAACCACATCTTGAGATCGAGATCCTTGGCGGCTGCACCCATTCGTTTGCGCAGGATGAGCTGCGAAGTTGCGATCACCAACCACACGAAGAGCGCAATTGCACCAGAGGTGTTCACCAGGAACAGGAACACGGAGTCCGGCGCGATGTAGTTGGCACCAACGGTGAGGAATCCCACCACGGTGGAAGCGAGCACTGCAGCAGCCGGAACGCCACGCTTGGAGATCTTCATCCAGGACCGGGGAGCATCGCCACGCTGCGAGAGGGAGAAGAGCATTCGGCTGGCCGTGTACAGCCCAGAGTTCAGGCAGGAGAGAACCGAGGTGAGGACAACGATGTCCATGATGGTGCCTGCACCCGGAATTCCGTAAAGCTCGATGACGGCTACGTATGGGCTCTTGGCCACGGAAGCATCGTTCCACGGCAGCAAGGTCACCACGATGGCAATGGAGCCGATGTAGAAGATCAGGATGCGCCACACGGTGGACTTCACTGCCTTCTTGACGGCGTCCACCGGGTTTTCGGACTCACCGGCGGCGATGGTGGCGATTTCGGCGCCGAAGAACGAGAAGACCACTACGAGGATGCCGGCCAGGACTGCGCCCGGACCGTTCGGCATGAAGCCACCCTGATCCAGGAGGTTGGCGACACCGGGGGCGGAAACACCCGGCATGAGACCGAGGATTGCAACGATGCCAGCGAGCAGGAAGATGACAATTGCCGCAACCTTGATGGAAGCGAACCAGAATTCGAACTCGCCGTAGGACTTCACGGATCCCAGGTTCGTCAGCGTGAGGAGCACCATCAGAATGAGTGCCCAGATCCACTGATCCACTCCGGGAACCCAGCGATGCATGATGGCCGCACCGGCCGTGGCTTCAATGCCAAGGACGATGATCCAGAACCAGGCGTACAGCCAGCCGATGCTGAAGCCGGCCCAACGGCCAAGTGCTTTGTCCGCATAGGTGGAGAACGAGCCCGTCTCAGGGTTGGCCGCAGCCATCTCACCCAGCATGCGCATGACGAGGATGACCACCAGTCCGGCAGCAAGGTAGGCAACAAGAATACCCGGACCGGCCTGCTGGATTGCGGCTCCGGAACCAACGAACAGTCCGGCTCCGATGACGCCGGCAATAGCGATCATGGAGAGGTGTCGGGGCTTCAGGGACTTGGAAAGCTGTTGGTCAGCGTGCATGGTTCTGCGCCGTCCTTTGGGTTTGGGGTTGGCCACAGTGGTGTGCCACGGGCCACATGACTACATCACGCTAACCTGCTACACCGCGCTGAATACTGTGCAACCAAACATTTTGAAGACGCCCAAACAGGAACCGTGCACAAAATGTAAACCTCAAAGCATCCAAAGTTTCCTATAGGAAACTTTTGTAATACCCCTGAAATGAGTGCTTGACGCTTCAGCCTAGACCGAAGTGGCGAAAAAGAGTTCCACCACAGTGGCCAGGCTCCTGGGATCCTCCACTCCGCACAGTTCCCGCGCGGAGTGCATGGACAGCAGCGGGATACCCACGTCCACCGTCCGGATCCCGAGGCGGGTAGCAGTGAGAGGCCCAATGGTGGAACCGCACGGGAGATCGTTGTTGGAGACGTACTCCTGATAAGGAACGCCGGACTCGGCGCAAAGCCTGGCCCAAAAAGCAGCTCCCGCAGCGTCCGTGGCGTAGCGCTGGTTGGCATTGATTTTCAGTAGTGGACCACCATTGAGCACCGGCCTGTTGGCGGGATCGTGCTTTTCCGCGTAGTTCGGGTGGACTGCGTGGCCGGCGTCCGCAGAAACACAGAACGACGCCGCTATGGCCTGCCGCCTTTCACTCACCGAAGCGCCAAGGCCGTCGGAGATGCGCACCAGGATGTCCTCAAGGATGGGTCCGCAGGCGCCGGATCGGGAATTGGAACCGATCTCCTCATGATCGAACGCTGCGAGGACGGCGATCGGGCCTGACGCAGGCGCTGCGGAGGCGTGGGCTATCAGCGCCAGAAGCCCCGCGTGCGTGGAGGAAAGGTTATCCAGCCGGCCGGAGGCGAAGAACTCACCCTTGGCCCCGAAAACCGCAGGTGCCTGCGTGTCCGCCACAACGACGTCGTAACCGCCGATGTCCGCGGCATCAACAGTGGCGCCTTCCACACGATCGGCGAGCAATCCCAGAAGGTCCTCGCTGGCAGCATCGCCCTGACCGAAGATGGGGTTCATGTGCTGCTGCTTGGAAAGGTGGAGCCCGTTGTCATTGACGCCGCGATCCAAGTGAATGGCAAGCTGCGGGAAGCGAAGAAGCGGAGCTGTCGCCGTCAGGTGCTCAGTACCGTCACGCAGTACCAATCGGCCGGCCAACTGCAATTCCCGGTCCAGCCAGGAATTGAGCAACGGTCCACCGTAGACCTCGACGCCCGCCTGCAGCCATCCGAATTTGCCGGTGGTGGGCTTCGGCTTCAGCTTGAACGACGGCGAATCCGTGTGTGCACCAAGGATATTGAAACCAGTGGTTGGTCCGGCGCTTTCGGGTGTGACCCAAGCGATGAGTGCACCGTCGCGGATTACGTAGAAGTTACCCGCTCCACCATTCCACGGCTTCAGTTCATCCAATCCGGTGAAGCCTGCAGCATCCAGTCGACGTGCGGCTTCGTGCACCGCGTGGAAACTGGACGGGGACGCCGACACGTACGCACCGAGGTCCTTGATGTGGTCAATTGCGGCGGAGGCATTCGAAGGCATGCCACCGAGTCTAGCCCCCGCTCCTCGTGCTTACCGGGCTATACAGTGACGTTCAGCGCGGCTGTGTATCCGCCCGCGACCGAGCCGGACATAGTCGCCAGTTGGTATATTCCTCCATCGTCCCCAAAGACGTTGTCCGAGGTCAAAGTGGTATTCGGGAAATTCCGGGCACTGGCTTCATAGCCGGAGGTCGCATAAACCTCCTTGCAGGCAGACTCAGTAAGCGCGATTTGCGAGACCGCGAGGACCTGCCCGGCCGCCGTCGCGTTGCTCATGGATTCAAATACCTCAAAGTGAATATGAGGCCAGCGACCGCTGTAGGCACCCGGGTAGATGGTGCTGAAGGTAAGTTGCCCATTGGCGTCGGCTTCCTGAACGCCGCGGAGGTAGTTCTCGTTCTCAAGGCCTGAGTCGTAGAGCGAGTATTTGCCATCCTGATCGCAATGCCAGGCGTAGACGGCGGCTCCAGCCAAGGGGGCGCAACCGTTGGAATTGTCCAAAAGCGTCAGTGTAACTGTCAGGGGTACGCCCTCGGCTTTTGTGGTGGATCCGCCAAAACTGGACCTGATGTCGCGACGAACCACCCCGGAGGCCTCCAGCGCGTTGGGGCCGTTGGAACCGTCGCCCGGATAGGGCCCCAACGTCTCCTCCGGGATCTCCACTCCACATTCAGCGAAGGCACGGGTCACCGTGCTCGTGGCCGATGCGGAAGGCGACGCGGCCGCCGTCGTGCTTTCCGTTGCGGTGGCAGTGCTCGACGGCGATGCGCTGCCGCCGCCCGCACTTGGCGTGCAGGCCGCCAGGGCTGCTGCCGCGCCTGCGCCGAAGAGCATCCCCAGGCCGCGTCGCCGGCTCAGGAGTGTGGAGAGGTCGAACTCGAGGCCGCGGTCGTGATTGGGGTGAGGAGTAGTCATGCATCCATGAAACGCCCCGCGCCTTTGGGTTGTATATGGGAGAGCTGTGCCGCGACTGTGCAGATTCATCGATCCTTGGAAGTTGAGTGTGCACTATAAACATTTCTGTATGCTTGTAATGAGCGTCACAATATGCCACCATGGCTCCCGGAAGGCACATCACCGGAAGGCTCTACCCCATGAAAATCCAGCTCAAACCCGTACGGAAACTTCGCATTCACTGGCCCATCCCTGCGGAAACCATGACACGGCTCGCCGGAGGTGATCTCTCCGCGCTGGAGAGGGACGCCGGCATCTCATCCTTGTTGCAAGCCTTGACCGAAAGCCCGGAGTTGGGCGGATTCGGGAACTATCACCACGTATTCGAGTCCTCCGCAGGCTACGAGGGCTTCACCGTTGCCGAGGGCGCCAACCCCACACTGGGCAGCGTAGGGCAGCGAACCATTTCGCCGACCTTCGTTTTCACCTCCTATTTCGATGACTCCTTGGAGGACGACGCCGTCCACCAGCTCGTTCAAAGGATCGTAGACATCCACCCCTGGGAAGTCCCCGTCATTGAAGTATCCGGACCGCTGAGTGTCTCCAGCAGCTCACTGACCTCCGTTGGCCACCAAGCGGTGGCCTCATGACCAGCCTTTGGGATCAACTCGCTCCTCTCCTGAACAACAAGACCTTCACCGATCTGACCCACGCATTCCATCCCGGCCAGCCCCACTTCCCTGCCTTCCCGGACGAAACACGGGAGGCGCTCTTCGACCTGGACAAGGGGGACGGTTTTACCGCCCACAGGTATTCGATAGTGGGCCAGTGGGGCACCCACGTCGATCCGCCGTCGCACTTCATCCGCGGCGGGCGGACCTTGGACCAGATCCCCGTGGAAGAGATGGTACTTCCACTGGTGGTCCTGGACATCAGAGGCCGCGTTGAAAACGACGACGACGCCGTCCCCACCATGGCGGATGTCCTCGCCTGGGAAGCACAGTACGGTCAGGTCCCCGAAGGATCCTTTGTTGCCCTCCGGACCGGTTGGAGCGAACGCTGGCCCAACCCGGATGCCATGGCGAACAAGGACGACGACGGCCTGAGCCACACGCCCGGATGGTCCCGGGAAGTCCTTGAGTACCTGATCGAACAGCGGGGTGCCGCCGCCGTCGGCCACGAACAGACGGACACGGACCCCGGCCTCGCCACGTCCCGCCAGGACTTCAGCCTGGAAACCTACGTCCTGGCCCGCAACAAATGGCAGATAGAACTGCTGGCCAACCTCGATTCCCTGCCGGAATCAGGCGCCGTACTGATCGCAACCTGGGCCAAACCCCTGGGCGGCAGCGGATTCCCTGCCAGGGTCTTTGCCATCCACTGATTGACCGGGTGGCTAGAATCGATCCATGTCTAAGACCTCCAGCATGGGCCGCGGCATGATGGCCGTCCTCGCCGTCGGCGCCCGTCATGCTTCCGGCCATGCCGGAGCGACCGTCGCCGACGTCGCAGGCCTCCTGGACAAGGACCGCAGCCAGGTTTCGCGAAGCCTCAAAGGTGCGCAGCAGGCTGGTTTCCTGACTCGTTCCGGGCAACGCGAGTACAGCCTGGACTGGTCCATCCTGGCCGACGCACAACTGGTGACGGAACAGCGCCTCAAAACCAACGGCTTGGCCGCCCTGGAGGGACTGGCCGCCGAAACCAGCGAAGCCTGCTTCCTTGGCGTGCTGAGCGGAAACAGTACAGTCACCATTGCCGAGCAAGTGCCTGCCAGCGCCAACCTCGTAGGGTCCTGGCTGGGCCGCCCCTACCCTGCCTACTGCAGTGACGCGGGCCAGGCTCTTCTGTGGGACGCCTCGGATGAAGAAGTGCGGAAGATTTTGGAATCCGTGGACTTCGCCCAACACGGACCCAACACCCCGGTGTCCGTGGACGACTTCCTGGACCGGCTCCGCGCTGCCCGTGAACGGGGATATTCGATTGTTGACGAGGAAGCCGAGCCGGGCCTCTACTCCCTGGCGGCACCCATCCGGGACTTCAAAGGCGAAGTAACGGCTGCCCTGCAGATCGTGGGCCCCAAATCGCGGCTGGAACCACAGCGCGAAAGCCTTGCTGTTGCCCTGCGCTCGTGGAGTGAGTGGCTCGAATCCACCGCAGGCGGGCGGGTAAGGCCCGCGGATACCTTGCCCGGGTCCATCGGAAACAGCTAGGCCTGGGGCGACCTGCCCAAACGCTGCGCGGCCGAATGGAGAACCAGGGCGATCTCCCGGGCGGCGTTTTCCATCTGTGATCGGCTCCCCAACACGCTGAGGGCTCCCAGGATCTTACCGTCTGCTGAACGGACGGGGACAGCCAGTTCCCAGACGTCATGCTCAAACTCCTCCGCGGCCACAACAACTCCGCCGGGCTTGTCCCGCGCCATCAGGTCCATGACTTCCTCCGCGGAATGCGCCGCAGCGGGGCCACCTGTGCCAATGAAGTTCACGCCATGGAGCAGGGATTCCAGGTCCGCGGGAGTGTGATCCCAGAGCAAGGCACGTCCGGCTCCCGTGCACCACACAGGCGTGACCATCCCGGGCTTGGCAAAGCCACCGAGTACTGAGTTATTGGTTGAGGACCGCAGCAGAAGGACCCGGACCCCCTGCCGCACGGAGAGCCGGGATCTCAGACCCAGGCTGGACACCAGCTCTTCGAGCTCTGCCCGGGATTCCTGGACCCAGCCGACGTTGAGGGAGGCAGCCAGGCTGAAAAATCCCGGTCCTGTGCGGAAGGGGCCGCGGTCCACCCGTTCCAGCAATCCCAGGTCACATAGTTCCTGCGCCAGGCGTGAGACGCGGCTCTGCTCCATGTCCAGTTCGGCGGCCAGTTGCGAGACCCCCAACAGTTGGCGGCCCTGTTTTTCGCGGTCAGTTACCAGCCGTACCAGGCGCAGGCCTTGGGCCAACGACGAAGCTTCCGGAGACACCTCCACTGATCCGCTCCTTCCACCAAGCACTCACGCCATTCTCACACGTGCACATCCGCCGCGAGGACACGGGCGTCCCTGGCCCACACCGTGTACAGGTCCGCGAGTATTCCTGCATTGGCAGTCTCGAGCTCGGCCGCAGTGATTTCCGCATCATTCTGGCGCCCAAAGAGCACCACCTCATCTCCAGGGTTCACATTGTTGATCCCGGAGACGTTGATGACCATGGAATTCATGGAAATGGCGTCCACCACCGGAGCCCGCTGCCCCCGGACCAAGACGGTTCCGCCTCTGCCTAAGGCACGGCGGTATCCGTCGCCGTAACCCACAGTCACCGTGGCCAGCCTGGAGTCCACCGCCAGCGTATGGGTGTGGCCATAACCCACCTTGGTCCCGGCCGGATACCGATTAATGGATCCAATCCGGGCCTTGAACGCCAAGCACCGCTCGAATCCGGTGTGCTTCGGGTCCGAGTCGCCATAGAGCACAGCCCCCGCGCGCACCATGTCCAGCCATGAGTCCTGGACGTTGAGCGCTGCGAAAGAGTTTGCGGCGTGCAGCAACACCTTCCTGCGGTCCACGTTGGCCGCGCGGAGAATTGCGGTCGCCTCTGACCTGAACTGCCGGAGCCCACTGTGGATATGCTCCGGGTCATCCAGCGGGAAATGAGTCATGATTCCGGCCAGTTCCAAACCCGGATGGCCCACGATGCCTGCCGCGCAGGCCCGTCCCAAGGACGATGAGACATCAAGGCTGTGCCGGCTGATACCGGACGAATTGATGTCCAGGTGAACGCGGAGGTTTAGCCCCGCCACCAATGCTATCCGGCTCATTTCCCAAGCACTCTGCGGATCGGCAACCAGCTCCTCGATCACATGCGGGAGGCCTGCCTGCACCTCCTGCGGTGCCGCTGCCCGGACCCGTAGGAGCCGTCCCGCGAATCCATGCTTGCGGGCCAGGCAGGCCTCAGCGTTGGTTCCAACCCCTATATAGGGGACGCCGGCAGCCACCAGGGACGGCAGCAGCATGTCCGCTCCATGCCCGTAGGCATCGGATTTGATCACCGCACACAACATGGACTGGCCGTCCAGTATGCCCTGCACAGCCTGCACATTCCTGCCAAAGGCGGAACCGTCGATCTCCAGCCAGCTGGAAAGGCCAGCCGTGACCGCGGGCCCGGTGTCACTCATGGTCATTCCGGTTCCTTGGATAAGGCAGCACGGCCGGGCATGGTGCCCGGCCGTGCTGCTGGTTTAAGTGCACCTCACTGGTTTACGTCAGCGTGAACGCTTCGCCTTGGCTTTCGCCCCGTAACGGAAGTGGAAGAACAGGTAGCAGGCCGCCACGAAGGGAATACCGAAGTACAGGGCAGCAACCTGCGTTGGGTCAAAGGCAATGCCAACCAGCGACACCAGACACAGGGCGAAGGCGAGGATCGGCACCACCGGGAAGAACGGAGCTTTGTAGCCAAGATCGGACAGCCGTCCTCCATTGCGGATGAACGCCCTGCGATGGAAGAAGTGGGAGGCCGTAATGGACATCCAGACACCCACCACCGCGAAACCTGCAATGGAAACCAAGGCAAGGTAGACGGTCTCAGGGGCCGCCACACTGCTGACCAGGGAGGCCAATCCGCCCACCATGCTCACGGACAGCGCCACCAAGGGAATGCCCCGGCGGGTCAGGCGTTTCAGGGCCCTGGGACCCTGACCTTCATCAGCCAGGGAGTAAAGCATGCGTGCACAGGAGAACAGCCCGCTGTTGCCGGCGGAGAGAAGGGCCGTGATGATCACGAAGTTCATGATGTCCGCCGCGAAGGGGATACCCACTGAGGAGAAAACGGTGACGAAGGGGCTCTCGTCCAGCCCTACTTGTTCATAGGGAACCGTGGCCGCAATGACGGCAATGGCGCCTACAAAGAAGATCAGGAGCCGGATCACAGTACTGCGCATGGCCTTGGGAATGTTCTTGGCAGGGTCCTTGGTCTCGCCTGCCGCAACGCCGATCAATTCTGACCCGGAGAAGGCATAGAACACCGCGAGGGCCGTGATAAGTACCCCTGTGAAGCCGTTGGGGAACAGTCCACCGGAGGTGTTGAAGTTCTCCAGGAGGAATGGGTGGTTGGTGGACCCGGACAGCGGATGGAAGCCCAGCAAGGCGGCACCGCCAAACACGATCAGCGCGATGATGGCACCCACCTTCACGATTGAGAACCAGAACTCGGATTCACCGAAGAACTTGGAAGAGAAAGCATTCAAGCCAAAAAGAACCGCGGCAAAGATAAGGCACCAAACCCAGACCTCGACGTCGGGGAACCAGCGCTGCATCAGGAGTCCGGAAGCCGTGAACTCGGACCCGATAGCCACGGCCCAGCAGAGCCAGTAAAGCCAGGCAGTGGCGAACCCAGTGGCCGGACCGATAGAGCGGGACGCGTAAATGTGGAATGCCCCTGACACGGGGTAGGCGATTGCCAACTCCCCCAAGCAGGCCATCACGAGGTACACCACGAAGGCGCCAATCAAGTAAGCGATCACGGCGCCCAGAGGGCCAGCCTGGGAAATGGTGTATCCGGAACTCAGGAACAGGCCGGATCCGATCACACCACCCATAGCGATCATGATGAGGTGCCGTGGGCCCATTGAGCGGCGTAGCCCGGCCTCAGCTTCGGTAGCCGTGGCAGTGGGCGGATTGTCCAGTTGCAGAGGTGTTGAAGATTCCATGTGGTGTCTCCGGTAAGTGGCAGATGCGAAAGGGTACGCCTTGGGACATCCGGGGGTGGGGGTGCCGGGGATGGCGTCTGTAGTGACGAAGGTAACACAAAAATGGCGGTAGTAGTCATTAAATACATTTGTTAATGCACATGATGCACATGACCCTCTGAGGGTGGCCTGGACACAACGGCAGCCGAATGGTCGATCTGCCCACCGCTTAGGTCAAAACGACATGGTGGGACGGACAGGGAACTGCCACAAGATTGAAGCATCCACCCCACCCATGAAGGAGAACCATGAAGACCTATGACCTCGCATTGATCGGTTTCGGCGGCGTCAACCGCACCCTGGCCGAACTTATTGCCAATCGGGGCAAGGAACTTTCCAGTGAACTGGGATTTGGCCTTCGCGTTGTAGCCATCACCGATCTCCGCCTGGGCTCTTTGATGAACGCCGACGGAATCGATCTTCCGCTGGTGCTTGGACTGGGACAGGGTGAGACCTTTGCGGACCACGGCGGTTCAGAGGACACCAACAATGAGGCAGTAATCCGCACCTGCACGGCTGACATCGTGTGTGAAGCAACGTTCACCAACCCTGAAGACGGGGAGCCGGCGGTATCCCACGTCCGCTGGGCACTGGAATCAGGCAAGAGCGTATGCACCACCAATAAGGGCCCGGTGGCACTGCAGGGGCCTGAGTTGTCGGCATTGGCCGAAATGAATGGCGTGCACTTCGAGTTCGAAGGCGCTGTCATGAGCGGAACCCCGGTGATCCGACTCGCCAGGAAGATGTTCGCCGGACTCACGATCAGCGGTTTCGAGGGCATCCTCAACGGAACCAGCAACTACGTGCTCGGCCGTATGGAAGCCGGAATGGATCTGGATGATGCCATCAAGGAAGCACAGGATCTGGGATACGCAGAGGCCAACCCGGCCGCAGACATTGAAGGCTACGACGTTCGCCTCAAGGTCCTGATCCTCGCCAACCAGCTTCTGGGGGCGGACATCACCCTGCAGGACGTCAGCTGCGAGGGCATCTCCTCCGTCACCCGCGGGGCTATTGAGGATGCCGCCCGCCAAGGGCTGCGCTGGAAGCTCGTGGGCTCTGCGCGCATCACGCCCAGCGGCTCAGTCATGGCCAGCGTCAAACCGGTGGCACTGCCTTTGGACCATGGCCTGGCGGGAATATCCGGGGCCACCAACGCCGTCTCCTTCACCACGGACCTCCTGGGACCAGTCACGGTGTCCGGCCCGGGTGCCGGACGCGTGGAGACCGCCTACGCCCTGCTTTCGGACATCATTGCCATGCACGCTGCATCAAAGGTGGCCTCCCATGCTTAAGGAAACAGGTACCGCAACGGACTCGCCGTCCCTTCCGGCCTTCCAGAATGTCACCAGCCCCTACGACAACCGCGTAGTGGGCGCTGTTCCCCTGACCGACGACGCGAATGTTGACGCCGTCCTGGAAATCGCCCGTGCGGGAGCCCGGGTGGCGGCGGACCTTTCCCGGCACGCCCGGGCGGAGATTCTGGACAAAGCCGCCGCCTTGATGGAGGAACGGCGGGACGCTTTTGCCGGGACAATCGTCGCCGAAGCCGGCAAGACCATCCGGCAGGCACGCAAGGAGGTCCTGCGCGCCGTCAACACCCTGCGGCTGTCCGCAGCCGAGGCCCGCCGCAGCGCCGGGGAGGTCATCCCGTTCGATGCCTACCAAGGCTCGGAGAACCGGACAGGGTGGTTCACCCGGGAACCCTTGGGCATGATCCTGGCAATTACGCCCTTCAACGATCCCCTGAACCTCGTGGCCCACAAGATCGGACCGGCTATTGCAGGCGGAAACGCCGTCATCCTCAAGCCCTCCGCCCTTACCCCCTTGTCAGCCCAGCTGCTCACTGAAGTCCTGATGGAAGCCGGCCTGCCCCACAACGTGCTCACCGTGGTCCACGGCGGCCGTGGGATCGCAGGGCACATCATTGCTGCACGTGATGTCCGGATGGTGTCCTTCACTGGCGGCTTTTCCACCGGCGAAAGTATCGCGAAGACGGCGGGTCTCAAGAGGCTCTCCATGGATCTGGGCGGAAACGCGCCGGTGATCGTCATGGGAGATGCCGATCTTCAGGAGGCGGCATCGTCCTGCGTATCCGGAGCGTTCTGGGCAGCCGGCCAGAACTGCGTGGGCGTTCAAAGAATCCTGGTGGACAAGGAAGTATACGGCCGGTTCAAGGAACTGTTCCTCGCTGGGACCAGGGCGTTGGTGGCCGGCGACCCCTCGGACGAAACAACTGACGTGGGTCCCATGATCAGCGCCTCCGCCCTGGAAGAAGTGCGCACCAAGATCGATCTCGCGGTGAACGCTGGAGCCGTCATTCTCGCCGGGAACCAAGTGCAGGGAAACGTCCTGCACCCAACAGTCCTGGAAGACGTCCCGGAAGACAGCCGCTTGTGGGCAGAGGAAGTGTTCGGCCCCGTGGTGATGTTGCGTCCGGTGGACGGCCTCGACGAAGCCATAGAGGTTGCCAACTCGATTGACTTCAGTCTCCACGCTGGGATCTTCACAGCCTCGCTGGGCCAGGCCATGGAAGCAGCCCGCAGGATCCAGGCCGGCGGAGTCATGATCAATGATTCCTCCGACTACCGGTTCGACGGCATGCCCTTCGGAGGTTCCAAGTACGGAAGCATGGGGCGTGAGGGAGTCCGCTTCGCCTACGAAGAAATGACCCAACCCAAAGTCATCTGCATCAATAACCAAGGACATGGATCGTGACGCATCGACGTGAGCGGGATTCACTGGGCTCCGTCCCGGTTCCGGATACTGCCTATTGGGGCGTCCACACTGCCAGGGCACTGGATAACTTCTCCATCAGCGGGGTCCCCGTTTCCCGGTACCCGGGACTGGTGGTGGCCCTGGCCAGGGTGAAGCGTGCCGCGGCCCGGGCCAACATGGATCTTGGGGCGATCGACCCCGTGGTTGCCGCGGCCATTGATCACGCATGCCGGGAAATCGAGGACGGGAAACACCACGGGCAATTCTGCGTGGACATGATTCAAGGTGGTGCCGGAACCAGTACCAATATGAACGCCAACGAGGTGATCGCGAACGTAGCTTTGGAGCACCTGGGCCACTCAAGGGGCAGCTATGAGTACGTGCATCCCATTGACCACGTCAACAGGTGCCAGTCAACGAATGACGTCTACCCTACTGCCATCAAACTGGCCCTGATCTCCGCGATCCGTTGCCTGGATCATGAGCTGGCCGCTTTGGCTCAGGCCATGCGGGTCAAGGGGGAGGAATTCGCGCATGTGGTGAAAATGGGGCGCACCCAACTGCAGGACGCAGTACCCATGACCCTGGGCCGGGAGTTCCACGCGTTTGCCGCCACGATCGAAGAAGACCGGCAGAGGCTTCAAGAGTCGGCGGACCTCATGCTCGAATGCAGTCTGGGGGCGACAGCCATCGGTACGGGAATCACCGCCCTGCCGGGCTACCAGGCGCGGGCAGTTGACGCTCTGACAGAAATCTCAGGGTTGCCGTTGGTGCCCGCAGCGGACTTGCTCGAGGCGACTTCCGACGTCGGAGTCTTCATGCATGTCTCAGGAATGCTGAAACGGTCGGCCATCAAGATGTCCAAAATCAGCAGCGACCTGAGGCTGCTTTCCAGCGGCCCACAGAATGGCTTCGCCGAAATCCTGCTGCCAGCCCGGCAGGCCGGCTCGTCCATCATGCCGGGCAAGGTCAACCCGGTAATACCCGAGACCCTGAACCAGATAGCGTTCGCCATAGCTGGCGCGGACACCACTGTGACCATGGCAGCAGACAACGGCCAACTCCAGCTCAACGCCTTTGAACCGGTGATCGCCAACGCACTGTTCCAGGGCTTCGACTGGCTCACCAATGGCGTGCGGATCCTCCGGACGCACTGCATCGAAGGGATTACGGCCAACGAGGCAGAGCTCAGGCGACGGGTGTCCGGGTCGGCTGGACTTGCCACCGCGTTTATTCCGGCGATTGGTTACGCGGCGGCAGCTGAAGTCGCGCATAAGGCCAAGGACGGGCAGATGGCCGTGATCGATGCGGTGGCGGCCCTGGGCTTCATGGGAAGGGAAGACGCGCAGTTGATTCTGGACGCCGTCGGCACCTGACGGACCGCCGTCAGGACCTAGGTGCAGGCCGGGTTCCCGGCGTTACGCCCTGCGGATCACGTTGGACAGCGTCACTGCCGTCACCGTGTCCGAGACCCCGGGAAGGGCTGAAATCTGCTCCCAAATCTCCCGGATCCGCCCATGCGAACGTGCTTCGACCCGGACAATGAGATCGAAATCCCCGCTGAGCACATCGCACAGGACCACCTCGGGGATGGCGCGGAGTTCACTCAGGACGTCTGCGCCCCGCATCCGGTCCTTCCTGTAAACCATGAGGAAGGCGGACACCAGATCCTGGGTATCAAGGCCCGCCACCACGGTGTACCCCTGGATGTAGCCCTGCCGCTCCATGCGCTCGATCCGCTGGCGCACCGCGTTGCGGGAGAGCAGTACCTTGCCCGCCAGTTCGGCATGCGGAATGCGGGCGTTTTTGGTCAGCTCTGACAGGATCCTTTGGTCTATGGCGTCGAGGCCCGCTCGCTCCATGCGTCCCCTTCCAAAGGATCGTTATGGCCGGTCGGCCCAGAAGGACATGATACTGGGCGCCGGGACCACGCCGGCCAGTGCCGACAGGGTCCCGGTTAGTAATCCGGGTTACTGGGCACCACGAGTCCGGTTTCGTAGGCATAGACAACAACCTGCACCCGGTCACGCAACTGGAGCTTGCTCAGGATCCGGCGGACGTGGGTCTTCACCGTGGCCTCGGAGAGGAAGAATTTATGGGCGATCTCAGCGTTGGAGAGGCCCTCGGCAATGGTGGTGAGTATTTCGGTTTCACGCGGGGTGAGTTCGTCCAAAAGGGGATCGCGGTGCGGGCTCGGAGAATGTCCGGGCACCACGCCGCCGCGAACATAGGTTTCCAGCAGGCGTTGCGTGACTCGCGGCGCCACCACCGCATCGCCACTGGCTACCAGGCGCACAGCGTGAACCAGCTCAGATGGCGCAACGTCCTTAAGTAGGAACGCGGAAGCACCGGCCTGCAAGCCGCTGAAAGCGTACTCATCAAGGTCGAAAGTGGTCAGGATGATGACCCGCGCATCGGAGCCTGAATCCGAGATCCGTCGTGTTGCTTCGATGCCGTCCATGCCTGGCATACGCACGTCCATCAGGACCACGTCCGGCTGCAGGGCCTCTACCTGGCGTACGGCCTCAATCCCATCCGACGCCTCGCCCACAACGTGGAAGTCCTCTTCGCCCTCAAGAATGAGCCGGAAGCCCATCCGCAGCAGTGGCTGATCGTCCACCAGCAGCACGTTGATGATGTCTTCGGTCATGATTCCCCCTTTTCGCCGTTCCAGCGGAGCTCGGCGTGGACCGCCCAGCCTCCCCTTTTTCCCGGACCGGCAGTAACGATTCCAGCATAGATTCCGGCGCGTTCATTCATTCCGGCAATGCCTTGTCCTGTCCCCAGGCTGCCCACGGACTCGCTGCCACCTTCGCGGGTTCCCCGGCCGTCGTCGAGCACGTCTATGGTGACCAAATCGCCGTCGCGAGCCACTTGGACATCAACCCGGCTGAGCGAGCGCCCATACCTCAAAACGTTGGTCAGCGACTCCTGCACAATCCTGTAGACCGTCAGTTCGAAAGCCGGGTCAGCCGGGAGGCCAGGTCCCGTATGGGCATAGTGCAGCGGCAGTCCGGCAGTTCGGAAACCGTCCAAGAGCTTCGCCAGGTTCTGCCCGGATTCAAGGGGTGTCAGCGGTGCTGGCCGCCCGGAATCGTCGCGCAGGACACCGAGCACCCGGCGCATATCTGCCAAGGCGGCCCTTCCCGTGCGCGACAGTTCGCCGAGGACGTCGCCGGCCCGCTGCGGATCCTTCTTGACCACCACGGCGGCACCGTCCGAGAGACTGATCATTACCGTCAGCGAGTGCGCAACGACGTCGTGCATTTCGCGGGCGATCCTGTTCCGTTCGGTGACCTTGCCCAGCTGCGTTGTCCGCGCAGCCCAGGCCGCGATCTCCGCCTCATGCTCCCTGCGCTGGCGTACCGAGATGCCGATGCCCGTGGCGAGGAGGTTGGAGAGCATGATGGTCACGGCGGTGGCGATGTTGTTGATGAGGTGGAAGTTCTCCGGGACGTCCTGCAAATTGTCCATCTGGCTGGGGCTGGTCCACATGAACAAGTACAAAAGGCTCAACGGGAGGCTGGCCGCGGCGAACACCACCAGGGTCAGCGCACGCCTCCGGAGCGCCGCCACCGCGTACAGTGCGAACCACAGGCCAGCGGAAACGTTCGAGCCCCATGGGTTCAGGATGGTGGCCGCTATTTCAAGAAGCGCGACTGCCAGAACCACCTGCAGCGGGAACCGTCGCCTGAAGAACAACGCCGAGGCGATCAACAGCAGAATTACCACCACGAGCCATTTACCGTCGACGGCCGACGGAATGATGGTGGGCAGCGCCAGGAGAACGTAGCAGAGGATCACCACGGCATCCATGGCGCGGGGACGCTTGAAGAAGTAGCGCCGGATACGGCCCCTGCGTCGCTGGGCAATTTCAGCGAAGGACGCATCGGCCGTGGTGGCCGATACGTCCTTCATCTGTGGAGCTTCAGTCATGAATCGAGCCTAGACGGCACTCCGTCCTAGACGTCCCGCTTCTTGAGCAAAATCATGGCCAGCGCAACCGGGACAATTACCCAAGCTCCCAGGACCAAGCCTGCCTGCCAGGCTTCCAGCGTTTCCGGAACATGCTCGACGGCGGTCAACGGACTAATGGTGCTGGTGGGCAGGTACTTGTTGGCTTCCTTGAAGAAATCACCGGGGATGAGCTGGAAAGCGATGGGTGCCACAAACAGCAGCCCAACCAGGCTCATGATGCCGCCGGCAGAGTTCCGCACGATCGTTCCAAGGGCCATGCCAATGGCCGCTACAGCTGCCACGTAGATGCTGTTGACCACCAGGAGCTTGACCGACTGTGAGCTGCCCAGATCCAGCTTGAGGTCGTAGTTATCCACGATAGGGAGCGACACCAGCCCGGCGATGTAGATGGACACGGCGGTCAGGAGGAAGGAGCTGACCATAACCACAATCAGCTTTGCCAGGAAGGGCGAAAGCCTTTTGGGAACGGCGGCAAAGGTGGAGCGTGCCATTCCGGTGGTGAACTCGGAGCTCATGAGCAGGACGCCCAAGGACCCGAGGATGAGCTGGGCAAACGAGATTCCCGAGGTGGGTATGCTCACCGCGAGGTCCCCACCCTGCGCTGCCATGGCGGCAGCGGCCTCAGGGTCGTTGGCCACCTGCTCTGCAAACTGTCCTGTTCCCCATGCTGAGAGGGCGGCGAAACCCACCATCACCAAGGCAGTGGAAGCCAGGAGGATCAGCGTGGACATCAGCGTGCGGAACTTAATGAACTCGGAGTTGAGTACGCGGTGGAATGCCGGTCCGGGACCGACGGAGTTGCGGATGGACTTGCGGTCCACAGTGGTGGTGCTCATGTCTATTTCCCTCCGGCCTGGGCGGGAACCGAGGCCCCGGTGGTGATGTGCGAGTGGTATTCGACCTCATCCTTGGTCAGTTCCATGTAAGCCTCTTCCAGGCTTGCCTGGAGCGGTGTCAGCTCGTAGACCATCACTTGGTTGTCCAAAGCCGTACGGGCGATGCCGCGGGGATCAAGCCCTGAAACTTCCAGCAGTTCGCGTTCGTGGACCTCCACGGATACGCCGGTGCCGGCCAGGAGCTGCATGAGGCGTTCAGGCTGGTCCGTGCGGACGCGGGTCCGTGCATGGCCCTTGCCGGTGATAATTTCGGCGATGGGTGCGTCGGCGATGATCCTGCCGCGGCCGATCACGATCAGGTGGTCTGCAGTCAGCGCCATTTCGCTCATGAGGTGGCTGGACAAGAACACCGTGCGGCCTTCAGAAGCCAGGTACTTGACGAGGTTGCGAACCCACACCACGCCTTCAGGATCAAGACCGTTCACCGGCTCATCGAGGATGATGGTCTGCGGGTCACCCAGCAGCGCTGCGGCGATGCCAAGGCGCTGACCCATTCCGAGTGAGAATCCCTTGACCTTCTTCTTGGCGACGTCTCCCAGTCCGGTCATCTCGATGACTTCCCGGACACGGCTCTTGGGGATGCTGTGCGTTGCTGCCATGGCAAGCAGGTGGTTGTATGCGGTGCGGCTCGTGTGAACAGCCTTGGCGTCCAACAGGGCACCGATCTCCCGCAGCGGCGCCTTGTGTTGCGCGAAGGGCTCACCGTTGACGGTTACAGAGCCCGATGTAGGAGCGTCCAGCCCCATGATCATGCGCATGGTGGTTGACTTGCCGGCACCGTTCGGACCCAGGAAGCCCGTCACCCGTCCGGCCTGGACAGTGAAACTGACGCCGCCCACGGCGGTCTTCTCGCCGTAGACCTTGGTCAGGCCTTTTGCTTCGATCATGGAAGCGTTCCCTCCTCGGAGCACATGTGCGTGCAAGTGAGTTTCGAATGTAGCTACAACGCTACTCACGGAAGGAACACAAATCGCCTGTCTCAGGGATGATTCAGGGTTCAGTCAGGGTAGTCCTCGCGGATGATGCCCCCGCGCCTTAGGCCTCCGGCAGCGGCGAGTAGACGGTAAGCTCGCCCGGCTTCACCGTGAAGGTGGCTTTGCGGACGCCAGGCTTCGGCTCCCCGTCAACCGCCAGAACCAAGGGTTGCCCAATCGCTTCCACGGTAACGGTAGTGGCCTCGGTCAGGTGGGTGACCTTGGAGGCGGCAACCGTACCCGTCACGACTGCCCAGAGCAGCCTTGCACGGGCAAACGGCTCGTCCGCAGTGATCATGCGCAGATCGAAAACACCGTCATCCAGTACCGGCCTGCGTAGTGGTGCATGATCGCTGGGGTAGAACCTGCCCCTGCCCATGTAGAGAATCCAGAGCTTGTGCTTCACCCCATCAACCAGGAGTGTGGTGGGGGAGTTCACTCCGAAGGTGCGTAGCGATGCCACCACGCCGGCCAACGGCTTACCCATAGCGGGCTGCAATCTCTCCCGGCGACGCACCAGATTCGGATAGACGCCAAAGCTGGCAGTATTCAGCATGGCCAACTCGGTGGTCTCGGGCGCCTCGGGAAGGCCCCGCTGGACCACCACATGGCCCAAATCGACGGAAGCCGCCTGCCCTCGGGTCACGGCGTCGATTGCATCGTCTATGGAGCTGGTACCGAGGTCGCGGGCGAAGTGGTTGAGGGTTCCCCCTGGCAGGACCAGGAGCGGCAGTGAATGTTCGACGGCGGCAGCCGCCGCGGTGCCCACCGTTCCGTCGCCGCCCCAAACGCCCAAGGCGACGATGCCTGGTCGGGTTGCGACCGCCTCGATTTCAGCCGCTACGTCTTCACCCTCGGAAATTTCACGTATATGCGCCTTAGGGAATATGCCCCGCAAAAGTTCCGCGGTTTCAGGGGTGTAGGACCCACCCAGGGCATTGACCGCTATACCCAGCCCGTCGCCATCAGATATTGCCGGCGCCTTCGCAGGCGTTCGGCGAGGTGTCGGTTCAGCAGGTCTGGCAGGCCACCACTTACGGGTCAGGACGGCTGCTCCGGCGCCCAGTGCGGAACCGAACACCACATCGGAGGGCCAGTGGGCGCCCGTGTGCACGCGTGAGTAGGCCACTCCCGCAGCAATCGGAGCAAAGGCCAGACCCAGGCCGGGGGAGACAATCCCAGCGCCCACAGCAAATGCCACGGCGGACGCGGAATGACCCGAGGGCATGGATGAACTGGTGGGTTGCGGGTTCACGAAGCGGAACAGCGGCAGGTGCGTCGGGAGGGGGCGGGCCCGAGGGAGCAGCCGCTTGAAGATGAGGTTGGTGACCGCTGACGCGACACCTAGCGCGAGTACCCCGTGAAGGGCCGCCCTGCGCGGTTTACCGGGAAAGGCGGCCATGACTCCGGCTATTCCGAGCCACAACTTCCCTTTGGTGGCCGCAGCGGAGAGTCTCCGGAAAAAGACATCGTGATCGCCCTGGGGTTGCCGGGACACTGCCCGCACCAGGAAATGGTCAAACCTCGCAACCCGTTTGGGGCCTTTGCCCAAGAAGCCTCGCATGCCTTCACACTAACGCCTGCCGGTGCCACCCATCTGCCATGGCTACCATGAATGGATGATTCGTGTACTCCATCCACGTCCGCGCCCCGGCTGGCAGCTGGTCACCCCCGGAGTACTCCTGCTGTGCGCCTTTGCAGTTCCCGGGGTGTTGATCATGGCAGGGCCAGGCGAGCCGGCCTTCAACCGGGCGGACACCGGCTGGCAATCCTACGCCTTCAGCCTGCACTCCCCGTTCTGGGATCAGGTGAACGCAGTCCTCAATTGGGCAGGGTATGCCGGGATGCTTTTCTTCCACGCGGTGCTGGCTGCGTCGCTCCTGATATGGCGCCGACCCAAAGCAGCCATCTTCGCGGCTGCAAGCGGCCTTTCCGTACTGGCGCTGACGCAGCTGGCGAAAGCCGTGGTGGGCAGGGACCGGCCAGAGGGGGCCAGGGTTCTCACCGATACAGGTTCATACCCCTCAGGGCATGTATCTGCAACCACGGCGTTCCTCCTGGTGACCACGTTGCTGATCGGACGCTGGTGGATGGCAGTGATCGCCGCCCTTGGCGTGATCGCCATGATGATGAGTCGCACTTACCTCTCGGCCCACTGGCTCAGTGATGTCCTGGGCGGGGCGTGCCTTGCCGCCGGCACTGTGCTCCTCATGTGGTGGTACTTCCGAGACACATGCATTAAGGAGAATGAGCTGGCAGACGGGCGCACTATTTGGTCGGCAAAGGCTTCGCAACGCCGGCAAGAAGCAGAGCAAGCAAAATAGGCGCACCGATGGCAAGCAAAGCCATATGGATTCCGGTGTGGTCGCCGAGGTAGCCCAGCAGTGGCGGACCAGCCAGGAAGGCTACGTAGCCTATGGTGGAAACCACGGATACCCGGGCGGCTGCATGCTTGGGGTCGTCCGCTGCGGCCGACATCCCCATGGGGAAGGCCAAGGCCGCTCCAACGCCCCACAGTGCCGCACCAACGCCGGCCAGGACCACATTGCCTGCGAAGACAAACAGTGCGAGCCCTGCGGCGGCTGCTGCCATGCTGGCCCGGAGGACGTTCACTCGTCCAAACTTGTCGATCGCCTTGCCGCCGAAGAACCGCATGACGGTCATAGCCAGGACAAAGAGCGCAAAGAGCAACGCACCGGTGGACTCCGAGGCTCCGAGGCCGTCCACCGCAGCCTTCGCGATCCAGTCATTGCCCGCACCTTCGGTGAGCGTGGCACCGAGGACCACCACACCGATGAGCAGCGTCCTGCCATCCCGCCAAGCTGTGGGACCCTTCTCAGCCACCGCGCCGCCGTCGTGAATTTCTTCCACCTCGTGCGGCAGGAAGTACTTGGGAACTGTCAGCGCCAAGGCGATGGCGATCGCCGCGATAACCAACAAGTGCTCCGGCAAGCCCACACCCAGTTGGGAGAGTCCGGCACCGATCAGGGCGCCCAGGAACGCCCCACCACTGAAGGCAGCGTGGAATTGGGGCATGATGGTGCGCTTGAGCCGGTGCTCGACGTCAGCGCCTTCGATGTTCTGAGCCACGTCCCATAGCCCGATGCCAATGCCGAAGAAGAACAGGGCTACCGCCGTACCCGGAACGGAAGCGGTCATCAGTGAGAAGGCAATGGCTGCACCTGCGGCGCCAGCCACGATGCCGGCCACCCGGACCGTGTTGGCTGTACCGATCCTGCCCACTACCCATCCGGCCGATGGCAGCGCCAGTAGAGAACCCACAGCGGTGCAGAGCAATAGCGTGCCCATCTGGCCGGACGTCAGGCTGAGCGCCTCCGTCACAGCAGGGATGCGCGCAGCCCAGCTGGCGAAGACCAATCCGTTCATGCCGAAGATCAGGAACGTCGCCACGGCCGCGGCGTTGACGTTGGTGGTGCTTCTGGTGTTGGTGGTCATGCAATCACAACTTCCACGGAGAGTTTGTTGAGCCGGGCAAGATCGTCGGGGGATGGTTCTTGGTCTGTCACGATGACGTCCACAGCCTCCATGGCTGCCGCGAGAGCTACTGCGCTGGCATTCCACTTGCTGCCTGCGGATGCCGCGATGACCCGCGCCGCGGATTCCAGTCCGGCACGTTTCACCGCGGCATCATCAAGATCGTGGGCCAGCAGGCCGTCCTTGAGGTTAAGTGCGCAGGGAGTTACGACGGCGGTGTCGAACCTCAGTGAGCGAATGTTGGCTTCGGTCATGGGTCCCCGGAACGACTGTTCCCCCGGGATGAGACGGCCGCCGGGAAGAATGAGCTCCGGCGCGCGGCCGTCCTTGGTGTGAGTGAGGGCCTCGACGCCATGCAGTGACATGGGCATTACCGTGATTTCACGGTTACCCAGGCGGCGCGCGATTTCCGTTGCCGTGGATCCGCTGTCCAGCCACACGTATTCGCGGTCCCTGATCAGCTGGTCCACCACCTTTGCAATACGGACCTTGGCTTCGTGGTGTTCCAATTCGCGTTGCCCGTAACCTGGGTTGTCTCCGCGCGCCAACAGGCTGCGTGCACCGCCGTGGACGCGCTTCAGGACTCCGTTGGCGGCGAGGATTTCCAGGTCGCGGCGGACGGTGGCGCCGGAAGCTCCTGTTGCTTGGACGAGCTCTTCCACTGTTGCTTGCTCGCGGGTGCGCAACAGCTCGCCAATGAGCCGGTGGCGGTCAGCAGTTCCCATGCTTCAACCGTAGCAACATTTGCTCAAATAATCACATAGCATGATCATTTGAGCACTATCCATCTCTCACATCCCATGGCTTAAAGCGAAACGCTCTCGCAGCAGGTGCAAGAGCGTTCGCCGAAAGGGGCGGTTATGTGAGAGAGCGTTGGAACTAGCGGGCGCGCTCCACCCGCTTCTCATCCCACACGGGTTCCTCCGACTCGTAGACCTTGCCGTCGGAACCGAAGATCATGAAACGGTCAAAGGACTTTGCGAACCAGCGGTCGTGCGTGACAGCAAGGACAGTGCCCTCGAAAGCGTCGATGGCCCGTTCCAGAGCCTCGCCCGAGTGAAGGTCCAGGTTGTCGGTTGGCTCGTCCAGCAACAAGAGGGTAGCGCCGGACAGCTGCAGCAGCAGGATCTGGAAACGTGCCTGTTGGCCACCGGACAACGACTCGTACTTCTGCTCGGACTGACCGGCCAAGCCGTACGAATCCAAGGCACCGGCGGCGGCCTCACGGGCGAGTCCGGAACGGTGCTCATCGCCACGGTGCAGGATCTCGAGCAGCGTCCGGCCCAACAGATCAGGCCGGACATGCGTCTGTGCGAAGAACCCTGGCCGGATGCGGGCACCCAGCTTCACGGTGCCTTGATGCGGCACTTCAGCAATCACTACCTCGGACACCGGCAGGTGCTCACGCTCCGGATCGGTGCCGCCGGTAGCCAGGAGGCGCAGGAAGTGGCTCTTTCCCGAACCGTTGGAACCAAGAACACCAACGCGGTCGCCGAACCAGATCTCTGTGGAGAACGGCTTCATGAGACCGGTCAGTTCGAGCTTCTCGGCCACGACGGCACGCTTGGCTGTTCGCCCACCTTTGAGGCGCATCTTGACGTTCTGTTCGATCGGCAAGGCCTCGGGTGGGCCGGCTTCCAGGAACTTGGCCAGACGGGTTTGTGCTGCTTGGTACCGGTTAGCCATATCGGAACGGAAAGCGGCCTTGTTCTTGTACATGTTGACGAGTTCTTTGAGCTTTATATGCTCCTCATCCCAGCGCTTACGGAGTTCCTCGAAACGGGCGTTACGATCGGCACGCGCCTCGACATATGTGCCGAAGCCGCCACCATGGATCCATGCTGAAGCGCCATTGATACCGGGCTCGAGTGTGACGATACGGCTGGCCGCGTTGTTGAGCAGCTCGCGGTCGTGGCTGATGAACAGGACGGTCTTCTTGGACTCGTTGAGCTTGCTTTCCAGCCAGCGCTTGCCCGGAACGTCCAGGTAGTTATCGGGTTCGTCGAGGAGGAGGAGCTCGTCCGGGCCAGCGAACAGGGCTTCCAGGACCAGGCGCTTCTGCTCGCCACCTGACAACGTGGAGGCGCGGCGGAACTGTGCCTTGTCGAAGGAAATACCGAGGGCTGCCATGCAGACCTCGTCCCAGACGGTCTCGACGTCGTATCCGCCGGCGTCTCCCCAGTCCACGATCGCCTGCGCATACTTCATCTGCGTGGGCTCGTCGTCGTGCTCCATCATGGCCAGCTCGGCGTCCTCCACAGCCTTGGCAGCGGCCGCGAGGCTGGCCTGCGCCGTGGAAACGAGGAGATCCCGGACAGTGGATTCGTCCCGCACCTGGCCCACGAACTGCCGCATGATGCCCATGTTTCCGGAGCGGCCCACCACACCTTCGTCGGGGGTGAGATCTCCCGAAATGATCTTGAACAGGGTGGTCTTGCCCGTTCCGTTGGGCCCGATAAGCGCCGTCTTGGTGCCATCGGGGACCTTGAAGGTCACCCCGTTGAGCAGCTGGGTGCCGTCGGAGAGGAAGTAGTCGATGCCTGAAACGTCAATATGGGCCACGTTTCAATCCTCCCACGACGGTCCCCCTCCGGTGTCAGCCGGCTGCGGTGAGGAACGACTTCAGCAGGGGTCCGCTGGTAGTGGCACCCAAGCCACCCTCTTCCACGAACACGGCAACCGCCAGATCCCCATGCGTCGCCACGATCCACGCATGGGTCTTTGGCGGGTTGTCATTGCCGAATTCCGCGGTGCCTGTTTTGGCCCCGACCGGCGTACCGGGAACTTCGGCGAGGAAGCCAGCGTGGCCTGAGGTCACTACAGCCCGCATCATGTCGGACAGTGCAGCGGCTTCTTCCTTGGTGATCGGCTTGGTGGACGCCGGTGACACAGGAACGGCGCTCACTGAAGCGGAAGCGGACGCGGACGACGGCGACGCGGCACCACTTTCGGTGGGCGTGGCACCGGCGCTGGGGTTCTGAGTGGCCTCCGAGCCCTGTGCGGCATCAGCGTTCAGCACGAGCTGCGGAGAGACGGGCGCACCGTTGGCGACGGAAGCTGCCATGACCGCGGCTGAGAGCGGGGAAAAGAGCACCTTGCCCTGGCCGATCATGG
The DNA here is from genome assembly GCF_019977315.1 of Arthrobacter sp. StoSoilB22. Taxonomy (NCBI): domain Bacteria; kingdom Bacillati; phylum Actinomycetota; class Actinomycetes; order Micrococcales; family Micrococcaceae; genus Arthrobacter; species Arthrobacter sp. StoSoilB22. Next base: position 4,520,844 of record NZ_AP024652.1, read on the forward strand.
AAGCAGCGTGCTCGGTACCTTCGGCAGCGCCCGGAACAGAACCCAAAAACGCGTCTGCTCCCAGTTTGGGAGCTTCAACCGCCACGCCCAGAGCCTGAGCTGCGGATTCGAGCTGGTCCTGGCTGACGGCATCCCGGGCGTTGATGAAGGCCGTATTGCAGGAGTGCGCAAAAGCGTCGCGGAGGGCCACCGAGCCGAGGGAGCTTTCCGGATACCCTTCGGCGTTCTTGAACGTGCGGCCGTCCACGGTCAGCGTTGAGGGGCATTCAACCTTGGAATCGGGGGTGGCGCCGTTGCGGAACATGGCCAGGGAATCAACAATCTTGAAGGTGGAACCCGGCGCATATTGGCCAAGCATGGCCGTGTTGTAGCCGTTGCTGCCTGGTCCGGACGCTGCGGCTAGTACAGCGCCGGTGGATGGCTTAAGGGCAACAATGGCCGACGCGGGCCCAACACCGGCCAACGTTTCCTCCGCCAGCTGCTGGAGTTTCAGGTCCAGCGTGGTTTTCAGCGTGGTGCCCGGGGACGGGAGGGACGAGAAGAACACTTTGGTGCCCGGGGTCTCACCTTCGGACTTAACCTCGGGAGTTGCCAGGACTTCCACGCCATCTTTACCGCGCAGCAACGAGTCGTACTTCTGCTGCAGACCGCCAGTGCCCGTGGTGTCTCCGGCGCGCAGCGCACCATTGGAGTTTTCAATCTGTTCAGCACTGGCTTGGCCAACACTGCCCAGTAATGCCCGGGCAAAGGTGCGGGTTGGAGCCAAAGCCATGGAGTCAAGGATGCTTGAACCGCCGGGGATGGCCTCAATCTTCGCTTCAGTGATATCCGCCGTGTACGCACGGAGAACGAGGCCTTCAACGAAAGCCTGCGGACCGGACGCAGCAACCTGCTTGGCGTACTCTTCAGGGTCCAGCCCGAGCAGAGCCGCCATGGCTCGCGCAGAACTGTCGGCTTGCTCCGCCGGAACCTTTGTTTTGTCGATGCCCACACGGAAGACGGGACGGTCCTCAACAATGGGGGCATCTCCAGCACCCAGGATCTGGCCACGCTGGGCGGGAACAGTCTTGACGGACAAGGTTTCACCCTCGGAAAGTTCCGGGGCGAGGAGTGCAGGTGCCCATTGGACAGCCCACTTGTCACCGGCCTTCTTCAGTGTGGCTTCGGAGCTGTACTCCCACTTTGCCGAGCCGATGTTCCAGCTGTACTTAAGGGGGAAAGTTGCGGTGTCGCCGTCGAGCTTAACGTCGCCTGACTCTACTGCCGGTTTGGCGTCGAGTCCCTCGAACACGGCTTTGAGTTGTTCGTTGGCCGCGGCGGCGTCCTTGCCCTCCACGGTGAGCGAACCGACGTCGAGCGCTGCCAGAGAGGAAGCGAGCTGCTTCGCTGCCCCTTCCGCACCGGCGCGGCCGTCATCACAGGCGGTTAGCGAGCCGGCCATCACGAGCGTCACGAGACCAAGAACAAGACGATGCTTTTTCAGTTTCCCCATTTGCGACATTATGCCCCGTTCCCCTGACACTTTCTTCTTGTGCCCGTTAAACGGACGGCCGTCGCCCGTTGCTCCGGACGGAGGCAGCGGGCGACGGCGGTCTGCACGTCAGGCTACGAAGCGCACGTGAACTTCGCATCACCCCAAACACCATGAGCGCCGTTGATGGATCCGGAGGGGTCCACCACCAATTCCACATATGCCGCACCAGTGAGGTCCACGGACACGGACTCAGGGGCAAATCCCGGTGTGTACGTCCGCGACTGGTACTTGTTCACGCCGTCGGCATTGACCTTGAAGATGATGTTGCCGCCGAAGCCGCTCTCAAGGCCCACCTGGGAGGTGAAAGAGGTGCACTTCCCGCCAAGGTAGTAGGTGATCTTGGATGCCGCGTGGACGCCCAGGCCCTTACTGAACACAGGCTGCTGACCGGTTACGGGATCCGTGTAGTTGATGGCCAGCGGCTTGTCCGGCGATGACGCCGAGTCCTTGTTGGCCACGTTCTTACCGATCACGCCGTAGCCGTTCAAAGCCTGGACCCACGGCGTTTCAGAGGCGTACACCGAACCAAGCGGTACGGCAGGCAGCGGCTGCGATGTCACCTTCCAGTCGAAGAACTTCACGCGGGTGTCAGTGGGCAGGGTGACGGATGCCAGCTCCTTGGTGGGGTTGAGTCGGACCGTGTTGGAGAACGCCTGGTATTTGTATTGCGTGTACTCCGGCGACGGCCCGTTGGCGTTGTTCCTACCCTGTTCGGAAACGGCCACCACTGCCCCGTTGAGGACGGACGGCTGCAACCAGTTGGGGAAGAAGATGGACTGCTGCTCGGTTGTTCCGTCCGCGTAGCTCAGCGTCAAAACCGGGCTGGTTCCATTGCCCACCGCGGCGGATCCAAGCACGGCCAGGTGCGTTCCCTTGCCCTTAACGGCAATGGTCTGCGCGGAAAGCGCCACCGAGTTGGGGACATCGGGTCCGACGGCCGGCCACGTGTAGTCAACCTGTGTCGGTTTTCCGGCGTCCACCGTTACTGTGCTGCCCGGCCGGACTCCGCCTGCAGGAACCGTGGCGGCCGCCAGCTGTTCGGCAGCGAAGGTGGCCCCTCCGCCGTCGAAGTTTCCTAGTGCCTTGCCCGCCACGGTGGTGATCGAGACGGTGTTGTACGCAGCGGCCAAAGAACCATAAGCAACGTAGATCTGGTTGCCGCCGGTCACGGACTGGATGGTCCCTGATGCGTCGTACGACGCCGATACCCGCACGGTCTGTTGGCCCGCCTTTGCGCTGGTCCCCGGTTTGATAACGAACGTGGCAGTTGCTGTGGCGCCGCCTTCAACCTTTGCAGCTGTTGCGCCGGAGGCCGACACCACAGTCCAGCCTTCAGGAAGCACCGGGGTCAGCACCACGTTGCTCTTAGCCTTGGTTCCGGTGTTCACGAAGGCCGCCGTGACGGTGGTTTCCTGGTCCTGGAAGACCTGTTGGCCGGTGGTCACCCGAACTTCAGCCGCGGTGTCTTCCTGGCTCTTGCCGCCCAGCGGGCCGGCCTGCTGCAGCTGAACCGTAGCGGATTGGTTGGAGGCAATTGAGCCTGTCTTCACCCAGATGGTGCCGTTGTTGGCCTCGTCGAAGTACCAGCCGGTTGCTGCTGCGGCGTAGGCGGCCTGGGTGGAGTGCTGGGCCAGCTTGGTGCCGCCGATCTTGACGTCCTTGGGTGCTGCTCCGGCGTGGACCTTCAGTTCGTACGGACGTGCCGTCGCCTTGCCGGTGTACTCGCCCTTCCGCTCACCGATGGCCACTTTGACACTGCTGCTGCCGGTGCCTGGAGCGTCCACCGAGAAGAGCTGGCTGGAAGACTTGCCATCCTTGAATTCGCGGGTCACCTTGTCGTCCTCGTACAGAGTGAAGGTGTCCTGGCCCTTGGCGTAGACGTCCAGAGTGATCATGGAATCTTCAGGAACCAAAGACGCGTTACGGGCAACAATTCCTTGCGGGATCACAGCACCTGCACGAACGAAAACCGGAAGCTTGTCCAGCGGTGCGTTGTAGCCGTTGAGGATCTGGCCGCCCTGGTAGAGCTTGCCGGTCCAGTAATCCACCCATTGCTGGCCTGCCGGGAGGAAGATGCCGTTGCGCACGTCGGTCTGGGTGAAGACCGGGGCTACCAGGAAGTCGGAACCGAGCATGAACTGGTTGTTTGCCTCGGCGCCGTAAGACCATTCCTGGTCAGGGAACTCAAGAGCCATGGAGCGCATCATGGAAACGCCGCTTGTGGATGACTCCTGAGCCAGCGTGTAAATGAAGGGCATGAGCTGCTGGCGGAGCTGGAGGTACTGGCGGTTGATGGCTGTAGCCCCGTCGCCGTAGAGCCACGGACGCTTGTCAGTGGCTGCCCAGCCGGACATGGAGTACAGCGCCGGGGCGAAGGCCTTCCATTGGAGGTCGCGGACGTAGGACTCAGCGGAACCGCCGAAGATGCCGTCAACATCGCCCGTGGTGAATGCCAAACCCGAGTTGCCGGCGCCGGTGAGGGCCGAAACCTGCCAGCGGACGGCGTCGAGGTTTCCTGAATGGTCACCCGTCCACTGCATGCCGCAGCGCTGGGAGCCGGCCCAACCTTCCACCATCAGCGAGGTGCCGCGGGCATTTGAATACTGTTCGATGCCGCCGTGCGCCGCTTCGCAACCGGTGAGTGCCTGGCGGTAGCCCTGGCCTACCCACGCGACGTCGAGCTTGCGGAGCCGGACGCCGGCCTCGCCCACTTCGTACTCCTGGTTGGTCAGGGAACGCTGCGTCCAGAGGCCAACCTTGAGGTCGGTTTCTTCCTCGATGTTGCTCACGGTTTCCGGGAGTTGCTGGTACTCGCAGCCGTAGCCGTCGTTGACCAGCATCCAGCCGGCCGGCATGTCGTTCTCCACGAACTTCCGGGCCGTCTTGATGGCGTCGGGCGTGCGCTGCTTGGCGCCGTCGGGATCACCGTAGCCCGAGGAGGAGTACCCCGGGTTGGAGCGGTTGTAGCAGTCGGCGTCGCCGTATTCCAAGGCGTAGACCGGGGGCATCATGGGCTTGCCGGTCAGCGTGGTGTACGCGCCAAGGGACTGCTTGTAGTCGCCCACGAAATAGTAGGCATCGAAGCGCTTTTCCTCATGCGTGGTGGTGGGCTGGCCGCCGAAGTTGTAGGAGCCGCGGGCGAAGGTGTCGCGGAGAACGCCGTAGCCCTTGGAGGACATGTAGTACGGCACGGCGTTGGGGTAGCCGTCATCGTCCCAGTCGAAGTTCTTGGCAATGTTGATGAGTGCGCCGGTGTGCACGGAGCGGCCGTTCTGCATGCCGCCGCCGATGAACTGCTCGCCGTCCTGCTGGGCAAGGTGCTGCGTAGCTGAGTTGGCGCCGAAGGTGACGGGCGCTGATTCTTCCAGAACCACCGAGCCGTCAGCCCTGAGAACGCGGAGCTGGGTGGTGGCCTTGTTGATCTCGACGCTGATCTTGGCAGTTTTCAGGACCAGCCAGTCGCCGTCTGTGACTGTGGGTGTAGTGCCGGGGAACTTATCCTTGCCCACCACGATGTTGGCGGTCCGGGCGGGATCGCCTTGGTCAGTGTTGGCGGGATCGGTGAATTTTCCGCTGGGGTCAGCTTCCAGGCGGAAATTGCCGTCGTCCAGGAACGTGACGCGGATGGCGCCTTTCTCCGCGGAAAGGTCGACGACGTTGCCGGACTGGATAAACCCGATCACCGCTCCGAGAGGTACTCCGGCGGCATCGACAGGGACTTCGGGGGTGACGGTTTTAATGGCCGCGGGATCACCTGGAGCGGCATTGGCGGCAGCGGCAAAGGTGAGTGCGGGGATGGTTCCTGCGAGGAGCAGCGAGGCTAGGCCGAGGGAAGCGGCCTTCCTGACTAGCTTTTTCGTGCGTCCGGAGCTGCCGGGGGCAGTGCCGGATAAGCCCAATGTGGGTGCGGACATGTGAGGCCAACTTTCGACGAGTGACTTTTTGTGATCTAACTCATAGCGAAACGTGCACTAATCGTCACTGCAAAAGAATCAAAGGTCAACCGTTTAACCAAAATTCGAACCCGACTGAGTCGCATTTGTGCGCGTTTTGGGCGCTCAAAACGCGCACAGGTGCGACTCAGTTGGGGAGAGTCAGCGCGAGCGGATAATCCTGCGCTGCGTCGCGACGGCTATGGCAGCGGTCCGGTTGTCCACGCCGAGCTTCGAGTAAATGTGCACCAAGTGGGTCTTCACCGTGGCCTCGGAAATGAAGAGTTGCTTGGCCATGGCACGGTTGCTCATACCCGTTGCCAAGAGCTCCAAGAGTTGGACTTCCCGGGCGCTCAAAGCCGGGGAAGGATTCCGGATGCGCCCCATGAGCCGCGCCGCAACCTCCGGTGCCAACGCGGTTTGCCCGGCCGCCGCGGACAACACGGCCTGCCGGATCTGCTCCGGCGGTGCGTCCTTCAACATATAGCCGCTTGCACCGGCCTCCACTGCGGCGAGGATGTCCGCGTCTGTGTCATAGGTGGTCAAAATGAGCACAGGCGGCGGGGGAGTCCCGGCCGCACCCGCCTTGATCCTCTCTGTGGCCGTTACGCCATCCATGCCGCTGCCCATCTGCAGGTCCATGAGCACCAGGTCCACGGGCTCACCCAAAGTATTGAGCTTGCTGAGTTCCACCAGCGCGGCATCACCGTCAGCTGCCTCCGCAACCACGGTCACCCCCGGGAAGTCGGCGAGCATGGCCCGCAGTCCTGCCCGAACAACCGGGTGGTCATCCACCAACAACACCCGAATCTCACTCACGCGGCACCCCCATCCGCCGGCAACGGCACCCGGATCGCAACCACGGTCCCCTCACCCGGCGCCGACTCAATCTCCAGGCTGCCGTTCAGTGCCGCCAACCGCTCCCGCAAACTTTGAAGCCCGACGCCGGTTCCGTCGCCACGCGCCGTACCGGCCGCCGTCGAGGGCTCGAATCCAATCCCGTCGTCGAAAACGTCCAAGGTCACCTCAGCGCCCAGGAAAGACAGGGTCACGACGGCGGTGCGCGCGTGGGCGTGCGCCCATACGTTGGCGAGGGAAGCCTGCGCGGCCCGGAGCAGGGTGGTCTGGTACGTATTCGGCAGTTCCATGGGCGTACCCACCAGCTCGAAGCGGCAGCGCAGCGCGGACCCCCGGGCAGCCGCCTCAGTCTCCGTTTTCTCACAGAGGCGGCTGAGGGTATCCACGAGTCCCGAGCGCTCAAGATCCGGCGAACGCAGGCCGCGCACAAAGCTCCGCGCCTCGGCAAGATTGGCAGACGCCGTGTCCTGAACCGTTCGTAGCCGCTCCCGTGCAGCACTGGCGTCGCCATCGTCCAACGCTTTCTCGGCGGACCTGCCCATCAGGACAATGCTTGAGAAGCCCTGCGCCAAGGTGTCGTGGATTTCCCGGGCAAGCCGTTCGCGTTCGGCCAGCATTCCGGCGTCGTGCTGTGTCTGTGCGAGTTCGGCGCGGGTTCTGCGAAGCTCGTCGGCAACAGCGCGCTGATTCTCGGCTTCGACGAACAAAGCGCGATAGGCCAAGCCCGTGACCACCGCGAATGCTGCCCCGAACACCGGCCCAAGGACCATCGCAAGCTGCAGGCCGCCGTCGGACGATCCCCTGCTATGGAACCACAGCGTGCCCACCAGAAGCGCAGTGCTCACAGCAATCGCGGGCAAAGCAAGCGCGCGGGGGAGCAGGTGCAGTTGCAGGAAGAACAAGGGGAAGGCAACCCATGCGAAGTCGCTGCTGACCAGGAGGAGCAGCAGCCATAGGAGCATCACCGCGCCAAGCCACCAGCGTGCGTAGGGTGTGGGATTGAACCGGGTGGGATGGCTTGCATGGCGTTTTTCCAAGAGAGTCCCGCTGAGGTACACCAATGCCAGCAGAGCCGAAAGACTTAGTCCGGCAATCACAGCAACAGCCGACGCCGGACCGTTGGTTCCCATTCCCGTCACCAAGCGGACAACGGCCACCAGCAGCAGAACCGCGAAACCCAGATGAAGGCTCACGCGCAGCACGCGGAGGATTGTGGCGGCGCCAGCGGGAGACTGCATGCTTCACAGCGTATCCCCGGCGCTCCCTCCATAAACCAAATTTCGCGCCCCAGGGCCTGAATCAACCATTCGGATGATCGCCGGTTCAACCCCACGATGCCAGCCGATCCATCCGGCTCCCGATGCCCCTGCGGCCTATCGCCGGAAGAGTTGAGATAGCCGGGATCAAGCCCGCATTGAATCGAAGGAATCCGATGTTTCTTGCCATCCGCGACATCCGCTTCGCCAAGGGTCGTTTTGCGCTCATGGGCAGCGTGGTCGCCCTGATCACGTTGCTGCTGGTCATGCTCTCCGGGCTGACTGCAGGCCTGGGCAACCAGTCGACGTCCGCGCTGGGGGCCCTGCCTGTGCAGCAGATTGTTTTTGGTGCACCCGCCGGAGGTGATCCAAAGGCCTCGTACACCGAATCCGAAGTTTCCCCTGTTCAGCTCGGAGCCTGGCGGGACCAGCCGGGTGTGACGTCCGCGGAGGCGCTGGGAATCAGCCAGACCCGTTTCCAGTCGTTGGGTGGCGGGGGGACCCCGACCGGAACCGCGAACGTCGCAGTCTTTGGCGGCGCGATTGCTCCATCGGCTGTGGAGGACGGGACGGTGGTGGTGGGTGAGTCGCTGGCCAAAGAGCTGACGCTGGAAGTTGGCAGCCGGGTTCGTGCGGGCGGGACAGACCTGACGGTTTCAGCCGTTGTGGAGGACCAGTGGTACTCGCACACCGGCGTGGTGTGGACAACGCTGGAGACCTGGCGGACCATCGCCCACGCAGCACCTGGCACCGCAACGGTCATCACCGCAACCTTCGACGCCGGAGCTTCCGTGGACCTCGACGCCGCCAACGCGTCGGCCGGCACGGTCAGTACGGACCCCGTGGGTTCGTTCCAGGCACTTGCCTCGTACAAGAGCGAGAACGGCTCACTCATGCTGATGCAGGCATTCCTCTACGGCATTTCGGCCTTGGTGATCGTCGCGTTCCTCACAGTGTGGACAGTGCAGCGCACACGCGACATCGCCGTCCTCAAGGCGTTGGGGGCTTCGTCCGGCTATGTGTTGCGGGACGCCCTCACCCAGGCGGCCATGGTGCTGCTGGCAGGAGCGGCGGTGGGCGGTCTTCTGGGCTTGGCCGGCGGAACGTTCGCGGCCCAGGCCGCACCTTTTCTGATCACACCTATGACCACACTGCTGCCTATCGCAGGAATCATCCTCCTGGGCCTGGCGGGCGCAGTCCTGGCGGTAAGAAGCGTCACCACAGTGGATCCACTGTTGGCACTCGGCGGCAACTAAAACATTCCCAGAAAGGCATGCATCGTGAGTACAGCATTGAACCTGGTCAACGTTTCCCTCGAATACCCGGACGGCACCTCAACCCTCAAGGCGCTGGACGCCGTCAACCTGAGCGTGCATAAAAGTGAGTTCCTCTCCCTTGTAGGACCCTCCGGTTCCGGCAAGTCCTCACTTCTCGCCGTCGCGGCGACCCTCGTGAAGCCCACAGCCGGGCTGGTGATCATCGACGAAGAGGACGTCAACGCCTTTTCGGACGCCGAACGCACGGCCCTTCGCCGGGACAAGGTGGGCATCATCTTCCAGCAACCCAACCTGCTACCGGCACTGACCGCCGTCGAGCAGTTGCTGATACGTGAGCACCTCCGGGGCAAGCGTGTGCGCGGAGAACGGGAGAAAGCAGCTGAGCTGCTGGAGGTCGTTGGCCTGTCCGACGCTGCGCATAAGCGCCCACACCAGTTATCCGGCGGCCAGCGCCAGAGGGTGAATATAGCCAGGGCCCTTATGGGAAGCCCTACTGTTCTTCTCGTCGACGAGCCAACCGCCGCGCTTGATCACGAACGCAGCGAATCGATCATCCGGCTACTCCGGCGGGTCACCAACGAGTTCCGCACCGCCACCGTCATGGTCACTCACGACACCGAGTTCCTTCCCCTCACCGACGCCGTCGCGACTATGAGGGACGGACGCATCAGCCGCGCCTTGGTTCCGTCGGCGCAACCCAACTAACTAGCAGCAGTGCGCGTTTTGAGCCGTCAAAACGCGCACTGCTGCGACCTGGTTGGGTGAGGCGGCGTAGTCAGGGGTAGTTACAGTCCTACGCCTAGCCCAGGTACGCGCATTCTAAATATGTCCTTGAGGGCATATCTTGCCGCGTGATACCCGGACATTCCCGTCACTCCGGGCCCCGGCGGAGTAGACGAGGAACACAGGTACACGCCGGAAATGGGGGTTCGCCACGGCACGTTGGAGACCACCGGCCGTTGCACCAGGCCCCGCAGGTCCAACAGACCTGCACTGAAGTCTCCCCCAACATAGTTCTCGTTATATGCGGACAGTTCCGCCGCCGTCGTGGTCTTCGATGCCACCACGACGTCGCGGAAGCCAGGCGCGTAACGCTCAATGCGAGCCATGACGGCTTCGGCCATATCCACGGTGGAGTTCGCAGGTACGTGGCAATAGGACCACAGAACGTGGCGTCCTTCCGGCGCCCGGGTGGAATCAACCACCGATGGCTGGGACACCAGAACGTACGGCTCCGTTGGGTGTTTGCCCATGTCCACCAGATTTTCTGACTCGGCCATGGCCAGCCTCGAACCGCCAACGTGGACAGTCCCGGCCTTGGCCAATCCAGGGTCGCGCCACGGAACGGGTTCGGACAGGATGAAGTCCACTTTGCACGCTGCATTCCCAAATCGGAATGTTTCCAACGCCCGGCGGTAGCGGTCTGGAACTTCCGCACCACCCAGGCGCGCCAGAGTTGGCGGGGCAACATCCAGCAGTATCGCTTTAGCGGGCCGGACCTGGTCCAAGGAGTCCACACGCCCGCCCACCTGGATTGTGCCACCGTGGGCCCTGAGGTCGTCAGCCATTGCTGTGGCGATGGACATGGAACCGCCAACAGGAATCACCCAACCACCTGCGTGGGCCAGCACGCTGAGCAACAGTCCGGCACCCGTTGAACTGAGGGACGGTTGCGAGCCAAGGGCGTGGGACATCACACCCGTCAACAGGGCCGGTGCGGCATCCTCGCGGAATCGTCGCATCCAGAGCGGCGTTCCTTGATCCAGAGTGGCCAAACCGAACCTGACAGCCGCCATGGGATCCTTTGGAATGCGCAGGAGTTGGTTGGACGTAAACTCCACCACCCCGTCCACGCGCTCCAGCAGGGGCTGCAGCAGCCGACGGTACGCCTGCCCATCGACGCCCAGCTCCTGTACCGTTCGATCCAGGGATTGGTAGGCCAGGGCCGCCCCTCCACTGTCCAGCGGTGTCCCGTGCTGGACCTCCGGCAGCCGCAATTCCACGCGCTTCGACAACTCAAAAGCGCGGAAGAAGGGGGATGCCACAGCCATGGGATGCACGGCCGAACAGACGTCATAGAGATATCCGGGCTCCATCAACTCGCTGGTCCGCGATCCACCGCCGATCGCATCAGCTGCCTCGTAAAGGTGGACACTCAGGCCGGCGCGGGCCATCACCACTGCGGCGGCCAGGCCGTTGGGACCGGCGCCGACGACGGCGACATCAACCATCGCTGTTTACCTCCGTACGCTGGGGTGCTTTGGGATCGGTAGTCTCCACCGTAGCCCGGGGACGCCACGGCAGGACTGACCGTGACGGGCGGAACACATCGAGCCGCAACCAGTCCCGGGCACCGTCGAATGGTCCCCCATGCGGATCATCCTCGCCATGGGCGCGGAGTGGGTCTTGGGCGGGATCCCAGATATCCATCACCACCCGCGCCATGAGATAGGCGGTGGCAACCATGTGCAATCCCACGGCCAGCACGTAGTAGGACATGTCTATGTTGTGCTGGACGGAGCCGCCGCTGGTCGTTTGGCCCAAGTACATCCAGACGGCCGCCCAGTGCAGCCCCTCGGCCGCTTGCCAGATGAGGAAGTCGCGCCAGCGGGGCCGGGCCAGGGCAAGCAGCGGTATGAGCCATATGACGAACTGCGGGGAGTACACCTTGTTGGTCAGAATGAAGGCGGCAACCAGAAGGAACATCAGTTGGGCCAACCGGGGTCGCCGTGGGGAGCAGAGGGCCAAAGCACCAATAAGGACGCACGCGAGGACGAACAGGGACAGGGCCAGCGCGTTGACGGTTGCGCCGTCAATCTGAACCCAGCGAACCCGGTCAGCCACGAGGTTGTAAGCGAACCACGGTGAGCTGTACCCGGCAGGGCGGTTTTGGCTGAATTCGAAGAAGTATCCCCATCCCGATGGATTCAGTGCTGCTATGGGCAGATTCACTGCCAGCCAGGATGCCAAGGCTGTACCAGCAGTAATGAAGAATGAGCGCAGCTTGCCGGTGCGCAAAGCCAGCACCAGCACTGCACCAAGTAGGAGGACCGGATACATCTTGGTGGCCGCTCCTAAGCCGATGAACACACCGGCCAGGATCAGCTTGTCCCGCGAGAAGAAGTACATGGCCAGGGCCAGCAGTCCCACGGCCCACATGTCCCAGTTGATGAATCCGGCCAGAATGATCCCCGGGGCCACTGCCACCATGGCGGCGTCCCAGGGGCGGAGCCTGTTGATCCTTGCGGTCAGGAGCACCGTGACGATCCAAACGGCGACTATCAGTGTTGCGTTGATGTCGAAGTAGCCCAGCACGCGCTCGTTTCCAGCGCCTTGGCCGGGCACGAGCAGGGCCGTGATGCCGGCGATGACGCCCATCAGCACCGGGTATTCGAACAGGCTGCCTTGGGTGAAGAACGGAAGGGCACCGTCACCCAGGCCGCGGTTCCGGAAAAGCTCCGGAAAATCCGAATAGCACGTCGCATAGAACTGGCCGGGAGTCTCCCAGCCACGGACTCGGCAGTAGTCCTTGGCGAGCACAGCCAGCAGTGCAGCGAATACGGTGAGGATGATCAGGACGCGTTCCACAGTGAACGGACCGGACGCCACCTTCCCGGGGGAGGAGTGTTTCCCCAAGGGCCCGCCCACAAGTTCAGTGAAATTTCGAAGCAGGGAGTCACTGCGGCTTGGAACCACAAAGCGGGCACGTTTTTGCAGCCGGTGAGGCTTCGTATCCTGCATGGGATCGAGCTTACAGTCCTCCGGGGTTCCACAAGATGAGGAGTTCAGGGTTCCCCACGTTAAAAGGGGAGGAGCCCACGCGTAGCCGCGTGGGCTCCTTGAGGTTCAGCATGAATGTGTGGCATCTGAACTCCTTCGGGCTCAGCCGTTGGGCATCAGCGGATGAGTCCCATCTGGTGCAGGACAACGTAGACGTCTTCACGGCGCTGGTCAAGCAACTGGCCATTGAACAGGGTGCGGTCCTTGGGAGCATTGGTGCTCTTGACGAACCGCATTTCTTCAGGGCGTTTTCGCATGGTTCACCTCCTTTCGGGAGATATGTAGTCGGAATTTAGACGCACCAATTAGAGCCATATGAATTCACAAGAAATCCAGACTAAAAGGGCATAAATAACCGAGGCTAATAAAGGGGATTCGCGGACTGAACCCAAAAGGGATTCGTCGTGCAATAGCGCGTGCTTCCGGCAGCCGACCCAACAAGAAGCTGGTTCCGAACTATGGGGAAACTGCGCACCCGCGGCATGCTGCGTGGGTCCGCGCCTACAACTGACTACTCAGCCATCCAAAGATAGGAGGGCCTTAAGGAATACCGCCGGCAACAGGCCGGTCCGGTAATTCAGGAGTGGGTCAGAGAGCAAAAATGGCGCATGTCATCAGCAGAGGCCGGGGTAGCAGTGACGGTCAACTTCCGTCCGCTAGTCAAAGTAATCATTTTTCCCAACCTCCTTCCGGCCTTTACAGCCTGCTGTGGCATTGTCCCGGTTGACTGTACCGGTGAATGCGCGCCTTGTTCCCGGCGGGTCGCTCTGGGAACAAGATATAAGCTACCCCATGTAGCTGGAGTTTGACCAGCGAAATTAGCTAATTCGCCTAAATTTTCTTTAAATACGAGTTTTATAGTCCCCAACGCACAATTGCAGGCGTCCGCTTATCCCAGCCGAGGGTGCACACTTTGGCCGTTCCCAGAATGAAGTGTCGGCCTTCGCTTGCATCCATTTCGAGCCAGCGGGCGGTAAGTATGCGGGAGAAATGACCGTGGGCCACTATCAGAACGTTGTCCATTCCTGATTCCAGGACTCGTCCAATGATCTTGTCGGCCCGGGCAGCAACCTCATCCAGGGTTTCCCCGTTGGGGACGCCATCTGTCCAGATGAGGTAGTCCGGGTTGTCCTTGCGGATCAGGTCCGAGCTGATGCCTTCATAGTCGCCGTAGTTCCATTCCACTGCCAGCGGCTCATGGACGGCCTCCGGGTAGCCTGCGAGTTCTGCCGTGCGGCGGGCGCGGCGCAGCGGCGAGGTCAGGACGAGGTCGAAGTCGATGCCTTCCAGGACCTTGCGTGCCTCAACAGCCTGCTGCTCGCCCTCAACGGTGAGGGGAAGGTCAGTCAGACCGGTGTACTGGCCGCTTTTGGACCATTCGGTCTCGCCGTGGCGAAGGATCCAGAGTTGCGGACGCGGTGAAGTCGCATCGTTCATGAGGGCTCCTCAGTTTCGGTCAATGGCTCGACGACGGCGGACTCGGGTTGCGCTTCCCACCACGCCATGAGTTTCTCCTCGGCTTCCTCGGGGGACAGTGGTCCGTGTTCCATCCGCTCTTCCAGAAGGAACTTATAGGCCCTCCCCACCACGGGGCCAGGCTTCAGTCCCAGAAGCGCCATGATCTGCGCTCCGTCCAAGTCAGGCCGGACAGCCGCCAGTGATTCCTGTTCCAGCAGCTTCGAGATGCGGTGCTCAAGGTCATCGTAGGCGAACGACAGGCGGTCGGCCTTGCGTTGGTTACGCGTGGTGACGTCGGACCGTGTGAGGCGGTGGAGGCGTTCCAGCAAGGGACCGGCGTCGGTCACGTAGCGGCGGACTGCGGAGTCACTCCAGCCGGCATCGCCGTAGCCGTAGAACCGCATGTGGAGTTCCACCAGGCGGGAAACAGCTTTGATCGACTCATTGTCGAAACGCAGTGCCTTCATTCTCTTCGCCGTCAGCTTGGACCCCACAACATCGTGGTGGCGGAAGCTGACCGCGCCGCCCGGTTCAAAGCGGCGCGTAGCCGGCTTGCCGACGTCGTGCATCAACGCGGCGAACCGCAACACAAAGTCGGGGCCGGGAACCGGGCCGTCAGGACCCGTTTCCAAGGCAGCAGCCTGCTCCAACACCTGCAGCGAGTGCTGGTACACGTCCTTGTGCCGGTGGTGCTCGTCGGCTTCGAGGCGCAGCGCGGAAACTTCGGGGAGCACGAACTCAGCCAGCCCGGTGTCCACCAGGAGATCAATGCCCACACGGGGGTGCGCTCCATTGATGAGCTTGACCAGTTCTTCCCGGACACGCTCGGCGGAGATGATCTTGATGCGGTCGGCCATTTGGGACATGGCCAGCCGGACGTCGTCGTGGACCGACACGCCGAGCTGGGAAGCGAAACGGGCCGCGCGCATCATGCGCAAGGGATCGTCGGAGAATGATGACTCCGGGGCACCCGGCGTGGCGAGCTCCGAGGCGTGGAGGTCGCGGACGCCGCCGAACGGATCCACGAGTTCAAGGCTGGGCAGCCGCAGCGCCATGGCGTTGATGGTGAAGTCGCGGCGCAGGAGGTCGTCCTTCAGGGAGTTGCCGAACGCCACCACGGGCTTCCGCGAATCGGGATCATAAGCTTCTGCACGGTACGTGGTGATTTCGATCTGGAAACCACTCTTCTTCATCCCGATCGTGCCGAAAGCACGGCCGATTTCCCAGAAGTTGTCCGCCCACTTCTTGATGACGCCAATGGTCTGGTCCGGCGTTGCGTCGGTGGTGAAATCGAGGTCCGGGGATGTCCTTCCCAGGAAGAGGTCGCGCACAGGTCCACCCACCAGCGACAGCTCGAAGCCGGCATCGACAAAGCGCTGCCCGAGGTCGAGCACCACCGGGTCGATGGTGAAGTTAACTGAAGAGCTGTCCAATACGTGCGCCATAGTCCCTTAAGCTTGGCAGATTTTTACTCGGCAGTGGGCCACTGTTCCATGCGAAATCAGGCATGTGTCCACAGACCATCGCCCGTAGTCCATCTTGTGGCCATGTCCCGGTCATCACTCCGGGGCAAGAGTCGTTAGAGTGGACCTCATGGCCAACCCGATCCCGAGCGCTCCTGGCAGGAGGACAAACGCACCGTTGCCGTCGGCAATCGGTGCACACGTCGCGCCTGCCCAGCAGCACCCGGTGCAGGCCTCGCTTCCCACTGTGGAGGAAGTGTCAGCCGGCGGTGTCGTAGTAGACACGTCCGACGGCGAACTCCGGGTTGCGATCATCGCCCGCCTTAACAGGGGCGGCCGGCTTGAGTGGTGCCTCCCGAAGGGCCACCCGGAAGGTCGCGAGAACAACGAGGAAGCCGCTGTACGCGAGATCGCCGAGGAAACCGGCATCGAAGGCAGCATCCTGGCGCCCCTGGGCAGCATCGACTACTGGTTCACCGTGAGCGGCCACCGCGTCCATAAGACCGTGCACCATTTTCTTCTGCGGGCAACGGGTGGAGAGCTGACTATCGAGAATGATCCGGACCAGGAAGCCGTTGACGCCGCCTGGGTTCCCATCCAGGAACTGGCCCGAAAATTGTCCTTCCCGAATGAACGCCGCATCGCCGATTTGGCACGGGAAGTGCTGCCCGAACATCTCTGACCCGGGTACATGGGACGATAAAGGCGATGTCTGAAGCCAAAACCACCCAGTCCGTTCAGTCCGGAGAAGCACGTTCCAGCGCCATCATGGCCGCAGGAACGCTCGTTTCCCGGTTCCTTGGCTTCGCCAAAACGTGGATGCTCGGCGCCGCCCTCGGCCTGGGTTCCACCATCAATGACACGTTCATTAACGCGAACAACCTGCCGAACCTGATCTTCCTGCTGGTTGCCGGCGGCGTGTTTAACGCCGTCCTGGTCCCACAGATCATTAAGGCCAGCAAAGCCCCGGACCGCGGCGCGGACTACATCAGCCGCCTGCTGACACTGGCAGTACTGGTGCTTTTGGCGTTGACGGCGCTGGTGACACTGGCGGCACCCTTAGTCATCGACCTCACCACCCAGGGCTACTCCGAACAACAAAAAGCCCTGGCAGTGACCTTCGCTTTCTGGTGCCTACCCCAGATCTTCTTCTACGGGCTCTACGCCCTTCTCACGCAGGTGCTGAACGCCCACGGAGCGTTCGGCCCAGCCATGTGGGCCCCCATTCTCAACAACCTTGTGGCAATCGCAGGCCTGGGCATGTTCATTTGGCTTCTGGGCGAGAACGTCTACAACCCCCACACCCTGGACAATTGGGGGCCCACGCAGACGCTTCTGATTGCCGGCTTCTCCACTTTCGGTGTGGTCGCGCAGACTGCCATTCTCCTCATCCCCGTCTTCCGCCTGCGCCTCGGCCTGCGTCCGCGGTTCGGCTGGCGCGGCGTTGGACTCGGCCAGGCAGCAAAGCTGAGCGTCTGGACCCTGGCGACCGCCGCCGTCGGACAGTTGGCGTTCCTGTACGTCATGAGGATCGCCACCATTCCCGGTGCCGAGCGCCTCCGTCTGAGCAACGCGGGCAATACCGTGGCCGCGGCGGTTCTGCCCGGCAACGCCGTCCTGGAAGTCGCGAGCCAGCTCTACCTGTTGCCGCACTCGATCATCGCTTTGTCCTTGGCTACCGTTCTCTTCAACCGCATGACACGTGCATCGCAGGACGGCAACAAGGCCGAACTGCGGGATGCCCTGTCCCATGGCCTCCGCACTATGGCCGTTGCCACCGTTTTCGGTGCCTTGGCGCTGTTCGCGTTGGCCGGCCCGCTGGGAATGTTCTTCTCCGGTGGCGAGCCGCAGGACGGCGTCATGCTGGCGCAGACTCTCACCATCCTCGCGCTGAGCACACCGTTCCTGAGCGCCAACTTCATGATGTCGCGGGTGTTCTACGCCAACGAGGACGCCCGCACGCCCCTGTACGTCCAATTGTGGCTAGCTGTGATTTACGTGGTGGGCGCGTTCTTCATCCAGTTCCTTCCCGTGGGACAGATCATCTACGCGATCGCCATCCTCTACACACTGGGCAACATTCTCTCCGTGGTGATCAGCGTGGTGTTCCTGCGCCGCCTGCTCGGTCACCTCGACGGTCCCCGGATCGCCAATTCGTACATCCGCATGGGCTACGCAGGCTTGGGTTCCGCGCTTGCCGGCGCAGGGGCTCTGTGGCTTCTGGGAAGCTACCGTGCCGACGGCTTCGCATGGAGCAGCCGCCCGGCCGCCCTGGTGACCGTGGTGGTCGTCGGGCCTGTCATGCTCCTCGCATACCTAGTCCTCCTGCGCGTCTTCCACGTCACCGAACTGCGCGACCTCCTGCGTCCGCTCATGGGTCGTCTGGGTCGCGGTGTCCCCGCGCCCGTTGGCGCCCCCGCGGAACCCACGACGCCGGCACGCGCCACGGTCTCGGACGATACCGGTTTGATTCCGCGCATCTCCGGTGAGTTCGATGCCGCTTCCTTCAGGGCAGGGCCGGCGCTTGCACCCCAGCGCGCCGCCGAACCCACCGAAGACTCGCCCGAGGCGCCCAAGACGTATCTTCCTGAGGAGGACACGCCCAGCACAGCCCGTGGCGGCAAGTTCAAACCACAGGTCCCGCTGCCGGGTCGACGCACCTACCAGGGCGACGCCGGACAGAATCCTTACTTCCCCGCGCGTGGAAACCACAGGAAGTAAGCCGGTGCCGCCAACGTGGGCGGCGGACCTCAATCCGCTAGGCTAGAAACGAATATAGGTAGTTGCAGAAGTGGCACAACCGGTCAGCCGGGTGCGCCATGCGCAGGACCGCAGCTCCCGGACAGCCTAGGAGGAACACGTGTCCCACCCGATCGACGTCGGATCAGTACTTGGCGGCCGCTATAAGGTCACGGCCAATGTACTGACCTCGCATGACCAAGATCAGGTGCTCGACGGCGTGGACCAGGTCCTCAACCGTCCCGTGAGCATCCTTGTTGCCGGTCCTGGAAATGCTGAGCAAGTGGCCCAGAGCGCCCGCGAAGTAGCCACAGGGGAGCGTCCGGGCCACGTTCAGATTCTGGACCTTGGCATCAGTGAGAACACCACCTACCTGATCACCAACCACAGCACCGCCCCGGACCTCCTGGACCTGGTGGTTGCCACCAACCCGCCTTACATCGAGCCCTTCTTCACAGAGACGCTCGGTAGCGAAATCTTCGGGCAGCCGCGGACCTATGAGCCTGAGACGTACGACGGCCTGTACGAGGATGACGAGCACGAAGCCGAATACATCCAGTACGACGAAAACGGATACCCCATCCCGTCGGAGTATGACGAGCCGGAGTCTGAGTCTGCCGCGCCAACACGAGCAGCGCCGCACGTGCCGCCCATGCCTTCGTCCAGCCCGTCCTCGCCCAAGAGCGGCATCGCGGGCAAGCTCGCTGCGGCTGCAGCCGGAGCCGGGGCAGCGGGCGTTGCCGCCGCTGCGGCGCTGAAGCACGCGGGTTCCAAGAACAACGACGCCGGTGCTGCCGCGAACGGTTCTGCCGGTGCTTCCGGCGCTGGTTCTGCCAACGCTGGTTCTGCCGGAGCTGGGAACGGAGCGTCGCCTGCTACCGCGTCGCAGCCTCCCACCCAAGCCGTTTCCTCGCAAGCTGCCAGCCCTGAGCCTGCTACACGTGAGCCTGTCAGCCGCGATTCGCGTACGGAACCCAAGGTTTCGCTATGGTCCGAAGAGGACTACGGGTTTAGCGACCGAGGAGCAGCAGCTGGCTCTGCCGGTGCAGCTGCTGGTGGTTTCGGAAGCCGCGGCAACGGCTCCGGCTACGATCGGACGGCGAACACCTTCCCGGCATCCTCCGCTGTAACCGATGACTACGAGGACGAGGAAGTTTACGAGGATGATGCTCCTGAGAAGGAGCCGCGTTCCCTTCGCTGGCTGGTAGGTGGCCTCCTTGCCGCCGTTTTGGTGGTGGGACTCGTCCTTGCTGTCACCAACCTTGGCAGCCTCCTGCCGAGCGGGGCACCGGCTGCAACGCAAAGCACACCCGCGCCTCAGACCTCCGCCCCGGAGACTGAGGAGCCTGAGCCAACCGAGGCCCCGGCGCCTGCCGCGCCGCCGGCCATCGAAGGGATCACCCGCCTGGGCGACTTCCCCTTCGCTGCCACCTATGACAAGGACCTTGCCAGGGCCTTTGACGGCAACGCCGCCAGCTACTGGTCAGATATGGAATTTGCGTCGGCCAACTGGGGCGGGCTCTTCGAAGATATGCCGCTGGTGGTCAAGCTCAAGGAACCCACAGAGGTGAAATCCGTTGTCCTCAACCAGTTGGGTGGCTCCGGCGGTAGCATCAGCGTCTACACCAACGATCGTCCTGCCATGGATGGTGCCAAGCTGGTGGGAACCAACAGCTTCACATCACCTGAACTGACCATGCCGCTTGCGGCACCGACGCAGACCCAGTACGTCATTGTGGTCATCAGCGCCCTTCCCAAGCTAGCCGCCCCGAAGACGCGCTTCGGATTCGGTCTGCGCCTGGCAGAGGTCACCGTTCAGTAGCAGCACCCAACTAAGTAGCAGTTGAGGCCGTTTTGACTTATCAAAACGGCCTCTACTGCTACTCAGTTCAGTGTCACCGCTTAGATTCGCTACGCGTGCAGACGGTACCCTGAGTGATGGTGGCCTTCACGGTCCTCAACTCCAACGGAATATTTGGAACGCAACAGGGGTTGAGTCAGATGGCTGCCCCGAAAGCCGCAGCATCGACTAAGGAAGAGGTTCACGCCAAGTGAGCATTGCAGAAAACAGCGCATCGCAGGTGCGTGACGTCATCATCGTAGGTTCAGGCCCTGCCGGCTACACAGCCGCTGTTTACACCGCCCGTGCCAACATGAAGCCTCTGCTCATTGCCGGTTCGGTCACTGCTGGTGGCGAGCTGATGAACACCACAGACGTTGAGAACTACCCGGGTTTCCCCGAGGGAATCATGGGTCCGGACCTCATGGAGAACTTCGAGAAGCAGGCCGCTCGCTTCGGTACCGAGATCCTCTTCGAGGATGTCACCGCACTGGATCTCGACGGCGACATCAAGACCGTGACCATCGGGACGGGGGAGACCTTCCAGGCGAAGGCCATCATCCTGTCCACGGGTTCGGCATACCGTGAGCTCGGTCTGGCCAATGAAAAGCGCCTTTCCGGCCACGGCGTTAGCTGGTGTGCAACCTGCGACGGTTTCTTCTTCAAAGATCAGGACATTGCCGTGATCGGTGGCGGAGACTCTGCCATGGAGGAAGCACTGTTCCTTACCAAGTTCGCGAAGTCCGTTACGGTTGTCCACCGCCGCGATACCCTCAAGGCATCGAAGATCATGGGTGACCGTGCCCAGGCTCACGAGAAGATCAACTTCGTCTGGAACACGGCCGTTGAGGATGTGCTCGGCGAGGACAAGGTCACGGGCCTGAAGCTGAAGAACCTCGTGGACGGTACCGAGTCCGAGCTTGCAGTCACGGGCGTCTTCGTGGCTATCGGCAACGATCCCCGCACGGACCTGATCAAGGGCACGGTGGATCTGACTCCTGAGGGAACCATTGCTGTGGAGGGCCGTAGCTCCCGGACCAACATCAAGGGTGTCTTCGCCGCGGGCGATGTCATCGATCCCACCTACCGCCAGGCCATCACGGCTTCGGGTTCCGGTTGCGTGGCGGCCCTCGATGTTGAGCACTACCTCGCAGACCTGCACTCCTAAAGCTGCATCCAAGCAACCATACGAAGGGAAAAGTTATGAGCAACGCAAAAGACGTAACTGACGCAAGCTTCAGCACGGATGTCCTGGCTTCCGAGAAGCCGGTCATCGTGGACTTCTGGGCAGAGTGGTGTGGCCCCTGCCGCAAGCTCGGCCCGATCCTCGATGAGATCTCCGTTGAGTACAGCGACAAGGTTGACGTCGTGAAACTCAACGTCGACGACAACCCCGCCATCGCCGCAGAGTATGGCATCACCTCCATCCCTGCCGTGTACCTGTTCAGCGGGGGAGAAGTTAAGAGCACTGTCATCGGCGCCAAGCCGAAGCAGTTCTTTGAAAAGGAATTTGCGGACGTCCTGTCCTAACCATCGGACTAGCTGAGTCCGACGAGAACCGGCGGTTCCTGCTCCAGAAGGAGTGGGATCCGCCGGTTTTTTGCTGTTCACAGAGAAATGAACCAAAATGGGTCGTTTTCGCAATGGTCTTTCGCTGAGAGGCTTCCATTGCTTAGGGGAATTCGCGAGAATCTTCTCCTGACCTGGGGTAGGGAGAACTTCTTTACCTTCCCAGCAGTGATAGCCTCACAGCACACCGCGCACTTACATGGCCATTCGAAAGTCCGTTTTCTCGTCAAAGGCGGCTTGCACCGGCCCTCTCGCAAACCGATCCTCCCAAGCCCTATCCTCGAGTTCGAACGAAACCATGTGGTCCCTTGTTCATCTGATAGGGGTCCGCAGAGACTGTTGGGTGGGGCTCTTCTGACAGATGCTGAGCCCAATTTTCTAATACTGTCGATTCGCCGGGAGAGGTGTGACCAGGGGAGGGCTGAGTAGCCCGCAGAAAGCCCAGCGCTGCCGTTGATCTCTAAGGAGCACAAGCAAAGTTGTGTTGGGGGGTCGCGCCATTGACCTGCTCGTGAGCACGGGTAGTTCCAGGAAGCCTGAAGACGCGGATCAATTCACGGAGCACCTGCCTACTCAAGCGGAACATATGTTTCACGTGAAACAGCGAGGTGTCCGATCAACAAGCTTCCGACAAACCCGGCGATATCTCCTGCGGTCGACTATGAAATCGCGCCCGTTTCACGTGAAACAATGTCACCTGGTTACGACGTCAGGGACCTCATAGCGAGTCTTAGCCAACCGGGGTCCTTGGGCCAGGAGCCGTACGACGATATCCAGATAGTGGTGCGCCTTCCAGTCGTCAAAGCAACGTGCATTCTTCCCCTTTTCAAATCTCCGCTTGAAGATCAATTCGGCGCACTAGAGCATGAGCTACAGCAGATCTGGCAACGCAAAGCATGACTTCTCATCGATAAAAGCCCAAAATGCAGGGAACAACGACGGTGAGAAATCTAGTTGTCCACAGCAGTGTCGGGTACCTCGGCATCCTCAACCACCCACAATTACACAGCGCTTCGATTCCGGAGCGCTCCAGAGCTCTAGACGGGGATGCGGCCGGCTAGGGTGCTCTAACGCGCCTTGACGATGACCCTCTTCGCCGTCCACGCCGCCTTCTACAGCCTCGTTTAGGCTCAAGCACCCTGAATGCCTAGGACAGCTTGTAGAGCAAGGGAGGATCGTGCACAAGCGCCCTGTGGCTGCCATGCGGGGTGCAGGGGCCCTGGGCCACACGGCGCTGCAAGGGGCACTACAGCGCCTAGGGACCCTGCGTAACCATGGGGCACCCCAAGGGATGACAGAGCTGTTAAACGGATTGCCTCCGCCTATCCTTTCCTCACCCCGCCCAATTCCCGGTTTATCCCTGGCTTATCGTTGCGAAGGACAGGCTTATCAGCTACCCAAGGCAGTGAGTACCACAGGGCCTTACTGACTCTCTGTTGCTAGGGACGCATGGTCCGCACCGCTCCCGTGTCGCGCTTAACGTAGAGACCCCGCCCCAGCCCACCAGCTTTACACCGCCAGAACAACACCAGTTCGCTCCTAACGACTAAAGGAGAGGCAGTACCGTGGGGCGTGATGGGACCGCACGCATTCTTGTTTTGGCAGAAGGCAGCTGTTGCCGCGTCATTCACAGAACCAGCACGAGAACTGCCTTGAATCGGGCAAACCTTCTGGATTCGGTCCTCTTGCCCATCCGAACGGGCGACGAGTGCATGCCTGGAAAGTGCCGATGCGGGACAGTGTTTCACGTGAAACACAACATGAATCCAACTCCGCACCCCCAAGCTAGCCCCGAAGCTGAACCATCAGAGGAGTTCAGCGATCAGCAGACTTAACGACCAGTTAGTTGGTGTGACCTTCTCGCCAATCTGGGCATCAACCGACCCACTCCACCCATGGCACCGAATTGCCAGGAAATGAACGCTAAGTTCAGGATGCAGAGCACACCCTGCCCGATATCGCGATGGCGGTGGTATCCACATCTTGATTCAACCCCGCAGGCAATCCGATACCAGCGAAGCACTACGGATCTCTCCATCAGACTTCTATATGCCCTTTCTAACACCGATGTCAGAGCTTCTCCCCAACCCTCCGTCAGGGACCCCGCCCTTCGGCTTCAGCCTCACTCATGCAGAGTCATTCGTTGGCCGACCTCGAACGGCTGTCGTTCTTTCTGGTCCGCCGCTACTGCTCCACAGGGAAGGCTGTCTGCAAGCAGAGAGGACGCGGTCAAAGGCAGAGTCCAGTAGCCTTCTTCCAGAATGCACGGCCATCGTAGATGCGATGACAGTGCCCCAAAGCATTCAAGCTTCCAGCCTAGCTACTCGTTTTGGCGGACTCAGAGCATGCCCCCAGCGCCGCCCGTTCGCCGAAAGTGGTCAGCGACGAGTCGAATGTTTCACGTGAAACGAAGCGCCCAAGTAGATTACAGTTTCACGTGAAACGGGATGGGATGAATCGCAGGGTACGCCGACGTCATACGCGGGATTACTCCTAGACGCGGCTGTGGCGCAGGCCGTCGCTGGCCCCATGGGGCGCGGCTGTAACGCTTGGCCGAAGCACGATGCCTTGCTGGCCGGCATGCGTCCCACGCGCCGGCAGGTGCCCAAGGGGGTCTCCAGGGTATGTATCAGCTGCGGAGTGGCATCGATGAGTCCTGGACTCTGCAGGGCACGACGCTCCGATCACGTAGTGCAATGCCACCCCTACGCCAACATCATGAGCCCAAAATTCCATCGATACATCGGATGTATTTCACTATGCATTCGGAGGCTGGAGTATAGGACTAGACGAACGCATGGACCTGGGCGACTCTGCGTTCGACTCCTCATATCCAGCCTCAATTCAAGCGAGCACCAGAATTCTCAGAGGGGCAGGTGGACGGGCCTCGGTACAGCACGCGTAGCGTCAAGGATACCCGCCAGCCAGCATGAACTCGCATCCTGTAGTGCTCGTCAGCAGCAGCATCCCACCTCATCTTTGAGCAACTTATACACAGCGTTATCCACAGGCTTATCCACCGCGCATGATACACCCCACATTCGCCTCCCCTCGGAGCATGGTCACCTCGAAAGTGCGGCATGGTGCCGTCCCCCGTGGGGTGAATGCATTGCGCCCGGAAGCGCAGCGGGTAGGCCGCATTCGGGCCTGCAAATGCAATAGAAAGAGGGCTATTCCGGCAATATTGCGATCGAAAACACCATGGCCAATTCGGTTGCCAGTTGTTGGTCCTCAGTGTCGACCGTGACTCGATGATTCACATGAAGGCCTTGTTCGTCGTGGGGGATGCGCCCGACGAGAATGCGCATCCTTCCATATAGTTATCCCCATAGTTATCCACAACGATATCCACCGGGATATCCACCGTCGGCAGAGGGTCTGCGAAGCCTCCAAGACCACCCTGCCGAGCCGTTCGCGAAGTGTTTCACGTGAAACACTGTTGACGTGCCCGCGCCAGCAGTCTCGATGGTGACGCTATGCCATGCCGGTTCTGTCAAAGCACGGGAATGACCACCGCCTCCATCACCTCCATCACCTCCATAGGCAGTCGACGGCGTGACGCCACGTCACGTGAATCCACTGAGCAACGTCGGACCTATTGTGGGAACAATCACTACGTTGCCTTGTGCTCGCTCAAGCATTTGACCGAGGCCTGGCCGGCTCTCAGTACGCTATGTCCCCCCCAGTCGTCAGCCGTGACACTGATGTGGCCCAGAGATAGTCAATTGAGAGCTCTAAGAGAGACTCGGTATGCGTCTTGTAGTCACCCGACCATGATCTAGGGCCTTCGTCCAAGTTACCCCTGATGAGATCGACGGATACCTTGACGGTACTCCAGACCGACATACCCGCATGAGCGCATGGCCGCTTGGGGGCATGGGCTTGAACGACCACGTACGCCCAGGCCCGGGGGAGCATTCCGTCCACCACGCTTCGTACGCTGGCGCTTGCGTTTTCTGTCAGGCATAGGGCAGTTTGACAAGTGTGGCGCACCTGGCATCACGGCATCCCGGAGAAGCCATACTGATCCAACGGCACCAGGTGAAACCGGCTCTCCGTCACTGTGAAATGGGAGGCTGCTTGGTCGAAGCCCACAATCGTATCCATCGCGGTTGCCGGGAGAGTGGGCGGGCCGGCGAGGTATCTTTTCCGCACTTTCTCCACGAACTGTCCCCCTACGCGTCATGCCTTTGGTTCCTAGCCAGTCATAGGCACAGTAGTTGGCCGCAACACGAGACGGAGTCCATGGGAGCCTCCTCCGGTAAGGCCTCCTTACACGAATGAATGTCCACATCACGACCCTCTCACTGGGGGTGTCAGAACCTCCGCGCCCGCGTTAGGTCACGACGCTCCTCAACGCTTTACTGCTACCGATCCACTAAAGTTTAGGTAAAACCAGATGAGCCCAGATTGTTTCACGTGAAACGGTGTGCTGATCTACACCGGACGGGCTTCCGTTTGACTCGAAACGCTGGCGCCTGCGGGGGATTCACCGATCTTTGGCATCCACCGAATCAAGGAATGCGTACTACGAGCTCTCAGAGTCGGATTTCCTCAACGTTCAACTCCAGTAGGGTCGCATCTCTGGGCCATGCGTCGACGCCCCGCTTCACGTGAAACATCCCCCTGTAACTTCCCTCCGAGATGTAAACGCCCACTGCCTGACCACCCGGGACGGAGGGGGCCAAATCGGAGCCCGGACCGCCGCTTACACCTACTCCTGGGAGTACCGGAAGACTAAGACGGGGCACGCCATTGATGGACTCGTTATCAGCGTTGGTACCCAGAACGCCACCACAAGTGCAGAGCCGATCGTTCCCGGCACTAGACCCGGCGAAGTATCCCAGTCTCCTCCTGTGTTGGCACTGGGTGGCCACACAGAGAGCGACCTGCTCTCCGAGGGATTGTCACTTCTTTCCAAACCTAGATTCGATTCCCTGAAACCCAATGAGGTCCGGAGAGCCATTCGAAGAATGCTCACTGATTTCGTAAAATAGGATCCACCTCACCCTAGGAACCGTTGCGATGTTTCACGTGAAACAGGGTAAGAGGGGGCTGACTCCCGGCCTCGCTCGCGTCCATCTGTGCCTTAGAACCTGCACCACACCCGAACTGTACCCAAAGCCCATCTAAACCCGACAGGAAGCGACCATTTTGGCCTCGGCCATCCATCAATCCTTCGTACCAATGAAGGCAACTAGCGAACCGCGGGTCACTGTTCCGTAGATGACATGGCCGACCAGGACCGAACTCCTGTAGGTTCGGTGCCATGCCGGACAACCGACAGACCCCTAATAGCTCGTTCAGTACACAGGCCCACCTCAACGCGTATACAGCCTATACGGGTGCTAACCCGACTTGTGGCACTCAGTGTCCGCTTGGGGCACCTTGAGGCATTCTGACATCCACTGGGCGCTAGTGCTGGTCCAGGAGAATGCGTGCAGCCAAATGACTCCCGCCTGCCTGCCTCGTTCCCCCGGGACCCCATGCACCAGATTGAACTATTCTCGAAATGCGCCATACGCCAGCCACATTTCGCACGGAATGCCTATGCTGGCGGCAATCCGTCCGCGTAGGCGTATTTACCAGCGGTCCTTAACCGAAGGGGACACATAGTTTCACGTGAAACACTCAACCCATAAGTCGGGCGGAAAGTACCCGAGCAGAGCAATTATCGAAGTTGCACACTTAACAAAAAATGGGGCCCACACCGTAGGTGAGCCCCATTCAGTTGAACTGCTAAGAATTAGTCGTCGGCTCCCGGCCCCAGAACGTCCATAATCCGGTTAAGATCTTCCACGCTGGCGAACTCAATACTGACCCGCCCTTTTCGTGCACCCAAAGTGATCTTCACGTTAGTATCCAAACGGTCCGAGAGTGATGATGCCAGGTAGTCCAGACGCTCGTGCCGGGCATTGGGCTTAGGGATGCTGCTCTTGGCCGGCGCGGTGGGATCCTGGTAAAGTGCAACCGACTCTTCGGTAGCGCGGACTGACATGCCCTCGGCCACGATCTTCTGTGCCATTCTTTCCATGGCTGCAGCATCAGGGAGCGATAGCAGAGCGCGTGCATGCCCAGCAGACAGCACGCCGGCAGCCACGCGGCGCTGAACCAACGGCGGGAGCTTGAGCAGACGGAGTGTGTTGGACACCTGTGGACGGGAACGGCCAATTCGGTCGGCCAACTGCTCGTGCGTGGTACCGAAGTCCTCCAGAAGTTGCTGGTAAGCCGCAGCCTCTTCGAGGGGGTTCAGCTGGCTACGGTGGAGGTTCTCAAGGAGAGCATCGCGAAGGAGGTCATCATCCGTGGTGTCACGGACAATCGCAGGGATCGTGTCGAGTCCTGCGGCCTGGACGGCACGCCATCGACGTTCACCCATGACCAGCTCATACGGTTCTCCACCCTTTTCGGTTGAAGTACGTACAACAATTGGCTGGAGGACGCCGATTTCACGCACGGAGTGCACGAGCTCGGCCATGTCATCTTCATCGAAGACTGAACGAGGCTGTTTGCGGTTCGGATGAATGTCGCCCACGGGGATCTCGGCAAATCGAGCCCCGGGAACTTCCACCAATTCTACCTGGGGAGCTGACTGTGCCGGGGGCGTGGTAGGTGCGGCTGACGCCGTCGAGCCTTCTGAGTCGGCGGCCGTCTTATTGGCGGCTGACCGTGAACCGGAAGCTTTGCCGGCAGTTTTGGAAGGTGAAGTAGTTTTGGCGCGGGAAGGCTCTGTCGCCCCGGCTTTGGTGCGTGATGTTGCAGCTGCGCCCTCATCCGCAGCGGATGCGGGGGACGTCTTCTCAGCAGCCGGCTTGGAATCAACAGCACTCGAATCCTCGAGTAAGGTCTCTACGGTGGTCTCCGCAGTCTTTCTCGCCTCCGGGAAGAACAGATCCACCGGACGGGAGGGTGCGGCACCATTTCCCTGGGCCGAGGCCGAGCTAGGAATGAGAGCCCCAAGACCCCTGCCGAGGCCCCTTCGCTTTTCGCTCATTGATTCATCCCTCCGATGGAATAGCTGAGCACGGATCGGCCCAAGCTGTTGCAGTGTTTCAAGAATTCTAGCGTTCGGCTATTTCGGCTGCGGCTTCCATGTAGGAAAGCGCGCCGCTCGAAGAAGGATCGTACGTCATGACGGTCTGCTGGTAGCTGGGGGCCTCAGAGATACGTACCGACCTCGGAACGACAGCACCCAGGACTTGGTCCGGGAAGTGCTGGCGAACCTCGGAGGCTACCTGCGCAGCCAGGTTGGTGCGACCGTCGTACATGGTCAAGAGGATAGTAGAAACCACCAGGTCAGCATTAAGGTGCTTCTGAATCATCTCAATATTCTTCAGGAGCTGGCTCAGGCCTTCGAGTGCGTAGTACTCGCATTGAATGGGAATAAGGACTTCACTGGCGGCGCAGAATGCGTTGACCGTCAACAGCCCAAGGCTGGGCGGGCAGTCAATGAAGATGTAGTCCAGGCGACCTTCGCCGTCGTTCTCCCGCTCCTTGGCGTAGACGTCAATGGCGCGCCGGAGCCTCTGTTCACGGGCAACAAGCGAAACCAGCTCAATCTCAGCTCCAGCCAAGTGAATAGTGGCGGGTGCGCAGATGAGGTTTGGAATGTCAGGGCATGGGGCCACAACATCCCTGAGTGGAAGATCATTTATCAGAACATCGTAAATACTGTCCACGTCAGCGTGGTGTTCGATGCCCAAAGCAGTAGATGCGTTGCCTTGGGGATCGATGTCGATTACCAACACGTTGAGGCCGGCAGATGCCAATGCGGCGGCAATGTTCACCGTAGTGGTGGTCTTGCCGACGCCGCCCTTTTGGTTGGAGACCGTGAAGATTCGGGTCCTACTCGGCTTGGGCAGCTCCCTGCCGATCAGCCGTTCGCGCCTACGGGTCTCGTTAGCCAGCTGACGTGCGATGGGGCTGGAATCATCGATGGAATCCATGACGTTACGCACTCCATCTGAGACCGTTTCACGTGAAACGGCAGCATTATCAACCGAATCTGTACGCACAATCGCAGACTGAAGAGATGCGGAGGGTGTAGCCATGGCCCGCGCGGACCCCAGAGACATAAACGGGGGGATTCGCTGCGTGGAGGTTTCACTACTGCCCACTGGTCACACTCTCACTCTCATTCGGCGCTTTGCTGCCGTTCTCTAGCCTAACCGCTCAGCCGCCGACACGCGGGAAACCGGGCGGGACCTACGCCGTCTTTCCGGGCTTGTTGACGATGATCCTCACCACGGTGGTGGGTTCCTCCAAAAGCTCCTGTCCGCAAACCACAACTGACGTGTCCACGCCACCGAGTTTGCGGATAACTTTCCTGGCCTTCTCGATCTCTTCACCGGCACTGCGTCCCTTGATGGCAACAACTTCGCCGTGGCCATTCAGAAGGGGGATAGTGAGACCGGCCAAGTTGGAAAGCGCAGAAACGGCCCGGGCGGTCACAACATCCGCGTCCACCATTCCAACTGCCAGCTCAGCCCGCGTCCTCATGATGGTGACGTTGTTCAAGCCGAGGTCATCCACCACTTCCTGGAGCCAAATGACACGCCGTTCCAGCGGTTCGATCAATGTCAGTTCAAGGTCCGGGCGGGCAATGGCAAGGCAAAGGCCTGGAAGGCCTGCACCGGATCCGACGTCGGCAACGTGGCTGTCCATGGCGATGGCGGACTCAATAACTGCACAGTTCAGGACATGGCGGCTCCACAGACGTGGAATCTCGCGCGGCCCTATGAGCCCACGCTCGGTACCCGATGTAGCCAAGTGTTCCACGTAACGCTTGGCAAGATCCAAGCGCTCCCCAAAAATCTTCTCTGCCGCTTCCAGTTCAGCTGCGGTGATTTCTACCATGAGCTGCTAGTCGGCCGAAACGACGATGTGGCGGCCAGCGCCTTCGCCTTCGGACTCGGAGACGTATCCGAGGTCAGCAACGACGTCGTGGACGATCTTGCGCTCGTAAGCACTCATCGGCTCCAGGGCCACAGTTCCGCCATCAGCCTTGACCTTGGCCACGGCATCCTCGGCAATCTTCTGGAGCACGCCAGCGCGTTCCTTACGGTAGCCGTTGATATCCAGGACGAGGCGGGAACGGCTCTCCGTAGCAGACAGAACCGAAAGGCGGGCCAGTTCCTGCAATGCTTCCAGGACTTCTCCGTCGCGTCCTACGAGGCTGTCCAAGGCAGCAGACTCTTCATCAGCACCGATGGAGATGTATGTGCGCCCGTTGCGGACCTCGATGTCGATGTCGCCGTCGATGTCGGCGATATCCAAGAGTTCCTCAAGGTAATCGGCGGCAATGTCGCCTTCCTCTTCCAAGCGGCTGGCCGTCTTGGACTGGGTCTCTTCCGTGGAGACTTCCTGCTCCTCAGTCACAGGGACAATAACTTCTTCAGTGCTCTCGGCAGACATTACTTCTTCTTCCTGTTCTTACGTTGTGGCTGGACGCGCTGAGCCCTGATTTCGGCGGCTGCCGCAGCAGCAGCTTCGGCTTCTGCGGCGGCGTCCGCGGTCTTCTTGCCACCCAGCAGGGGCGGGAGGCCCTTGGCGGCACGGCGCTCCTCCAGTGCCTTAGCGGCGGGGGAACCCGGGGTGGGCATACGGCGGATGACGAAGAACTGCTGGCCCATGGTCCACAAGTTGGTGGTGGTCCAGTAGATAAGGACACCGATGGGGAAGTTGATGCCACCGATACCGAACACGAGCGGCAGGATGTAAAGCATCATTTTCTGCTGGCGCATGAACGGGCTGGCCATGGCCTCTTCGGACATGTTCTTGGCCATGATCTGCTTCTGCGTGATGAACTGCGAGGCCGTCATGGCAACGATCATCACGATGGAGAGAATCCAGACTGCAACCTCGTTGCCACCGGCACCACCGTGAAGCAGGGAAGCAGACAGCGGGGCACCGAAGATGCTGGATTCGTCGAACTGGACAACCTGGTCGGCGCTCATTGCCCCGATGCCCTTGCCGCTGTTGCGGGCCGCGGTGATACCGGACAGCACCTGGAACAGCGCGAAGAAGAACGGCATCTGGATCAGCATCGGCAAACATGCCGAGAACGGGTTGGTCCCGTGCTTCTTGTAGAGAGCCATCTGCTCCTGCGCCATGGCCTGGCGGGAGAGCTGATCGGTCTTGCCCTTGTATTTGGTCTGAAGTTTCTTCAGGTCAGGCTGGAGCAGCTGCATGCCGCGCTGGGCTTTGATCTGCTTGACGAAGACAGGAATCAGGGCGGCACGGATCACCAACACGAGGCCGATGATGGACAGAGTCCACGTCCAGCCGTTCGCGGCGGGCAGGCCAATGAAGCTCAGTCCCTCGTGGAAGCCAACCATGATGATTGACACCAGCCACTTGAACGGAAACATGATTGTTTCAAAGAAGTCCATACGATATCCCTATTCGTTAGGCCGCAGAGCGGCCTTCTTCATCAGCCTGAACAGCCAGGAACTGGTCCGGATTGTTCAGTACAACAATTGTGGGCGTCCGGCCTTCAGGCCAATGACGGTGGCCGGCGGGGACGTGGTCCACTCCACCGGCATTCCAAGGATGACATTTGGCGAGCCTTTTGGCTGCGAGCCAGCTGCCCTTCACGGCGCCATGCACCGTTACTGCTTCCAGCGCATATGCGGAGCAGGAGGGAAAGAAACGGCAAACCTGGCCGTACAGGGGCGAGATGACCTTGCGGTACGTCTTCAGTAAAAGAATGAGGATGTTGCGGGGCAGCTCCCAGAGGAACATACCTACCGCCGCCGGAAGGCTCCTATGCGGAACCTTGCCGGAGGGGTCGTTTGAGGAAGGAACGACGGCGGTGCTTATGTCATGCACGCGGTGTCCCTTCCGTAGTGGTGCCGTTGTGTTCAGTCGAAGCGTTGCGTGGACCTGAGCCACTCAATCGCTTCGTCGTCACTGCCAGTGCGGCGTTGTAGTCCGAGAGCAGCTGCTCCCAGCTGGCTGTTGCAGCTGCGGGCAGCGCCCGGACTACTACCGCCAGACCCGTTCCATGCGTGTGCAAGGACAGGGCGCCTGCTTCTCTCAGTCTCCTCTTAACGAGGTTCCTGGTCACGGCGTTCCCGACGGCTTTGGAGACAATGAAGCCGATTCGACTCGGCTCCCCGGCCCCTATAGAGGCCGTATATAACACTAAGTTCCGGCGTCCATTGCGGACGCCGGAACGTACAGTTGTTGAAAAGTCGGTAGACGTCCGCAGACGGTTAGGGGTGGCTAGCACCGTCGAACCCGCAAAAAGACCCTGACCGACAAGTCAGTTATTTACGCCGACAGTTCGACGCGGCCCTTGCCGCGACGGGCAGCCAGGATGGCGCGGCCGGCACGGGTGCGCATACGAAGGCGGAAGCCGTGCTTCTTGGCCCGACGGCGGTTATTCGGCTGAAAAGTCCGCTTGCTCACGTTAGTTACTCCAGTGGATCAAAGGTGCGCCCACCCGATCAAAAAAGGGGAAGAACTGGCCGACGCTAAGTTTTGTATGTGCCTGCCGCCGTTGCCTTCCGCACGGTGAACGTACGGAGTTACAACTGATCTCAAAAGCGGACACAAAGGACTTCACAACGTTAGGGCAAAAAGGCACCCCCAGTCAAACCGGGAGCCTTCTGCGGGGCTATCCACAGCTGTGCCCAACCGTGGTTCCCAGCCTGTGGATGAAGTGGCTCACAGGCCGCTTTCCGGAACAACAACGGTGTAATTATCCACAGGCAACTTCCCAGCTATCTTCTAGCGATTTCATCCCCTAGAGTGGCTCAGTAGCCCAATGTCCACCCGCTGTGTATAACTCTGTGGATTATCGCCCAGAACAGCGCCGCCGGAGAGACTTCGGCTGCCAGCAACGCCGGCAAGCAAGTATTTAGGAACTGATTG